>SHXK01000030.1 GCA_009693335.1 Betaproteobacteria bacterium | reverse complement strand
GGATGACGGTCGATTCGCTTGAGCTCATCGAGGACGTCCTCGCAGGTGGCGACGACCGAGAACATCAGCAAGCCGGGCACGATGGCGATCCTGTATCCGGCCTTGCGTGCATCCTTGAGGTCAATTTCCGGCGTCTTGCCGCCGCGCACGACGTTGAGCATGCATGGCCCCTTGACGCGCGCGGGGACCGACATGACTTCGTCGAGAGTTTGGGGTGCTTCCAGGAACACCATGTCGGCACCCACGCCGAGGGCCGCGTTCGAGCGCCGTACGGCCTCATCGAAACCCGAATCCGCGCGCGCGTCCGTACGCGCGATGATCAGGAAATCCCGGTCCGTCCGTGCGTCTGCTGCCGCCCGGATCTTGACCAGAAAGTCCTCCAGCGAAATCAGCTCCTTGTTGTCGAGGTGGCCGCATTTCTTCGGGAAGACCTGATCCTCGATGTGGATTCCGGCGACACCGGCGCGTTCGAATTCGCGCACCGTGCGGATTACATTGAGCTCGTTGCCGTAACCGGTGTCGGCATCTGAAATCAGCGGAATGTTGATCGCCGCGGCGATCCGGCCGGCGTTCTGGACCATCTCCGACATGGTCGCGAGGCCATAGTCCGGGTAGCCGCAGATCGCTGCGGTGCCGGCGCCGGTCATGTAGGCTGCCGGGAACCCCGCACGTTCGATCAGTCGCGCGGTAATACAGTCGTAGGCGCCGGGCAACACCAGCATGTCCTGCGCCTGCATCAGTTTTTTCAGGGCGGCTCGTTGATTCATGGATTCAGGTCATTTCTTGATTCGGCTTGCCGGGGCCAGGAAGCGCTCGTCGAGCAACGTGTTCCAGTCCACTTCACCCTGCAACTGACCGACGATGCGCAAACCCCGCAGCATCGCGTTCATTCCCTTGAGATCGAACTTGCCATCACCCTGGCCCCAATACTGCTCCCGCACGAAATCGGCGAAAATCGACTTGGTCACGGCAAGATCCCATTTGTGCAGTTTTGCCATGATTTCGGCGGCCGCATCCGGATTCTTCATGATGAATTCCACGCCCCTGCGTCGGCCATCGACCACCGCCTGCAGCGCGTCGGGGCGTTTCGCCAGATACTCTTCAGTAGTGATGCCGACGGTCTGCGTCATGGCTGGGGACATCACGTCCTTGATCCAGAATACCTTCTGCAACTTCGCCTTGTCGCGCGTCCATAAAGGCTCCGCGATGTTCCCGGCGGCAATCGAGCCTTGCAGCACTGCGGCCAAGATCGCGCCGGTCCCGCCGACGGCCACAAGTTCGACATCGGTCGGCTTCATGCCGGCCTCCTCAAGCGCCATGAGGAGGACCATGTTGGTGACGGATGCGGGCCGCGTGTAGCCGACCTTTTTGCCCTTCAGGTCCTTGATCGACTTGTACGGTTCCCCGGGGCGGGTCGCCCAGACCTGATCGGCAACCGTACCCACGCCGGAGAAGATAATCTTCAGATTCGCTCCCGAACGAATCGCCTCGATCGCGGCAGGCAACGCCACCTCGCCGATCGGCGTGTCGCTCGCCAGCGTGTTGCGCACCGACGTGCCGCCGCCAGTCGAAGTGATGACCCCGGTCACGTCGAATTTCGGCGTCTTGAACCAGCCCTTTTCCATAGCGACGGCGTAGGGCGCGCCGTAGAAGGCGGCGCCCCAGTGGGTCACGGTGATGCTTTCCCCCCGCGCCATACCGCTCACAGTGCTCAATGACGCAACGAGTACCGCGATGTATCCGAGATGATGCGTCATGGCAATGTCCCTTGTGTCGCTTACGTTGAATACCGCATTTGATTATAACGGCCTGGAAATTTGATCCTTCATCGTTGAAATCGTGCGTTGCAGCATTCCGTGCTGCCCCAAGCCCGGACCGCCGATGAAACGCCGCTCTGTCTCGAAAGACCAGCGCTAGACATCGACCAGGTTCGAGTCAAATACGAGTGTACCGCTTAGCTTTGCACGGTCCATTTTTTGGCCGGTGCTATATGAGCAACACGTGAACCCGGGGGCGGGAGGGGTCGCTTTGGCCCCACCTGGGGGGATGGGTCTGGGGGGGGTCGGCTTGACGATGCGCCACAAGGCCGCGCTAGAGGCGGCTAATACGAAGTTCAATGTCGAGAGGCTTCTTATGGCTTCGGTCGGCGTATAGCGCGCATCTATACCTGTGGTGCGGTGTAAAGCGGCGCAGCCCTCTGTCCCTATCAACGTGTTTGTTACCCAAGAGCGCCGAGAAACAAACCGACTGGGCAAGAACAAACAGCCCAGTGGCTGCCAAGTGGCATACTAAATGGCATACACAAACAAAAAACGCCACAAGAGTGGCGTATTTCCTCACTATATGGCGGAGAGAGTGGGATTCGAACCCACGGTACGTGATTAGCGTACACACGCTTTCCAAGCGTGCGCCTTAAGCCGCTCGGCCATCTCTCCGCGGACGTTGAATTTTACCCCAGCCTTGTTTGCGGGATTGGAACGCACCCATGCGTTACTGGAACGCACCCATGCGTTGGTCTCGTTTGCTACACTGTCACCAGGGAGTAGGGATGCGCATACTGGTAGCGGAGGATGATCCGAGTCTGGCCGAGGGCCTGGTGCGCTCGCTGCGCAAGTCGGGCTACGCGGTGGACCACGTAGCCAACGGCGAGGCAGCAGACACCGCCCTCGAGGCGAATGGATTCGACCTGCTGATTCTTGACTTGGGGCTGCCCAAGAGATCGGGCCTCGAGGTGTTGAAACGCCTGCGCTCGCGCAAGTCGGCGACGCCGGTGTTGATCCTCACTGCGCGCGACAGCGTCAACGATCGCGTCACGGGCTTGGATGCGGGCGCCGACGACTATCTGGCAAAACCCTTCGAGCTGGCGGAACTGGTGGCCCGGGTACGCGCCCTGACGCGCCGTGGTATGGCCGGGGGCGCCGCGCGCATCAGCCATGGCGCGCTTGCTTTCGACCAGGTCGGGCGCGTCGCCAGCCTCAACGGCGAGCCGATCGACCTCTCGGCGCGAGAGCTTGGCCTGCTGGAAATCTTCCTGCAATGCGCGGGTCGCCTGATTTCCAAGGACCAGCTGGTCAACCACCTGTGCGAATGGGGTGAGGAAGTTTCCGGCAACGCCATCGAGGTGTACGTCCACCGCCTGCGCAAAAAGCTCGAACCAGGCGGCGTACGCATCGCCACCGTGCGCGGCTTGGGTTACAGCCTGACAAAACCTGTATCCCCCTAGGCGGTTCCTCAGGACGCGGCCGGCGTACTCTCGAAAACGATCTTGATCTTGAACCCCGTCAGCACCACCCAGATCACCATCAGCAGAAAGAACGCCACCAGCCCGATATGCGCGTCGAGGATGACGCGCGGCGTGATGGCCCGCGTCACGCGGGTCACGGGCGAAGTCAATGTCCTGAATAGCTTGTAGACCAGGTTCTGCTCGCGTTTCGCGCCAGAGATCACCCAGAGCACGCCCTGCCCCAGGAAAGCCACGCCTGCGATCTCGGTCAACGCCTTTAGAATTACGATAATCTCGTACATACACTCAACCCGGTAACTTTCGATGGAACATTGGCAATCTTACCTGCGTGGACGCCTGTTTGAACTCTTCGGGCTCAATGCGCAGGCGATCGCAGCGTACAGCGCCGCGACTCGCTTGAGGGCGGACTTCCTCAGACCCGCCAACCGCATCGCCTACCTGCTGGCCTCGCAGGAGCGTTTCGCCGAGGCGGAACCCTACTTTCAGGCGGTGTTGCGCGTAGCGCCTGACAACGCGGTGGCTCACTTCAACCTTGCTTACACCTACGACAAGCGTGGCCAATACGACCAGGCAGTCCATGAATTCCGTGCAGCCACGCGCCTGAACCCCAAGATCGACCGCGCCTGGTATGGTCTGGGCCTCGCCCACGCCCAGCTAGGACAACATCGGGAAGCCGCCGAGGCGCTGGAACAAGCAGCGACGCTGCAGCCCATGAACCACCATGCCTGGTACCAGTTGGGCATGGCGCTCCACGTCACGGGCAATTCAGAGCGATTCTTGCAGGTCGTCATGCACCTGTTGCGCTTCGACCCAAAAGCGACGCGCCGGCTGATCGTTGATACCGGGCGCAGCGACCTCACCCACCTGGTGCAGCACTTGGTCGTCTGAACTGCGGGTCTGAGCGGGGGGGTACACGAGGGGATGCGCCCCCTCGTACGTAGTGCGGCCGCCCTGGGCTTATAGTCAGCCGAAAATCACCTGTGTGCACTTGAACTTGCCGCTGGCATCTTTCTGGAAGAGCAGGATGGTCTCTGCATCGACCAGGCTCTGATTATCCGGATCGAAAGTCTTCTTCTTGTAAGTCCAACGCAGCGTATTCGGTTTGCTATCCACGGATTCGGGCTTGCCGACCCTGGCGACGACCTCTTCCTCGGTCTTGTCCGTCACGTAACCGGTGAACAGACCGCGCGCGGTCCCACTAAACTCGCCGGCGCAGCCAGCCAGGGCCAGCAGCATGCCGCAAAGCGTGGCCCTCAGGATTGCTCTCATTTCAAAGCTCCCCACAAACAGTAAACATTAAAAACAAAGCCCGCCGAAGCGGGCCTTGTCCGAAGGAGCGGCCAGAGGCTATCGGGCTTCGCTGACCACGGAATCGCCCACTAGGTTCGGGTAGCGCACGTGCTCGACCAAGTCCTGCACTTCCTTGGACGGCGGCGCGGTCAGCAGGCTGACGATCCAGATGGTGACCACCCCGAGCGGCAGACCGAACATCCCCGCCGACACCGGGCTCAAGCCGAACCACAGATCCATCTTCGGCACGCCCATGTTGGTGAAGAACGGGTAGGTGCGCAGCATGTAATAGATGCAGATTGCCAAACCTGCGGCCATGCCGACGATGGCACCCCACTTGTTGGCGCGCTTCCAGAATATGCCCATCACCAGTGGCGGGAAGAACGCCGATGCGGCCAGCGAGAATGCCGCGCCCACCAGGAACAGGATATCTCCCGGTTTTTGCGAGGACACGTAGGCTGCCACGATCGCCACCACCAGCAGCAAGACCTTGGAGATCGTCACGCGCTTGGTGGTCGAAGCATGTGGGTCGATCATTTTGTAGTACAGGTCATGCGACAGTGCGTTGGCAATCGTCAGCAGCAGACCGTCTGCGGTCGAGAGCGCCGCCGCCAGGCCACCCGCGGCCACCAGGCCCGAAACCACGTAGGGCAGACCCGCGATTTCCGGGGTCGCCAGCACGATCAAGTCGCCGCCGATCAGTACTTCGGCCCACTGCACGATGCCGTCCTTGTTGAAGTCGGTGATGTTGAGCAGCCCCGGGTCGACCTTGGCCCATGCCGCGGCCCAGGCGGGCAATGATGCGAACTGGCTGCCGACCAAGTTGGTGAACATATCGTACTTCGCCAGCACCGCCAGGCAGGGCGCCGTGAAATACAGCAGGAAAATGAAGAACAGCGACCAGAACACGGAGACCCTGGCTTGCTGCACGCTGGGCGTGGTGTAGTAACGCATCAGGATGTGCGGCAATGCTGCCGTGCCGAACATCATACAGAACACGATGCCGATGAAGTTGAGCCGGGCGGTATTCTGCGCGGCCTCATCCTTGCCTGGGAACGGCTGGGCGTGCGGCCGCACTGGTGCGGCGCGCGCGGCAAGCCGCGTATCGCTGGTCCACGCCTTCTTCGCATCCCCGACATCCTTCGGATAGGCCGCCAGCGCCTTTTCCGCCACCGCGACTTTGTCTGCCGGCGCATTAGAGGATTTCAGGCCGGCAAGTTCCTCCCCCAGCTTGGCCTTGCCAGCAGCGTAGGACTTGTCCGGATCGGCAAGCGCGGCTTTACCCGCGGCCGCGCGCTCGGTGAAGATCTTGCGGACCTCCAGTTCTTTCGGGTCCGCGTTGATCTTCTTCTCCAGATCGCCCACTTTCTGCAAGGTCACGCCATAGGCGATCTGCGGCACCGGGATGCCGGTGTGTTTCATGCCCAGCCAGACGACCGGAGTCAGATAGGCAATGATCAGGATGATGTACTGGGCGACCTGGGTCCAGGTCACCGCCTTCATCCCGCCCAGCATCGAACACACCAGGATGCCAGCGAGGCCAACGAACACGCCAACGCCGAACTCAAGGCCGGTGAAACGACTGGTGATCAGGCCCACGCCGTAGATCTGCGCCACTACGTAAACAAACGAACAAGTAATCGCGGCAATGATACCGATGGTACGCACAATGTTGCCGCCGTAGCGCTCGGCGAGGAAGTCGGGAATCGTGAATTGGCCGAATTTGCGCAGGTAAGGGGCGAGAAGCAATGCCACCAGGCAGTAGCCGCCAGTCCAGCCCATGACCCACGCCAGCCCGTCAAAGCCGCTCAGGAACAGCGTGCCAGCCATGCCGATGAACGAGGCCGCGCTCATCCAGTCGGCGCCGGTGGCCATACCGTTGAAGAACGCCGGCACGCGTCGCCCTGCGACGTAGTACTCCGACACCTCGGAAGTGCGGCTCATGATGCCGATGCCGGCATATAGGCCGATGGTCGCGAACAGGAACCAGTAGCCGATCCATTGTTTCGACATTCCCAACTGCTCGGCGATCGCCAGCAAGATCACGAAGCCGATGAAGCCACCGGCGTAGAAGCTGTAGTACTTCTTGAGCTGGCTGTTGAATGCGGCGTGCGATTGCACAGTAGCGTGGTTCATTTGAGGTCTCCTTCGTCAACGCCGTATTCGAGGTCGAGCTTGCGCATGTACCAAGCGTAGATGCCGATGAGGATGACGTAGATGGCAAGCGAGCCCTGCGCCGACATGTAGAACCCGAACGGGAAACCGAAAAAGGTCAACGCGTTCAACTCCCGCGCGTACCAGGCCTCGACGAAGGTGACGAGGAACCAGACGGCCAGCAGAATCCCCGTAATGACAAGGTTCTTGTGCCAGTACTCATTGTGCTTCTGTGTAAGCTGCATCGCTTCCTCCCTGGAAGTTATCAGGCGTATCCTGATTCAGAAAACTTACAACTCCCTTACTGTTTTTGAATTAGCAAAATGCTGCGGCGCAGTATCAAAGCTCGCAGTATCAAAGATACGATTTGCGCTCGCGGCAGTCAAGTACTTTGCTTTAATTGTTCGAGGATCGCTGGATTCTCCAGGGTCGAGATGTCCTGCATGATTTCCTCGCCTTTGGCGATCGAGCGCAGCAAACGGCGCATGATCTTGCCCGAGCGCGTCTTGGGCAGGTTGTCGCCAAAGCGGATTTCCTTGGGCTTGGCGAGGGCGCCGATTTCCTTGCCGACCCAGTCGCGCAGTTCCTTGGCGATCCGCTTCGCCTCCTCGCCGACCGGTCGCTCCCCTTTCAATACCACGAACGCGCACACCGCTTCGCCAGTGAGTTCGTCCGGCCGCCCGACCACTGCGGCCTCCGCCACCAGCTTGGTGTTGGCCACCAGCGCCGACTCGATTTCCATGGTGCCCAAGCGATGGCCCGAGACGTTCAGCACATCGTCAATGCGGCCCATGATGCGGTAATAACCGTCCTGGTCGGTGCTGGCGCCGTCGCCGGCGAGGTAGTACTTGCCCTGGAAATCTTCCGGGAAATAACTCTTCTTGTAGCGCTCCGGATCGCCCCAGATGGTGCGGATCATCGCCGGCCAGGGCCGTTTGATGACCAGGATGCCGCCCTTGCCCCTGCCCACTGAAAGGCCGGTCTCATCGACGATGTCGGTGATGATGCCGGGCAGCGGAAAAGTGCAGGAACCGGGTTTGGTCGGGGTCGCACCGGGCAAGGGTGAAATGAGATGGCCCCCGGTTTCGGTCTGCCACCAGGTATCGACGATCGGGCAGCGGCCGCCGCCGACCATCTCGTGATACCACATCCAGGCTTCCGGATTGATGGGCTCGCCCACCGTGCCAAGAATGCGCAGTGAGGAAAGGTCGTACTTCTTGGGCAGATCGCCGCCCGCCTTGATCAGCGAGCGGATGGCGGTGGGCGCGGTGTAGAAGACATTGACCTTGTGATCCTGAATCATTTTCCAGAAGCGCCCCGCATCCGGATAGGTCGGCACCCCCTCGAACATGACCTCGGTGGCACCCACGGCGAGCGGCCCGTAAGCGATGTAGGTGTGGCCGGTGACCCAGCCGACATCGGCAGTGCACCAGAAAATGTCGCTGGCCTTGTGGTCGAACACCCACTGCATGGTCAAGCTCGCCCAGAGGAGGTAGCCACCCGTCGAGTGCTGCACCCCCTTGGGTTTGCCGGTCGAGCCCGAGGTGTAAAGGATAAAGAGCGGATGCTCCGCGTTCACCCACTCTGGCTCGCAGGTCTCGGGCTGACCCTTGACGACGTCGTCCCACCACTTGTCGCGCGGCGAGCGCATCGGCACCGGACTGCCGCTGCGTTTGTAAACGATGACGTTGCGCACCCCCTCGCAGCCGCCCATGGCGAGCGCCTCGTCCACCACCGGTTTGAGAGGGATCTCCTTGCCGCCGCGAAACTGGCCGTCGGCGGTAATCACTTCCGTAGCACCAGCGTCGATAATGCGCTCTTGCAGGCTCTTGGCGGAGAAACCGCCGAACACCACCGAATGGGTGGCGCCGATGCGCGCGCAGGCCTGCATCGCCACCACCACCTGGATCGACATCGGCATGTAGATGAGCACCCGATCGCCCTTCTTGATGCCGTGATGCCTCAACGCGTTGGCCAGCCGGCAGACCTCGTGGGTGAGACCCCGGTAGCTGATCTTCGTCACTTTGCCGTCGTCGGCCTCGAAAATGATCGCGGTCTTGTCGGGCTGCGTCTGCAGATGCCGGTCGAGGCAGTTGTAGGAAGCGTTCAGCTCGCCGTCGTCGAACCACTTGAAGAATGGTGCCTGCGATTCATCCAGCGTTTTCGTGAACGGCTTGTGCCAGCGCAACTGCTCCCTGGCCAGGCGCGCCCAGTAACCCTCGAAATCCCTCTCCGCCTCGGCGACCAGGGCGCGATAAGCGTCCATCCCGGAGATGTTCGCTTGCTTGACGAATTCCGCCGACGGCGCAAACACACGCGTCTCGGACAATAACGATTCGATTTGCGCTGACATGGGGCCCCTCCTCCGAATGCTATTTTGCCGCCGGCGTGCTTACGCGCCGCTGAGGCGAATACAATCACCAAATCCCGTACGTGTAAAGGCTACGCCCCCCATGCAATCGCCCAACCAAGTCCACTCCCTGCGCACCATTCCCGGATTTATTTTCGCCAGTCGCTGGCTGCAGCTGCCCCTGTACCTGGGCCTCATCGCCGCGCAGGGTATCTATGTATGGCTTTTCTGGCAGGAACTCTACTACCTGGTGCTGGCGGCATTCGGCAATACCAGCGCGCTCGGCCATGTTCTGGACGCGGTCACGGTGACGGGCGTCGATCGGCCCGCCAAGCTGACCGAGACCGTCATCATGCTGGTGGTCCTCGGCCTGATCGACGTGGTGATGATCTCCAACCTGCTGATCATGGTGATCGTCGGCGGTTATGAGACCTTCGTGTCGCGCATGAATCTGGAAAGCCATCCGGACCAGCCGGAATGGCTATCCCACGTCAATGCCTCAGTGCTCAAGGTCAAGCTGGCCACCGCCATCATCGGCATTTCGTCGATCCATTTGCTGAAGACTTTCATCAATGCCGCGGCCTACGACGAAAAGACGCTGCTTGCCCAGACCGGCATCCACGTCACTTTTCTTCTCTCGGCCCTGGCGATTGCCGCCAGTGACCGCATCATGCCGAGCAAAGCCTCACACAATTAAAGCGCATGAGCATCCTCAAGCAAGCAGACCTGATCGAGAGCGTCGCCGAGGCGTTGCAGTTCATTTCCTACTACCATCCGCGCGACTATATCCAGGCGCTGGGCCGCGCCTATCAACGCGAGCGCTCGCCCGCCGCCAAGGACGCGATCGCGCAGATCCTGACCAACTCGCGCCTGTGCGCCGAGGGCCGGCGCCCGATCTGCCAGGACACCGGCATCGTCAACGTGTTCCTCAAGGTGGGCATGGAGGTCCGTTTTGAGGGCTTCAAGGGCTCGTTCGAAGACGCCGTCAACGAAGGCGTGCGCCAGGCCTACACCCATCCGGACAACCCGCTGCGCGGCTCGGTGCTGGACGACCCGCAGTTCGCGCGCCAGAACACGAAAGACAACACCCCGGCGGTGATCAATGTCCAGCTGGTTCCCGGCGACAAGGTCGAGGTGGATGTCGCTGCCAAGGGCGGCGGCTCGGAAGCGAAAGCCAAGTTCGCCATGCTCAACCCCTCCGACTCGGTGGTGGATTGGGTATTGAAGACGGTGCCAACCATGGGCGCCGGCTGGTGTCCGCCGGGGATGCTCGGCATCGGCATCGGCGGCACCGCCGAGAAAGCGATGCTGATGGCGAAAGCCTCACTGATGCAGACCATCGACATGGCCGAGTTGAAGGCGCGCGGCCCGCGCGACCCCTATGAAGAGCTGCGCGTCGAACTCTACGACAAGGTAAACGCGCTGGGCATCGGCGCGCAGGGCCTGGGCGGCCTGTCCACGGTGCTGGATGTGAAGATCCTCCATTACCCGACGCACGCCGCCAACAAGCCGATCGCGATGATTCCGAACTGCGCCGCCACGCGCCACGTGCACTTCGTGCTGGACGGCTCGGGGCCTGCGGAATTCGAAGCGCCGTCGCTCAGCGACTGGCCGCCAGTGACCTGGACGGCGGATGCGAACGCCACGCGGGTCAATCTGGATGCTTTAAATAAAAGTGAGATTGCCAACTGGCGACCAGGTCAACGTCTTTTGCTATCCGGAAAACTGCTGACTGGTCGCGATGCGGCCCACCAGAGAATCCAGGACTTGCTGGCGCGGGGCGAGAAGCTGCCCGTAGATTTCACCAACCGCGTCATCTACTACGTCGGCCCGGTGGCTGCAGTGCGCGAGGAAGTGATCGGCCCGGCGGGCCCGACCACCGCCACGCGCATGGACAAGTTCACCGAGCTGATGCTCTCGCAAACCGGCCTCATCGGCATGATCGGCAAGGCCGAGCGCGGCCCACTGGCGCTGGCGGCAATCAAGAAACACCGGGCGGCCTACCTGATGGCGGTCGGCGGCGCGGCCTACCTGGTCGCCAAAGCGATCCGCAGCGCGCGCATCGTGGCCTTTGGCGATCTGGGCATGGAGGCGATCCATGAGTTCGAGGTCCAGGACATGCCAGTGACGGTGGCGGTGGACGCCAACGGCAGCTCCGTGCACCACAGCGGCCCAGCCGAGTGGTCGAAAAAAATTATTGAGCTGAAAATCCCGGTAACTGCCGCCTGAGCCCCGTTACAGACTCCCGTACGCGCTGGGGCTCCATCTGGGCCGTTTTCGGCGCTGGTCTGATCTGCGGCGCTTACATGACCAAGGTGGCGCCGGCGCTTCCCCTGCAGCGCGCCGAACTGGGCTTGACGCTGGTCGAATCCGGCTTCATCGCGACCACCTTCAACGTCATGGGCGGCCTGGTCGGGATGCTGGCCGGAACCATGTGCGACCGCTACGGCCACCGCCGGCTGGGTCTCACCGGCCTCGCGATCCTGACCCTCGCGGGTCTGCTCGGTTCGATGGCGTGGAGTTTCCCGGTGCTGCTCGCCTCGCGTTTCTTCGAAGGCATCGGCTTCATCCTGTTCACGGTGGTGGCCACGGCCCTGATCACCACCGCGGCGGACGATCCGCGCGACCGCGCCAAGGCCTTGGGACTCTGGAGCGCCTACATGCCTACCGGCGGCGGCCTGGCGCTGCTCTTGGCGCCACCGGTGATCGCCGCCTGGGGCTGGCGCGGCTTGTGGGTGCTGCTCGCTCTGGGCGCCGCCGCCTGCTTGGTGCTGGCCGCACGCTATGCGCCCAGGCCAAAATTCGGCGGCATCACCTCGTTGCGCCTGATCGCAGAATCGCTCGCGCAACGCGGCAACATTGTTTTCGCGCTGCTGTTCATGTTCTATGTGTCGCAGTGGTCCTCGGTGATGATCTGGCTACCGACCTTCCTGGTGGACGAACGCGGTGCCTCCGCCACATCGGCGGCCCTGCTCACCGCGCTCATGGTGCTGGTGAACGCGCCCGGCAATATTGCCGGCGGCTGGCTGCTGGCGCACGGCGTCCGCCGCGGGCCCTTGATCGTCACCGCCAGCGCGGTAATGGCCACCTGCTCCCTCGGCATGTTCGGCGGTTTTCTTCCGGACACTGCGCGCTACCTGCTGTGCCTCGTCTTCTCCGCCTGCGCCGGGGTGATTCCTGGCGCGATCTTCTCCGGCCTACCGGTGCACGCCAAGACGCCGCAGCACATCAGCACCGCCAACGGCCTGGTGATGCAGGCCTCGCAGGCCGGTCAGTTCTTCGGCCCGATCGCCCTCGCCTGGCTCGCCTCACGCTACGGCGGCTGGGACGCGACGCTCTGGGCGATGCTGGCTTTCGCCACCGGCGGCGCGCTCTGCGGGTTCGCTCTGGAGCGCATCGAGCGACGCTTGCGGCGCTAGAATGATTTTTTGGGGGTCATTAATGCGACAAATCCACATCTGTGAAGTCGGCCCGCGCGACGGACTGCAAAACGCCCAGCACCTGATGCCGACCGAGGCCAAGCAAGCATGGATCGCTTCGATGGCGGCGGCGGGCATCGAGGAAATCGAAGTCGGCTCCTTCGTGCCGCCCAAGCTGATACCAGCCATGGCGGACACCGCCGAAATCGTTACTTTTGCTCTTACCATTCCCAAGCTCAAGGTGGTCGCCCTCGTCCCCAATGTCAAAGGCTTCGAGCGGGCGCTGGCCTGCGGAGCGCACAAGGTCACCTTCCCGGTGTCCGCCAGCCGTGCGCACAGCCTGGCCAATGTGCGCATGACGCCCGAGCAGATGGTCGAGGAAGTGCGTCGCTGCGTGGAACTGCGCGCGCAGTTGGGGGCTAAGAACGGGGGCGGCAACAACGGCCCGCAAATCGAGGCCGGCGTGGCGACCGCTTTCGGCTGCACTCTGCAGGGCGTGGTTCCAGAAGACGACGTGGTGCGCCTGGCGGTGATGCTGGCCGAGACTGGCGCCGACTGCATCGCGCTTGCGGATACGGTCGGCTACGCCAATCCTGCGCAAATCAAGCGGATATTTTCAAGGGTCAGAAAAGAAATTGGCGACAAGCTGGAAGCCGCGCACCTGCACAACACGCGCGGCTTGGGGCTGGCCAACGCGCTCGCCGCCTACGAAGTAGGCGTGCGTCACTTCGACAGCTCGATGGGCGGCTTGGGCGGCTGTCCGTTCGCCCCCGGCGCCAGCGGCAATGTGATCACCGAGGACCTGGTCTTCATGTTCGAGAGCATGGGCGTGCCCACCGGCGTCGATTTCGACAAGCTGATGGAGGCGAGAAAACTCCTCGTCGCCGGCATCCCGCAAGAACCCATCTACGGCCATACACCGATGGCCGGCCTGCCAAAAGGATTTCGTGCTGCCGCTTGAGCAGGGGAAGGGGCCCCTGCGCCTCCCGCTAGAAGGCCTGCGCGTAGTTGAGTTCGCGCACATGGTGATGGGCCCGAGCTGCGGCCTGGCCCTGGCCGACCTGGGCGCCGAGGTGATCAAGGTCGAACCACTCGAAGGCGACAATACGCGCCGCCTGCAAGCGGCGGGCGCGGGGTTTTTTCCGGTCTTCAACCGTAACAAAAAAAGTCTGGCGGTGGACCTGAAGCGCCCCCAGGGACGCGACATCGTGCACCGGCTGATCGATAGCGCGGACGTGCTGACGGAGAATTTCCGCCCGGGAGCGCTAGCCAAACTCGGCTTCGGCCATGCGGCGCTCGCCGAGCGCAATCCGCGGCTGGTGTATTGCTCGCTGAAGGGCTTCCTTGACGGTCCTTACCAGCACCGCGCCGCACTCGATGAAGTCGTGCAAATGATGGGCGGTCTGGCCTACATGACCGGCCTGCCTGATCGTCCGCTGCGCGCGGGCGCCTCGGTGGTCGACATCATGGGCGGCACTTTCGCTGCGCTCGGGGTGCTCGCCGCTCTGCGTGAACGCGAAACCACCGGGCGCGGTCGGCTGGTGACGAGCGCGCTTTTCGAAAGCACCGCTTACCTGGTGGCGCAGCACATCGCGCAGTTCGAACTCACCGGCGAGGCCCCGCCGCCGATGTCGGTGAAACGCCCCGCCTGGGGTATCTACGACATTTTCGAAACTGCCGATGCCGACTCGGAAAATGCGCGCCTTTTCGTCGGCGTGGTCACGGATACGCAATGGGAGATTTTCTGCCGCGAGTTCGGCCTAGACGACCTCGCCGCCGACACCCGGCTGCGCAGCAATGGCGATCGCGTCAAGGAACGCCCCTGGCTACTGCCACGGCTTGCTGCAGCGCTGAAGCTATACACAAAAGCCGATCTCGCCGCCAAGCTGGAAGCGATCGGCTTGCCTTTCGCGCCGATCTCCAAACCCTGGGATCTCCTCGATGACCCGCACCTGAAGGCCTCCGGCGGCTTCATCGAGACTCGCGTTCCGGGCGGGCGCAGCTTCCACGCGCCGACCCTGCCGCTGGCGCTTGATGGCGAACGCCTGCCCAAACGCTCAGACCCGCCGGCGATCGGCGAAGGCGCGCGCCAACTGCTTGCTGGACTGGGCTACGCCGCCGCAGAGATAGCCGCGCTCGCCAAAGAGGGCATCATCGCCCTCGGCTAACGCACGAGTGCGTTCCACCCCACCCCTCCCGCGTTTCGGTCTCTCGGCCTATTGCAGCGCGTCTATGCCCGCCTGGGCGATTTGCTCGTCCTGGTGGGACTGGACCCCCGAGACGCCAACCGCGCCGATACAGCTGCCGTCGACCACGATCGGCACGCCACCTTGCACCGGCAGGATGCCGGGCATCTTGAGCATTGCGGTCCGGCCTGCCTTGACGATCTCTTCCCACTTGCCGCTGGAGCGGCGCGAGATCGCCGCAGTGCGCCCTTTTTCCAGGGCGATCACCGCGTTGGCGGGCGTGGCGCCGTCCATACGCGCGAAATGCAGCAGGTGGCCGCCCTCGTCGAGGATGGCGATGGCCACATTCCAGTTGTTGTTGCGGGCCTCAGCCTCGGCCGCGGCGTAAATCTTCAGGCAGTCTTCCAGCGTCAGTACCGGTCGTGTCTTCATAAGATCCCCAGGCAGTCCTTGATTTGTTGTAACGCCCCCGGATCCTCGATGGTGGTGAGGTCGCCCGGGTCGCGCCCCTCGGCCAGCGCCGCGATCGAGCGGCGCAACGTTTTGCCGGAACGCGTCTTGGGCAAAAGCGTCACGAAATGTACCGCTTTCGGCCGGCCGATGGCGCCCAGCTGCCGGTCCACGGTGTCCATGATTTCTTTCTCGAGCGCTTTTTGCCCTTCTCTCGTGGCCACCAAAGTAGCGTCTTTGGCGACGGCAAAAGCCAAAGGCATCTGGCCCTTCAAGGCATCGACCACGCCGACCACCGCGCATTCGGCGATAGCGGAATGCATGTTGACCGCTTCCTCGATCTCGCGTGTGCCGAGGCGGTGGCCGGCGACATTAATCACATCGTCGGTACGCCCGAGTATGAAGTAGTAGCCGTCCTGGTCGCGGATGCCCCAGTCGAAGGTGGAATAGACCAGCTGGTCCTTGAAATCACCAAAGTAGGTCTTGACGAAGCGCTCATCGTCGCCCCAGATGGTGCTCATGCAGCCCGGCGGCAGCGGCGGCACAATCGCCACTACCGCTTTCTCATCGGCGCCCGCTTCGCTGGCATCCGACTCGCGCAATAGCTTCAGGTCGTAGCCATAGGCCGGGAACGAGGGGCTGCCGTACTTGATCGGTGTCTTCTCGATGCCGTGCACCGCGCTGAGCACCGGCCAACCGGTTTCGGTCTGCCAGTAGTGGTCAATCACCGGCTTGCCCAAGCCTTGCGCGATCCAGGCATGGGTCGGTTCGTCCAGCGGCTCGCCGGCGAGGAACAGGTGTTTCAGCGAAGACAGGTCGTATTTTTTCAGCAACGCCGGATCGTGCTTCTTCAGCACCCGGATGGCGGTCGGCGCCGAAAACATGACGTTGACCTGGTAGTCCTGAACGATCTTCCACCACACCCCGGCGTCGGGCCGCACCGGCAAACCTTCGTAGAGGATGGTGGTCATGCCAGCGATCAAAGGCGCGTAGATGATGTACGAATGCCCCACCGCCCAGCCGATGTCGGAGGTGGTGAAAATGGTCTCGCCGGCGCCACCGCAGTAGATGTAGGGCATCGAGGTGGCCATCGCCACCGCGTGCCCGCCGACATCGCGCTGCACGCCTTTGGGCATCCCGGTGGTGCCCGAGGTATAGAGGATGTAGGAAGGTTCGGAGGATTCGAGCCAGGTGCAGGGTATGTTTTCTTCTTTTGAAGAAAAATCTTTCCAGTCAATGTCCCTGCCAGGGACGCTCGGCATGTCCGGATCCAGGCCGCGGTTGAAGATCAATACTTTGGAGGGCGGATGCTTGGCGAGCCGGATCGATTCGTCCACCAGCGGTTTGTAGGGAATCACCTTGCCCATGCGGCTGCCGCCGTCGGCAGTGACCATCAGCACCGGTTTCGCGTCGTCGATGCGCGCCGCCAGGCTGGCCGCCGCAAAACCGCCGAACACCACCGAATGGATGGCCCCCAAGCGAGCGCAAGCGAGGATCGCGAACACCGCTTCGGGCACGTTGGGCATATAAATGATCACCCGGTCGCCCCGTCCAACGCCGAGAGAGCGCAGCATCGCCGCAGTGCGATTCACCTCTTTGAAAAGTTCCTGGTAGGTATAGCTCTCGACCCGATCGACCTCGGTGGAGATCCAGACCAGAGCTTTCTGCGTGCCCCGGTCCTTGAGATGCCGGTCCACGGCGTTGTGGCACAGGTTGGTTTCGCCGCCGACGAACCATTTCGCGAACGGCGGGCGCGAGTAGTCCAGTACCTTTCCGAAGGGTTTGTGCCAGTCGATGCGCTTGGCCTCTTCGCCCCAGAAGGCTTCGCGCTGCGAGATCGAGCGTTGGTGGAGGTCCTTGTACAAGGTCATGGAATGCGCCTCATGCGTTCAAATCCACGACGATTCTGCCGGTGATTTTGGCCTGGATGAAATCGTCGAACACCGTGGGCAGGTCGCCGAAGGGAATCGTGCGCGCCATGTCCTTCAAACCTGCCGGTTTCATGTCGCCCGCGAGACGGTCCCAGACCTGGCGCTCGAGCTCGGGGCTGGGCGCGTCGGTCGAGTTGATACCCAGCAGGCTGACGCCGCGCAGGATGAAGGGCATGACCGTCGTATTCAGGCCAAAGCCGGCCGCCAGGCCGATGGCGGCGATCACGCCGTTGAATTTCATGGTGCTCGCCATCCAGGCCAACACCTCGCCCCCCAGACTGTCCACCGCGCCCTGCCAGATGGCCTTGTCGAGAGGCCTGATTTTCGTGAGGTCCAGTTCTTGCCTGAATTTGACCTCTTTGGCGCCAAGCCTCTTCAGACTGTCGACGGCATGCTCTTTTCCAGTCAGCGCCACCACGTGATAGCCGAGCTTCGCCAGCGCCGCGATGGCGATCGAGCCGACCCCGCCCGTGGCACCGTCCACGATCACCGGGCCGCCGCCGGGATTGAGGCCGTTGTGCTCCATCTTCACGATCGCCAGGCCCGCCGTATATCCCGCCGTGCCCAACGCCATGGCCTCCCATAGCGTCATGCCCTTGGGCAGCTTCAGCGCCCAGTTGGCGGGGATGCGCGCGTATTCAGCATAGCCGCCGTGGTGCTTGACGCCCAGATCGTGCCCCACCGCGAGCACCGCATCGCCCTTGGCGAAGCGCGCATCGGTGGAGGACAGCACCGTGCCCGCAAGGTCGATGCCGCCGATGCACGCAGGCCGCTGCAGGATGCGGCCCTTGCCGGTGGCCGCCAGCGCGTCCTTGTAATTGACATCCGAATAAGCGACACGCACCAACACCTCGCCCGGATCAAGATCGTCCAGCGTGCAATCCACGAACTCGGCGTGGATTTTTTTCTCGACTTCACTAAGCCGGTAGGCCCTGAACTTCTCCACTGTCGTCATGCTGATGAGTCTCCTTCTTTCGTTCGGTCTGCAAATATTCGGCCGACTGCATTTCTGTCAAGCGGCTCGCGGTACGCGCAAATTCGGCGGCCGCGATTTTCGCCTCACCGCCATCGGTGAACAGCTCGTCGGGCTGCGCCTCGGCCGCGACCACCATTTTCACCCGGTCATCGTAGAACACATCCACCAGCCAGGTGAAGCGGCGCGCGGCATCGGCGTTCCTGGGCGACATCTTCGGCACGCCGGACAGGATCACCGTGTGGAAACGCCTGGCCAGGTCCACGTAGTCGGCATACGAGCGCGGCCCGCCGCACAAGGCAGCGAAGTCGAACCATACCAGCCCGCCGGCCCGCTTGCGATAGACGATGCGCCGGCCCTCCACGTCGAGAGCCTGTTTCTCCTCCTCGACGTCCTTGAGCGTGGAAAAAATTCCCTCCAGCTCCGCCTCCGCGCCTGCTCCCACGTGATAGACCCTGAGTTTCTCCATCTTCAGACGGCGGTAGTCCTGGCCGCCATCCACCTCGATCACGTCCAGGCGCGACTTGAGGAGCTCGATCGCGGGCAGCAAGCGCTCGCGCTGCAAGCCGTCCGGGTAGAGCTGATCGGGATGGTAGTTGCTGGTCATCACGAAGGCGACGCCCAACTCCATTACTTTCTCGAGATAGCGGCCAAGGATCATCGCGTCGGCGATATCCGAGACATGAAACTCGTCGAAGCAGATCAGACGGTAGCGGCGCGCGCTGTGCTGCGCGACGGCGACGAGCGGATCCTCGGCGCCCTTTAGCTCGTTCATTTGGCGATGGATCTCGCGCATGAAGTGGTGGAAATGCACCCGCCGCTTGCGCACCAGCGGCACACACAGGTAGAAACTGTCCATCAGGAAGCTCTTGCCGCGCCCGACGGCGCCCCACAGATAGACCCCTTTGGGCGGCGGCGGCTTGACCAGCAGGCGCTTGAGGGCATTGTTGCGTCTTGCCTTGTATGCGCTCCACTCTTGGTAGAGGCGCTGCAGGCGCGCTACCGCTTGCTGCTGCGATGCGTCGGTGATGAAACCGCGCTTCTCCAGACTGGCGCGATAAAGGGCGGCGACGTCGTTCATGCGCCGGAGGGTGAAGCCCGCGCTTCGCGGCGCGCCAGCCAAAGCGTGCTGGCGAGGATGACGACACCGCCCGCCAGAGTCCAGCCCGCCGGAATGGTGCCGAACATGAAGAAACCGAGTATCGCTGCCCAGACCAGCTCAAGGAACTTCACCGACTGTACTGCCGAGATGTCGGCGACGCGAAACGCGCGGGTCATGCAGTAGTGCCCGCCGGCGCCGAGAAATCCGCATACCACCAGCATGGCCCACTGCCGCGGTGAGGGCATCATCCACCAGAAGTAGGCGAACGGCAGCAGCAGCAGCGAAACCACCAAGTGCTGCCAGAAGACCATGATGTCGGAGCGCTCATGACGCGTCAGCACCTTGGCGACCAGGAAAGAGCCGGCAAACACTGGCGCCGAGGCCAGCATCAGCAGCATCCCGGTGGAGATGCCGGAGAAACCGTCCACCTCGAAGGGATGCACCACCAGCACCACGCCGAGAAATCCGACCAACACCGCAACCCAGCGCGCGCCGGTCATACGCTCACCCAGAAACAGCACCGCCCCCAGGCAGATGAACAGCGGGCCGCTGAAGCCGATCGCGGTCAGCTCCGCGATCGAAATCATCGGCAGCGCCGCGAACCACAGCAGCATCCCGCCCGCATGGAACAGGCCGCGCACCAGTTGCAGCTTGGGGACTTTGGGCCACAGCTCTCGGAGGCCGAAGCGCA
>SHXK01000002.1 GCA_009693335.1 Betaproteobacteria bacterium | reverse complement strand
AGTATTTTCCAAAAGTGAAATGAGCCTGGGCGAGGTGGGGTCAGGTCGGGTTGAGAAGGGCTGATGATAGGGCGGATTTGAGAGGGAGCGGGAGGGTTATCCACGGGCGGGCAGCGTGCGACGCTTCTGACGCACGCTAAGCTGCCCGGCGGTGGGTAACCCAGTGGGTGCGTTCATTCAGGCGCGCTGTCGAGCCGGATGAATGGTGTTGAATAGGCTGGTACGGGCCTTGTTCAGTAGCGCAGCCGCCTCGTTGTCGGTGAGGCTCAGGGCGAGCGCGTCCTGTAGGAGATCGCGCAGCGTTTGAGCGCTTGTATGCGCGAGGTGGATACCGTCAGCCGCCTCGGTGGCGACGAGTTCATGGTGCTGATCGAGGGGCCGCCCCGGCCGGCGGATGTCGCCGAAGTGGCGCAGAAAATTCTTGCCGCTGTGGCTCGCCCGGTGCTTCTCGAACCACAGGAATTCCACCTCACCGCGAGCATCGGCATCAGCGTTTGCCCCGGCGATGGCGACGACTTGCAAAGTCTGATGAAGAACGCGGACACCGCCATGTACCGTGCTAAGGAACAGGGCAAGAACAACTTCCAGTTCTACTCGGCGCAGATCAACGTCCACACGCTGGAGCGCATCGCGCTCGAGTCCGATTTGCGCCATGCGCTGGAGCGCGAAGAGTTTTTGCTCCATTACCAGCCCAAGGTCGATGTTGGCAGCAATCGTATCGTCGGTATGGAGGCGCTGGTGCGCTGGCAGCGGCCGGGTCAGGAGCTGATTGCGCCGGCGCGCTTCATCCCGCTGGCCGAGGAGACCGGACTGATCGTGCCGATCGGCGAGTGGGTGTTGAAGACCGCCTGCTTGCAGAACAAGGCCTGGCAGGACCAGGGGCTGCCGCGCTTGCGCATCGCGGTGAACCTGTCGCCGCGACAGTTTGCCCATCCCAGCTTGCTGCAGGACGTGGCGCGCGTGCTTGCCGAGACCGGGCTGGATCCGATCTGGCTGGAATTCGAGATCACCGAGAGCATGGTGATCCGCGACCCGGAGCATGCGGTGTCCCTGCTGCGCAGCCTGAAGGAGATGGGCATCCATCTTTCGATCGACGACTTCGGCACCGGCTATTCGTCGCTCAGTTACCTGAAGCGCTTTCCGCTGAATAGTGTGAAGATCGACCGTTCATTTATCCAGGATCTTCCCGGCGACAGCAACCATACCGAAATCACCCAGGCGATCATCGCCATGGCGCACAGCCTGAGGCTGGGGGCGATCGCCGAGGGGGTGGAAACCGAGGAGCAGTTGCGTTTTCTGCGCTTGCATGGCTGCAACCAGATGCAGGGCTATCTGTTCAGCAAGCCACTGCCGGCAGACCAGTTCCTGCGCCTGTTGCAGGGCATGGTTCCTGCCGACCCGATGCCTGTGTCCCCCGCATGAGGCGCGGCGGGGGTCAGGACCAGGGATTCCAGGCCCGCGCCGTCAGGCACTCCAGCGCAATGAGCGCTTGAGCGCCTCGCGCCAGCGCGCCAGCAGCGCGGCGGCTTCCTCGCGCGGCATCTGCGGTGTGAAGCGCCGGTCCATTTGCCATTGCGCGGCGATTTCCTCGCGCGATTTCCAGACATCGGTGTAGAGGCCAGCGAGGTAAGCGGCGCCCAGGGCGGTGGTCTCCAGCACCTTGGGCCGCACCACCGGCACCCCGAGGATGTCGGCCTGAAACTGCATCAGCAGGTCATTGGCTGCGGCACCGCCATCCACGCGCAGCTCGGTGATTTTTTCGCCGGCGTCTTTCTGCATTGCCTCCAGCAGGTCGGCGCTCTGGTAGGCGATCGATTCGAGGGCCGCACGCGCCAGGTGCGCACGCGAGGAACCGCGCGTCAGGCCGACGATGACGCCGCGCGCCTGTGGGTCCCAGTGCGGCGCGCCCAGGCCGGTGAAAGCCGGCACGATATAAACGCCGCCATTGTCAAGAACGGTCGCGGCGAGCCCTTCTATCTGTTCTGCTTTTTCAAAAAAACCAAGTTCATCGCGTAGCCATTGCACCACCGCGCCGCCGATGAATACACTGCCTTCCAGGGCGTATTCCTTTTCGGCGTCGCGCGCGTCCACCGCACGGCCCAACTGCGCCGCCGCGGTGCTGAGCAGGCCGTTGGCGGACTTCATCACGCGCGCACCCGTGTGCATCAGCATGAAGCAGCCGGTGCCGTAGGTGTTCTTGGCCATGCCGGGGCGGTGGCAGCCCTGGCCGAAGAGGGCGGCCTGCTGATCGCCGGCGATGCCGGTGATAGCCACGGGCGCGCCCAGCACCGTGGGCGCGATCATGCCGAAGGCGTGCGACGAAGGGTAGACCTCGGGCAGCATCGCGCGCGGCACGCGCAGGAGAGCGAGCAGCTCCGGATCCCAGTCGCCCATGTGGATGTTGAACAGCATCGTGCGCGAGGCGTTGCTGCAGTCGGTGACGTGCGTCTTGCTGTGCGACAACTGCCACACCAGCCAGGTATCCACCGTGCCGAAGGCGAGCTCCCCCAGTTCGGCGCGCCGGCGTGCGCCCGGAATTTGGTCGAGGATCCAAGCCACCTTGGTGGCAGAGAAGTAGGGATCGAGTACCAGGCCGGTGCGCTCCTGGATCAGACTCTCGGCGCCCACTTCCTTTAGCTCGGCGCAGCGCGCGGCGGTGCGTCGGTCCTGCCAGACGATCGCTGGGTAGATCGGCTTGCTGGTCTGGCGATCCCAGACCACGGTGGTTTCACGCTGGTTAGCGATGCCGCAGGCGACCAGGTCCTCGGCTTTCAGGCCGGCGTTCCTCAGCGCCATACGCGCCACGTCGCGCTGCGAACGCCATAGCTCCTCCGGGTCATGCTCTACCCAGCCTGGCTGCGGGTAATACTGCTTGAATTCCTGACTGGCGGAAGCGACTGGCTTGCCGGTCTCGTCGAAGATGATGGCGCGCGAACTGGTGGTGCCCTGGTCGAGTGCGAGGACATGACGCATGTCAATGATTCTAGCAAGCATGCCGATGCTAATATCCCACCCCCTCAGAGAGCACACGGCCGCATGAAAATTCACGAGTACCAGGGAAAAGAACTGTTCCGTAAATTCGGCCTCGTCACGCCGCGCGGCTTGCCGTGCTTCAGCGTGGACGAAGCGCTAGCAGCGGCGAATAAGTTGGGTGGCAGCGTCTGGGTGGTGAAGGCGCAGATCCACGCCGGCGGTCGCGGCAAAGGCGGCGGAGTAAAAGTCGCCAAGTCTTTAGCGGAAGTAAAACAGCACGCCGAGAAAATTCTTGGCATGCAACTCGTCACCCACCAGACCGGGCCCGGCGGGCAGAAAGTCCGTCGCCTGCTGGTGGAAGAAGGCGCCGACATTAAGCAAGAGCTCTATATCGGCATGGTGGTGGACCGCGTCACGCAGCGCGCTTGCCTGATGGCCTCCTCCGAGGGCGGTATGGACATCGAGGAAGTCGCTGCCAGGACGCCCGAGAAAATTCACAAGGTGTTTATCGACCCCAGCAGCGGCTTGACGGACGCCGACGCGGAAGAGGTGCCGAGGAAAATCGGCATTCCCGCTGCGGCCTTGGAAGAATCCAAAGAGCTGCTTAAAGCGTTTTACCGATGCTTCGACGCAACCGACGCTACGCTGGCGGAAATCAATCCGCTGATCCTGACCGGCCAGGACCGGGTCATCGCCCTCGATGCCAAGTTGAATTTCGACGATAACGCGCTGTTTCGTCATCCCGAGCTCGTCGCCATGCGCGACCTGGACGAGGAGGACCCACTCGAAATCGAGGCCTCTAAGCACGAGCTGTCGTATATCTCGCTCGAGGGCAATATCGGTTGCATGGTGAACGGTGCGGGTCTCGCCATGGCGACCATGGACACCATCAAGCTCTTTGGCGGCGAGCCGGCCAACTTCCTCGATGTCGGCGGTGGCGCCACCGCGGAGAGGGTGACCGCGGCATTCAAGATCATGCTTGCCAACCCACAGGTGCAGTGCATCCTGGTCAATATCTTCGGCGGCATCATGAAGTGCGACACCATCGCCGCGGGCGTGGTCACGGCGGCCAAGGAGGTCAAGCTCTCGGTGCCTCTGGTGGTGCGCATGAAAGGCACCAACGAGGAGCTCGGCAAGAAAATCCTCGCTGATTCGGGCCTGCCAATAATCACCGCCGGCAACATGGGCGAAGCGGGGCAAAAAGCGGTAGCCGCGGTGCTGGGGAAATCCGGGAGGGCGGCATGAGCATCCTCATCAACCGGAATTCGAGGGTGCTCACGCAGGGGATCACCGGCAAGACCGGCCAGTTCCACACCCAGACCAGCCGCGCCTACGCGAATGGCAAGAACTGCTATGTCGCCGGCGTGAATCCCAAGAAAGCGGGCGAGAGCTTCGAGGGTATTCCGATATTTGAGAATGTGGCCGAAGCAAAAAAACAAACCGGCGTGAATGTCTCGGTGATCTATGTTCCTCCGCCTTTCGCCGCGTCGGCGATCTGGGAAGCGGTGGCGGCCGACCTCGACCTCGTGATCTGCATCACCGAAGGCATCCCGGTGCGCGACATGGTCCACCTGCGCGAGCGCATGCAGAAAGAAAAGTGCAGGACCTTGCTGCTCGGGCCCAACTGCCCGGGGGTGATCACCCCCGATGAACTCAAAATCGGCATCATGCCGGGCCACATTCACCTGAAGGGCCGTGTCGGCGTGGTTTCGCGCTCGGGAACGCTCACCTACGAAGCCGTGGGTCAGCTCACTGAGCTGGGCATCGGCCAGTCCACCGCGGTGGGCATCGGCGGCGATCCAGTCAACGGCCTGAAGCATATCGACGTACTGCAAATGTTCAACGACGATGCGGACACCGACGCGGTGATCATGATCGGCGAGATTGGCGGCTCAGACGAAGAGACCGCAGCGCAGTGGGTCAAGGAGCACATGAAAAAACCGGTGGTCGGCTTCATTGCCGGCGTCACCGCGCCGCCGGGCAAGCGCATGGGCCATGCCGGCGCGATCATTTCCGGAGGCAAGGGCACGGCGCAAGAGAAGCTGGCGGTGATGGAGTCCTGCGGCATCAAGGTGACCAGGAATCCCGCGGAGATGGGGAAGCTCCTCAAGTCTGTCCTGCGGTGAGGGTGGATTTCCTGCAGGCGCGCTGGGCGGAGTTCCTGGCCGCGTTGCAGGCGGCCGCACGCGCTGACGCCGAGCTGGCGGCGTTTTCGACGAACGCGGATTGCTGCTTCCTCCTGGTGGCGGGGGAGCACGCAGCGGAATTTTCTTTCAGTTCTCCGTTGGTCGTCT
The DNA here is from genome assembly GCA_009693335.1 of Betaproteobacteria bacterium. Lineage (GTDB taxonomy): Bacteria > Pseudomonadota > Gammaproteobacteria > Burkholderiales > SG8-39 > RBG-16-66-20. Next base: position 60,172 of record SHXK01000002.1, on the reverse strand, counting down.
CTGAAACCAGGTCCGGAAAACAGTCATTCGCACTCGAAGCCCCCACGGCAGTCTGGGAGAAGTTCTTTTCCTCCCCGCCGCCCGCGCCCTACCACGGTATCTACGCAATGAAGATGCGGGTGCCCGAGTTCAAGGTCTCGGGCAGCGAGTTGGCCCTGGCGCAGAACATGCACTTGGTGCGGCGCGTGCTCGAGATCGGCAGGGATCTCGCCAACGGTGTTTCCGCTTCTCCTGCCAGGAAAAATGCCCCTGTAAAAGCAGGGACCAGAGAACCCATTCGTGGCGGCTACGTGTGGGTCGAGCTGGAGGGCCGCCCGAACCGCATTTACTACGAGGAAGCCGGTGCGGGCCACGACCTGCTGTGCCTGCACACCGCGGGCTCGGATGCGCGTCAGTTCTACAAGCTGCTGAACGACGCGGGGCTGGGCGCCGAGTGGCGCATGTTGGCTTTCGACCTGCCTTGGCACGGCAAGAGCCTGCCGCCAGAGGGCGCAGCGATCGGCGATTGGGAGCTGACCACCGAGCGCTACGTCGCGGCGATTGAAGCGGTGATCGCGGCGCTCGGCCTGCAGCGCCCGGTGCTGCTGGGCTCCTCGATGGCGGGCCAGATCTGCCTCGAGATGGCGCTGCGCTGGGGCGAGCGCCTGGGCGGCGTGATCGCCTGTGAGGCGAGCGAGCGCATCGTCGGGCGCACAGTCCCCTGGACGCGCCATCCGCAGGTCAACGATGCCACTTTCGTGCCCGAATGGGTACATGGCCTGATCGCGCCGCAAAGTCCCCCTGAGCGGGCGCGTGAAGTGTGGTGGGAATACTCGCAGGGCGGCTACGGCGTATTCTGGGGCGACATCCGCTTCTACGGTCGCGAGTGGGACGCGCGCGAGCGCGTCGGACGCATCGACACCAAGCAATGCCCGGTGATCATGCTCACCGGTGAGTACGACTATTCCTGTACGCCAGAAATTTCGCGCGCCACGGCGGCCAAAATTCCGGGCGCGCAATTCGAGGTGATGCCTGGCATCGGCCATTTTCCGATGGCCGAGAATCCGGCATTGTTCCTGGAGTATCTGCGTCCTGCGCTCGCCAGTTTGCGCGAGAAATTATAGAGAAAGTGGTATTCCATCTTCAAAGGGAGGGGCCATGAACGCAATTCCGATTTCGATCACAGCCGTGTTCGCCGGACTTTTGGCGCTGATGCTCGTCGGTATCAGCATACAAGTCACGCTGTTGAGGGCGCGCAAGAAAATTAATCTGTTTGACGGCGGTGACGAAGAACTGGGCCGTGCCATCCGCGTGCAGGGGAATTTCGTCGAGTACGTGCCGATGGCGCTGGCCCTGATGGCGCTCATCGAGTGGACCGGCGCCGGACCCTGGCTGGTCTACGCCATCGGCATCGCGCTGCTGGTGGCCCGCATCCTGCATGCCGTCGGACTGTATGCAAGCGCTTTTAAAGCACGTGCTGTCGGAACCTCCCTCACCTGGGTCGTTATGGCCGCCGCCGCGCTCATCCTGCTCGGCCGCATCGCCTGAGATAGAGGTGCCCTAGGAGGTCCATAGATGCGCTATCGCTTCGATCCCGCAGCCGAAACGATGCCGCGCGCGCAACTCGCCGCGCTGCAGTTAAAGCGCCTGCGCCAGACGGTGAAGAACGCCTACCAGAACGTGCCGCTGCACCGCAAGCGCCTGCGCAAGATCGGCGTCGAGCCTGGCGACCTCAAATCACTCGAAGACCTGACACGCCTGCCCTTCAGCGTGAAAGGCGATCTGCGCGACCACTACCCGTTCGGCTTGTTTGCACGGCCACGTGCGCAACTCGCTCGCCTGCACGCTTCCAGCGGTACCACCGGCAAGCCGACCGTGGTCGGCTATACGCGCAAAGACCTTGCCACCTGGGCGGACCTGATGGCGCGCTCGATGGCCTGCGCCGGGGCCCGGCCCGGCGACGTGGTGCACAACGCCTACGGCTACGGCCTCTTTACCGGTGGCCTGGGTGCGCACTACGGCGCCGAACGGCTGGGCGCCACGGTGGTGCCCATGTCGGGTGGCGCTACCGAGCGCCAGATCATGCTGATCAAGGATTTCGGCGCGCGCGTGCTGTGCGCCACACCCTCGTACGCGTTGGTGATCGCCGAGGTGGCCGAGAAAGAAGGTGTCGACCTGCGCCGCTCAAGGCTCAAAATCGGTCTCTTTGGCGCCGAGCCCTGGAGCGAGGCGATGCGCAAGGAAATCCAGATCCGCCTCGGCTTGAAAGCGGTCGATCTCTACGGCCTCTCCGAAATTCTCGGCCCTGGGGTGGCTTGCGAATGCGAGGAGGCGCAGGCGGGATTGCACGGCTGGGAGGACCACTTCATCTTCGAGGTCATCGACCCGGACAGCGGCAAGCCGGTTGCCGAGGGTACGCAGGGCGAATTGGTGATCACTACGCTCACCAAGGAGGCGCTGCCGATGTTGCGCTACCGCACGCGCGACATCACTCGCATCAGCACCCAGCGCTGCGAGTGCGGCCGCAGCCACCTGCGCATCAAACGCATTATTGGGCGCAACGACGACATGCTGATCATCCGCGGCGTCAATGTTTATCCCTCGCAGATCGAGGCGGTGCTGGTGGGTCTGCCGGAAATCGCGCCGCACTACCAGCTGGTCATCGACAGGAAAGGCAGCCTCGACCAGGTCACTGTGGAGATCGAGGCGGCGCAGGACGTCGCACCGGACCCCGAGGCCTATGCACGCATCGGCGGTGCGGTGCGGCACCAGATCAAGTCGATGATCGGCATCAGCACCGAGGTGGTGGTGAAGAAACCGGGCGAAATTCCCCGCTCCCAAGGCAAGGCGGTGCGTGTGCGCGACCTGCGGCCCATCGTGCGTTAGCAGGAACGCACTCGTGCGTTAGTCCGCCCGGCTGCTGCCCGCGGCAAGGTCGGGCTCGCCGCAGTGTCTGAGGATTTCGGTGCGCACCGCGTCGCGCAACTTTACTGCGGCGGCCCAGTCGCTGCCTTCGGGCGCGAGCGGCGCGCCGATGGTCACCGACACCGCCGCGCGGCGCAGGTACCAGGTGCCATCGCGCAACACCGAGCGGATGCCGCGCAGCGCTACCGGCGCCACCGGGATGCCAGTTTGCGCCGCGACCTGGAAAGCGCCGGTGCGGAAGTCCCTGAGTCCCGTGTGGCGCGTGAGAGTGCCTTCCGGGAAGACGATCAGTGAAACCCCGCGCTGCGCCGCTTCGGCGAGTTGGTTCGCGTGCTCGGCGCTTTTCGCGACATCGAAGCGTTCGATGAACTGGGTGCCGAAGCCAGAGAGCAGCGCGCGCATGAGGAAATTGTCCAGGAACTCGCGTTTGGCGACGAAGGCATAGCCGCGGTAGTCGAGTATGGCCAGCAGGACCAGCGCATCCAGATAGCTGGTGTGATTCGCCGCCAGCACGATGGGTGTTTCGCGGTTGAGGTTTTCCTGGCCGCGGACCGCCACGGGAATCCCGGCAAGCATCAGGAACCATTTCGATACCGTTCGCCCCACCTTCCAGCAGATTTTTACGGGTAAGAACATGGAGCCCAGAAGAGCAAAAGGCACTAGGGCGATAAAAACAAGATAAGCGCGCAGCGCGAACAAGGCGCCACCCAGTGTGCGCAGGCCGCGGCGCAGTTGCGGGGCGGCGCCGGCAAGCATCAGTCGCACGAACTGCAACCACACCGCCTGACCCATCACCGCGGAGGGACCGCGTTCGTAGAATTCGCGCGCCGCGACGCGGCGGATCTTGCCGCTGGAGGTCTTGGGTACGGTGCTGGGCGGCGCCAGCACGATGTCGTCTGCCGGTGCGCCGATCAGACCCACCGCGAGGTCGTTGATCATGCGCTTCAGGTCCTCGTGGCGTGTAGCGTCGCGGTCGCGCATCTCGGCCAGCACCACCACGCGCTCGGTGCCGGTAGCCGCGTCCTTGCTGCCGAACACCGCGACGCAGCCGCGCCGGATCCCTGCCAGGCCGCCCACCGCCTGCTCCAGTTCGTAAGGGCTGATGTTGCGACCGCCGCGGATGATGATGTCTTTCTCGCGGCCGGTGATGAACAACGTGCCTTCGGAGAGGTAGGCGCGGTCGCCGGTGTTGACCCATTCGTCGTCGAACAAGGTTTTCGTCGCTGCCGGATTGCGGTAGTAGCCCGAGGTGGACGACGGTCCCCGGAACTGCAGCAATCCTTCTTGACGGTCGGGCAGCTCCAGACCCACGGCATCCACTACGCGGATGTCGTGACCGGGGATGGGCGTGCCGCAGCCAATGACGACGAGAGGCGAAACCTCGTCAGGCTTCGCTTCAATGGCCTCGCCCGTGCGCGTGAAGCGCTCGCGCTCGAGGCGGTCAGCGCGCCAAGGCGTGCCCGGCACCGTGATCGCCACGCCTACCGAGGATTCGGCCAGGCCGTAGGACGGCGACAGGCAATTCTTGCGCAGCCCGTACTTGCCGAAGCGCTTTTCGAACTCGACGATGGTGTCCGGGTTCACCGGCTCGGCGGCGTTGAAAGCGAAGCGCCAGGAGGACAGATCGACCCCTTGCAGGTCTTCGTCCGGGATGCGGCGCAGGCACAGCTCGAAGGCGAAATTCGGGCCGCCGGAGATGGTGCCGCGGTGACGGTGGATGGCGCGCAGCCAGCTCGAGGGCCGCGATAGAAAGGCCAGCGGGGACATCAGCACGGTTGGAAAACCGAGCACCAGCGATGCAAAGTTGGCGCCGATCAACCCCAGGTCGTGGTACAGCGGCAACCAGCTCACGAACACGTCCGCGGGATTGGCGTTCACTGCCGCGCCCATGGCGCGCACGTTGGCCATCAGGTTGGCGTGCGACAGCACTACGCCCTTGGGATTGCCGGTGCTGCCCGAGGTGTACTGCAGAAAGCCCGTGTCGCCGGGCTTGCCGTGGAAGGGTTTGAAATTTTTCCCCGAAGAAGAATTTAATTCATCAGGCACCAGAATCAAACGTAACGATTCCACCTGCGCGCGCAGCAGATAGGCGAGCGGCTTGGCTTGCGGGATGGTGATCATGATGGAGGCGCCGGCGCTCTTCAAGATGCCGACGTGGCGCTTCATGTGGTCTTCGATGGTGGTCAGCCGCGCCGGTGGATACAGCGGCACCGGTACGCCGCCCGCCAGCAGCACGCCGTAGAAGGAATACAGGTACTCCTTGCAGGTTGGCAGCATGATCGCCACCATCTGCCCGGGCTGCAGACCGCGCTCAGCGAGCCGCGCCGCGTAGCCGAGCGCACCCTCGTAAAGCGCGCGATAGCTGAGGGGTGTTTCGGTTTCATTTTCATAGAGAAAAACAGTCAACCTGTCCGGTTGCCGCTCGAGGTGGTACTGCAGCGCCTCGATGAGCGTGGACGCCTGCGCCGCGGAGGGTGCGCGCATGCCCTCGCTATGTACCAGGCTGCTGACACTGCTGGCGCGGCTGTCCACGGCCTGCGGCGCGTGGCCGGCGCTGGCGAGCAGGAAGCGCAACAGATCGCGCGGGGTCTCGCTGGTCGCCAGCGCCTGCTCGGGCAGGGCGACGCCGAATTCCTTCTCCAGGCGCAGCACCAGCTCGACGCGCGCCAGGCTATCGAGGCCGAGTTCTTTTTCCAATGAACCGTCGAGGGCGACCCGCGGTTCGACATGCGGCCGTGCTTCGCGCGCAACCTCGGTGACTACCTTGAGCAGTCTCTCGACGTTGATTTCCGTGCCCGATGACATCGTGGTTCCGTTCAGGAACGCAATACTTCTCCCGCTGCGGCGCCGGTCAAGGCGCCCTTTTCCCAGGTCAGGGCGCCGTTCACGAGCGTGTATTCGATGCCCTGCGAGCGCATCACCATGCGCTTGGCGCCGCCGGGAAGGTCGTAGCGTCGTTCCGGGCGCCCCATCGAACCGACCGTGGCGGGATCAAAGATCGCCAGGTCCGCGGCCAGACCAGGGGCCAGCCGCCCGCGGTCCTTGATGCCGAAAAAATCCGCGGGGTCCGAGGTCATGCGCTGCACCGCGTGTTCCAGCGTCAGCACCTTACGCTCGCGCACCCAGGTGCCGAGCACGTAGCTGGGGTAGCCCGAATCGCACAGCATGTCGAGGTGCGCGCCGCCGTCGCCCAGGCCGAGCAGCATGGCCGGATTATTGAGAATCTCGGCCATCCGGTCGATGCGGTTATTGAACGAGACCATGGTGAACTCGTTGTCCAAATCATCCGCCAAGGTGAGATCGAGGAAAGCGTCGACGCCGTCCTTGCCCTGCGCCGCTGCGACCTCGGCCACCGTCTGCCCTTCCAGGTTCTTCAACGCTGCGGACTTCACTTCGTGCACCGTGATGCGTTCCCAGTTGCCGAAAGCGGCGGGGCGCTTCAATTCTTCCCTGAATTGATTTCTAAAAGCAACATCCCGATAGACGGCAGCCTGCGCGGCCTTCGATTTGTCTTCGAATACGCGCTGCCACGAGGGGAAAGCGGCGAACGAGAACGGGTTGCGCATGTTGATCTCGCGCGTCAGCGGCAGCGGCGAAGTCTGCGGCCGTGCGCCGCGCGCGATCATCGGCGCGGCCTTACGCAGGGAAGTGCGCACCGCTTCCGAAATGTCGTCGCGGTCAAACATCGCGATGAAGGTGATCGGCCGCCCGCTTTCGGTGAGCATGAAGTCGAGCAGCTCCAGCTCCGGGTCGTCCATCACGCCGATCTGCTTGGTCATGGCGATTTCGATCGCGCCCTTGCCGCGCTCTTTCAGCGCGTTGCAGTAGGCCTTCAGTTCCTCGCGGCTGGCGTTGCGGCAGGCGAGCGGGCGGCCGCCGAAGCCCATGTGCTGGTTGAGCAAGGTGCTGGAGAAGCCGAAGGCGCCGGCATCCATTGCTTCCCCCAATAATTTTTTTATTTCATTTGTTTCAAGCACCGAGGCCGCTCGCTCCATCGAAGCCTCACCCATCACGTAGTGGCGGAACGGCGTCAGCGGTGCGAGGAATCCGAGGTTGAGCGAAGGCTTGCGGGCGGCGGCGGCATCCATGAACTGCGGGAAGCTCTCCCAGTCCCAGGTGATGCCCTGCTCGAGCACTTCGAAAGGGATGGCCTCCACGTTGACCAGATCGCGCATCGCGATCTCGCGAGTTTCTGGCCGGCAGGGCGCGATGCCGACGCCGCAGTTGCCCATCACCACCGAGGTCACGCCGTGCCAGGAGGAAGGCGTCAGGGCGCCGTCCCAGCAGATCTGCGCGTCGTAGTGGGTGTGCGGGTCGATGAAGCCGGGCGCTACGGCCAGATCGGTGGCGTCGATGACTTTTTTCGCCGTATCGGTGATTTTTCCTATCTGGACGATCTTGCCATCTGCGATCGCCACATCGGCATGGCGCGCCGGCGCTCCGCTGCCGTCGATGAGCAGGCCGTTCTTGATGAGCAGGTCGTGAGCCATGGTGCGGCGGAGTGTACCTTGGGTGGGGTGTAAGCGGCGTGACGGAGTGACTGCGCGGCCTGATGCCGGACGCTATCTTAGAACTCGATCGCTTCGGCGATCGCTTTGATACCGGCGGCAGCGCAGGCGTCGTCGGCTTCGCCGCCGGGCGCGCCCGAGACCCCGATCGCACCGAGTAGGGCACCACTGGCTTCGATCGGTTGTCCGCCGGCGACGGCCAGCAGGCGCGGATGGCTGCGCAGGCCGCTCATCGGCTTACCGGCCTGCGTCTCAGTGGCGAGCACGGCAGTCGCCACCTTGAAGCTGGCGGCGGTCCACGCCTTGTTGATCGCGACCTCGAGGGTGTGCGCGCCGGCAAAGCGGTCGCGCAGCAAAACCTGCGTAACCCCGGAGCGATCGACGACGGCTACCGCGACCTGATAGCCGGCTTGGCGGCAATGCTCGAGGGCGGCGCGGGCGGCGCTCAACGCGGTGTCCGGCGTCATCGACTTGGTTTGGAACAGGCCCTGCTGCGCGTATGCCGCGATGGGCGTAAACGCTAACGCGAACAGGATTATTTTGATGTTCATCTTCAGTCCAGGTGGTTCTCGGCCGCCCGCAGGCTGGCCGAGGTAGCGCAGGGCGTGGCACATGGTCGCTAGGCCTGCACTGGTTTTATTTCCTCGAACCGGTCGGTGGCCGGCGCGGGCGCCCGCGAGAGCGCGCTGATTTCGGCGCGCAGCGCCGGGGTCATTTCGATGCGCTCCGAGTCGAGCGAGTCCCGCAGTTGCTCGAGATTGCGTGCGCCGATGATGGGCGCGGTGATGGCGGGGTGGGCGCCGACCCAGGCCACCGCGGTGCTCACCGGATGCAGGCCCCTGTGCTTGCAGAAGGCGACGAATTTCTCGGCCACCTCGAACACCCAGGGCTCGCCGTAGCGGGCGGCGTACATCTTGTTGGTCTTCAGGCGGCCCGCATTCTGCCCGCCGGCATCGCCGGCATACTTTCCCGACAGGACGCCGGCGGCCGCGGGGCTGTAGGGGATCACGCCGATGCCGTTGGCTTCGGCCATCGGCAGCAGCTCTACTTCGGCCTGGCGCTTGACCAGGCTGTACATCGGCTGGATCAGTTGCAGACGCGCCCAATTGTTGCGCTCCTGGAGGTCCACCGCCCTTTGTGTTTGCCACGCCGAGTAGTTGCTGAGCGCGGGATACAGCGCTTTGCCGGAGCGCACCAGGTCTTCCAGCGCGCGCATGGATTCATCGAGCGGGGTGCGCTGGTCGTAGTGGTGCAGGAACAGCACCTCGACGCGGTCGGTCCGCAGGCGTTTCAGGCTCGCCTCCACCGCGCGGATCAGGTGCCGGCGCGAGGTGCCGCGCGCATTCACGTCCTCGCCGGTCGGGTTGAAGCACTTGGTGGTGATGACCAGGTCGTCGCGGTGCCCCTGCATCAGTCGGCCGAGGATCTCCTCGGCCCGGCCTTTGTTGTACTGGTCAGCGCAATCGAAGAAGTTGATGCCCGCTTCGCGGCAGGCCTGGTACATGGCAGCGGAGCTGGCTTCGTCGGCATCGCCGCCGAAGGACATGGTGCCAAAGCACAGTGCGGAGACTTGCACGCCGCTGCGCCCGAGGGGTTTGAATTTCATGGGCGGTGCCTATGCCGCTGCGCGCACGGTATTTCTCAGCACGCCGATGCGCTCCAGCTCGCACTCAATCACGTCGCCGGGCTTGAGGTAGCCCTTCGCTGGCACCAGCTTCTCGCCGCCGTCGCCGCCGATCCACTTGCCGCCAAGTTCCGGATCCACCGACCAGGCGGTGCCGCCCGGCGTGCCGGTGATGATCACCATGCCCGGTTTGAGCGTGAAATTGGTCGAGAAGAAGTGCACCAGCTGGGCGCAGTTCCAGATCATGTTCGCGGTCGAGGACGACTGGCGCAACTCGCCGTTGATACGCGTGCGCAGGCGCAGCGCCTGCGGGTCCGGAATCTCGTCTGCGGTGGTGATGCAGGGCCCGAGCGGCGCGGAGCAGTCGAAAGCCTTGCCGCGACCCAGTTCGTACCACGTCAACCCCTGTGGGGTTTGCCGCACTTGCCGGTCGCGTGCGGTCACGTCGTTGACGATGGTGTAGCCAAATACGTGCTCGAGCGCGCGTTCCTGCGGAATGAAACGTCCCGCGCTGCCGATTACTATCGCGAGCTCGGTCTCGCAGTCGAGCTTTCTGGCGAGGCGCTCGTCGTGCGCGATCGCATCGTCCGGCCCGATCACGCAGTCGGCGGTCTTGACGAAGAACTCCGGCTCCTTGCCCGAGATCGGCGTGTTGGCTTTCTCCTTGTTGTGATCGGTGTAGTTCGAGCCGCTGCACAGGATGGTTGAAGGCACGACCGGGGCGAGCAGCTTCACGTCCGCGAGCAGCCGGCGCCCCTTGCCGGAGGCAATCGCCTGACGGGCGGTGGTCATCGCCGCTGCGCCGCCGGCGATCAACTCTTGCGCGCTGGCGAAGCCCGGAAACTCAACGACCTCGTCGCCTTCGAGGGCGCCGATGCGGGCGCTGCCCTGCGCCATGAACCTGGTGATCTTCATTCCGTTTTTCCCATTTTTCGTACTACCTCGGCGAGGCGAGTGCCGTCGCTTTGCAGGAAGGATTCGAAATCCTTGCCTTCCTTGAAATTGATCGGCGTGTTCATGCCAGTCATGGCCTTCTGGAAATCCTGCGATTGCACGGCTTGGCGCACGGCAACGGTAAGCCGCTCGCGCACCTCGGCCGGGATGCCTGCCGGCGTGAAGAGCGCCGCCCAGATGTAGAACTCCGCGTCGTAACCGGATTCCCGCATCGTCGGGACCTCGGCAATCGAGGGCAGGCGCTGTGCGCCCCACGAGGCGAGGGCGCGGACCCTGCCCGATTTCACATGCGGATTGGCGACACCGGGCGATTGCGCGGTGACGTTGATCTGGTTCGCAAGCAGCGCCGTCATCGAGGGCCCACCGCCGCTGTAAGGCACGTGCAGCATCTTGATGCCGGCGGCCTGCGCGAACATCTCTAGGCAGGTGTGCGTGGTGCCATACAGGCCCGAGGTGCCGTAGCTGATTTTGCCGGGGCGGGCTTTGGCGTCCTCGACCAGGTCCCGCAGCGTCTTCCACGGGCTGTCGTAGGGCACCAGCAGCACTGTCGGGTCCGCGGAGATCAGCGCGATCGGCGTGAAATCCGACATCTGGTAGGACGCGGGCCGACCGTTCACCTTGTCAGCCTCGGGAATCACGGTGATCGAGGAAAGCGCCGTCATGATGGTGTAGCCGTCTGGCTTGGCTTTGGCGGCGAGCGCATGGCCGACCGCGCCGCCCGCGCCCGGCTTGTTGTCCACCACGATATTCTGGCCGAGAAGGCGGGCCATCGCCGCAGCGAGCGGCCGCCCGGTGATGTCGGCGATGCCGCCCGGCGCAAACGGCACGATCATGGTGATCGGTTTGCTGGGATAGGGCTGCGCCTGCGCCTGCGCGCCCACAAGTACAGCCACTGAGGCCAATGCCGCTGCAAAGATCCTGGAAAGTTTCACCCTGCCCCCTGACTTGAATTTCACTTCTTGATTTTATCCCGTAGCGCCGCGTCCACCAGCGCGTCCATCATCCAGCCCACCACCGCCTCGGTCTCGCGGTCGCTCGCGCCGCAGATATCCTTGAGAACAATCATGGACTCGATTCCATACACCACCGCAAGTGCCTTCAGCAGCCGGTTCCATGTTCTGGGTGGGAGCTTAGCCCGTAGCGGCGCGAGGGTGACTTTCAGGATCTCCTGGCGCTGACCGCGGCGGAAGGGCTCCTCTTCCAGCAGGCCGGCGGCCTCCAGCGACGTGTGCTCCAGGGCAAGCTGCAGCGCCGCCCGCATGTGGGGCTCGTATTCGCTGAAGCGGGAATAGGTGCGTTTAAGCAGCTCGCGCAGCCGCTGCTTCGGCTCGCCCTGCTGCGGCACCGCGCGGCGCACCGGCGCGAGCACCTCGGCGATGACGGCGCTCACCAGCTTGGAGCGGCTGGGAAAGTAACGATAGGCGGTGGCGCGGGAAACCTTGGCGGCGAGAGCCACTTCGGCCACCGAGGGGATGCGTCCCCGTCGCACTAGGGCCACAACCTCATCCAGGAGGCGTCGGAACACGCGCCCGCGGTGTCCCTGACCCAGATCGGGCAGGGCGTAGACGGAAGTGGCGCTGTTTTGCATTGCAGGTTGACAGGGGGCTGGAAAGCCTCGTAGTCTGGCACAGCAAAATGAGACGTGCGTCTCATTTTTTTGGTTAGTGGCAGTTCATCCGCACCGCAGCAACCTCGGGGGGGTATGGCGTGAGCACCCTGTTTGTCGAGCGCGTGGCCGTCGAGATCGACGGGGCCGGCGATGCCGTGCTCATGATCCACGGCTTGGGCGGCACCTCCAACTTCTGGACGCCGGTGCTGCCGGCGTTAGCTCGTTTTCGCACCGTGCGTCCGGATCTGCCGGGATCGGGCCGCTCGCACCGGGTCGAGGGTGCGCTATCCATGGACCGTTTCGTGCGCGCGCTGATGCGTGTCTGTGGCGCAGCCGGCGTCGAACGCGCCCACGTGGTTGCGCACTCGATGGGCACGATCATCGCCTTGCAACTTGCTGCGCTCGAGCCCCGGTTGGTGCGCAGCCTGGCTTTGTTTGGTCCGCTCAGCGCGCCGACGGATGCGAGTCGCGGGTCGATCCGGGCGCGCGGTGCGAAAGCGCGCAGCGACGGCGAACCCGGCATGCAGCAGATCGCCGATGCGATCGTGCAAGCGGCGACTTCGAGCGAGACGCGTACCAGGCGTCCGGTGACGGTGGCGGCGGTGCGTGAATCGCTCATGCGGCAGTGCCCGGAGGGCTATGCGCGCAGTTGCGAGGCGCTGTCGGAGGCGCAGTCCGCCGATTTGTCGAAGATTGCCTGCCCGGTGCTGCTGGTCACCGGCGATGAAGATTCCGTGTCGCCACCGCAGGCAGTGCGCGCTATCGGCGAGAAGATCCCGGGCGCACAGATCGAGGTGCTTGGTCGTTGCGGGCATTGGACCGTCTACGAGAAGCCGCAAGAGTGCAGCGAGTTGCTGGGTCGTTTTTATTCTCAACGCTTTTTATAAGGGGAAACTCATGGCGAATACCCTGTTCACTAATGTCCGCATCATCGACGGTACGGGCGCGCAGCCTTACGCGGGTGAAGTCTTGATTCAGGGCAATCGCATCTCGCGCATCGGCCGCGGTGCGCGCAGCTTGCCGGTCGCCGGGGTGACGGCGATCGACGCCGCCGGCGCCACGCTGATGCCGGGCATGACTGAGGCGCACACCCATCTCGCCTGGACCAACTCCACCACACTCGACGCGATCCAGAAAATGCCGCACGAAGAGCACACGCTCTGGGCGGCGCAGGTGGCGAAGCAATACCTCGACTGCGGCTGGACCTCCTGCGTAGGCGCGGCGACGCCCAAGCCGCGCCTCGATTGCGTGATCCGCGATGCCATCAACTCCGGGCAGATTCCCGGGCCGCGCTATCTGGCCGCGAGCCAGGAGATCACCGTCACCGGGTCGCTCGGTGACGACATGCTGCCGCACCTGCCGTACCCGGAGATGTCGTTCGGTTGCGTGGTGGACGGGCCAGAGGAGATGCGCAAGGCAGTACGCATGTTCCTCAAGTACGGCGTCGACTCGATCAAGCTCAACCTTTCGGGTGACAACCTGGTCCCGGGCGCCGACGCCAAGACCACCTGGATGAGTGACGAGGAAGTGGCGATCGCGGCCCGGGAAACCAAGGTGCGCGGCAAGCGCCTGTCCTGCCACGCGCGTTCCTCGGAGTCAATCAAGCAGGCCATGCGGCACGGCTTCGAGATCATCTACCACGCCAGCTTCGCCGACGAAGAGGCGCTCGATCTGCTGGAAGCGCAGAAGGACCGGATTTTCGTCGCTCCCGCCCTGTCGGTGATCATCCGGCTGCTGCACGAGGGCGAGGTCGTCGGCATCACCAACCAGATCGCCAAGAAGATGGGCTACGAGTTGGAGCTCGAGGCCGCGGTGAACAGCATGAAAGCGATGCTCAAGCGTGGTATCCGGGTGCTGCCCGGCGGCGACTACGGTTTCGCCTGGGCGCCGCACGGCGAGAACGCCAAGGATCTGGAGTATTTCGTCAAGTACCTGGGCATGACGCCGATGGAGGTCCTCGTCTCCTGCACGCGCTGGGGTGGGCAGATGATGATGAAAGGCAAGGAGCTGGGCGAGATCAGGGAAGGCTGGCTTGCCGACCTGCTGCTGGTGGACGGCGACCCGCTGTCGAATATTGCGATCCTGCAACAGCCGGCCAAGCTGCTCGCGATCATGAAAGACGGCCAGTTCCACAAGGCGCCTGAAATCCATTCCGCCCGTACCCGTTGGAGCCAGAGCGCCGCGTGAGCAAACGTAAAGGAACGGCATGAGCCGTTTTTGGAAATGGTTCTGGAGCCTGGTGCTGGTGGTGCCGCTAGCGGTCTTTGCCGTCTGGGCGATCTGGGACAACACCAAGCTGTTCTTCATCACGATGCTCAACGGCCTCACGCTGGCGTCGCTGTATTTCATCGTCGCCAGCGGCTTCACGCTGGTGTTCGGCCTGATGCGCAACGTCAACCTCGCGCATGGCTCGCTCTATCTGCTGGGCGGCTACGTCGGTTACTTTGTCGCCGAAATGACCGGTTTCTTCCTGCTGGCGCTCATCGCTGGGTTCCTGGTCGCGGCGCTGGTGGGCTTGTTGATGCAGGTAGCGATCTTCCGCAGCATGCAGGGCGAGGACCTGCGCCAGACTATGGTGACCATCGGTCTGTCGATCGTCATCGCCGACCTGCTAATGTGGGGAATCGGCGCGCAGGTGCACCAGATGAGCGCGCCGGAATGGCTGGTCGGACCCCTGCGCGATATTCCTCTGATCACGGCTTATTCAAAGTACCGCATGGCGTTGCTGCCGCTGGGTCTCATCATCGGTGTGCTGCTGTGGCTGTTCCTGAACCGCACCCGCGTCGGCATGATGATCCGCGCCGGCGTGGATGACCGCGCCATGCTTGCGGCCACCGGGGTCAATGTGAACCTAGTGTTCGCCGCCACCTTCGCCATTGGCGCCGGCCTGGCCGGCTTCGGCGGCGTCATCGGCGCGGTCGAGCTCTCGATGGTGCCGGGCGAGGATGTGCGCCTGTTGCTCGCCTCCCTCATCGTGGTGATCGTGGGCGGCATGGGTAGCGTGGTCGGAGCGGGGGTCGGCGCGATCATCCTCGGGGTCGCCGAAACTTACGGCCTCGCCTACGCGCCGACCTACAGTGTGGTGTTCACTTTCGTGATCCTGGTGCTGGTGCTGGCTTTCCGCCCGCGCGGCATCCTGGGGCAGGCGGCATGAGCGCAGCCGAGTGGCGCAATGCCATGAATGCGGGTTCTGGCCGTCTTGCCATGGGCAAATCCGTGGCGGCGCCAAGACCTCAAGTAACAGCACATTCATTTCAAAATCCCATTCGCGTGCGCCACGTCTTGGTTCTCGCCGCGTTACTGGTCTTTCCGTGGATTGCGACGCCGTTCCTTACCTTCCAGGTCGGCGCGCAATCGTTGACGCTCGGTCTGATTGCCTTGTCGCTTACCTTTCTTGGCGGCTACGGCGGCATGATTTCGTTGGCGCAGATGACAGTGGCCGGTGTGGCGGGTTATATGGTCGGTATCCTCGGCACCAGCGGCACCCCGGAAATCAGCCTCGGTTGGCCTTGGTGGGTGGTGGTGCCGCTGGCGATTGCCATCGCGACCCTTGCCGGCGCCTTTATCGGCTGGCTATCGGTGCGCACCGAAGGCATCTATACCATCATGATCACGCTGGCGGTTGGGGTCGCGTTCTACTATCTGTGCTTGCAGAACTACTCCATATTCAATGGATTCCAGGGTTTCCAGCAGGTCCATCCGCCGAAACTATTGGGCATCAACTGGCGCGACCCCTTGCCGTTCTACCACTTGGTGCTGTTCTGGTCGCTGGCGGGCTATTTCTTTATCAAGTACCTGCTGCGCGCGCCATTCGGGGTCGCCTTGCAGGGCATCCGCGACAATCCGCGCCGCATGAATGCGCTCGGCTTCCATGTCACCGCGCACCGCATCGCGGCCTATGCGGTAGCTGGCATCCTGGCTGCGGTTGGCGGCGTGCTGCTGGTCTGGTACAACGGCCTGATCACGCCCAACTCGGCCGGCACCAGCTGGCTGATCAATATCCTCATCATCGCGGTACTCGGCGGCCTGCGCCATCCGGTCGGCCCTTTCATTGGCGCCGTCGTGTTCGTGCTGCTGCAGACCTTCGCCATCGACCTGATCGACCGCGAGCGTTTCAACCTCGTGATTGGCGGCGTGTTCCTTGCCATCGTGTTGTTTTCGCCGGACGGCCTGCTTGGCTTGTGGGCGGCCTTGAAGTTGCGTTTTGCGAGTAGATCGAAGTCCTTAACCCCTAGAGGAGATAGCAGATGAAGAAAAGAGCGTTTGTCCACACGCTGGTGGGCGCGGCCGTTCTGGCCGCGTTCTCCGGAGCGGTGTATTCGCAGCAGACCGTGAAAATCGGGCTGCTGGCCACCCTAGAAGGCCCGTTCGCTGCCGGCGGCGCGGACGGTATGCGCGGCGCCGAACTGGCATTGAAGCAGCGCAACGGCATGGCCGGTGGCAAGAAGATCGAGCTCATCAAGGCCTCGTCTGACGCCAAGCCCGACGTCGCGGTGAACGCAACGCGAAAACTGGTCGAGCAGGATAAGGTCGACATCATGGTCGGCCCGCTCTCGGGTGGCGAGGGCATCGCGGTCAAGGACTACTCCAAGACCCAGCCCAACATCACCTTCATCAATGGCTCTTCAGGTGCGCAAGCGGCTACGCTGGTCAATCCCTCGCAGAACTTCTTCCGCTTCAACACGGAAGGCGCGCAGTGGATGGTGGGCCTGGGCAAGGCGGCGCTCGACAAGGGCTACAAGCGGGTGATGGTGATCGCCGAGGATTATGCTTTCCCGTACTCGCAGGTGCAGGGCTTTATGTCCGAGTACTGCCGTTTGGGCGGCAAGGTGCCGGTCAAGGCCTGGGTGCCACTGGGCGGCAAGGACTACTCGTCGGTGATCGCGCGCATCCCCAATGACGTGGACGCATTGGTGGTGGTACTGGGCGGTGCCGATGCCGTGAACTTCCTCAACCAGTACGAGGCCTCCGGCGGTAACAAGCCGATGGTCGGCGGATCGATCACGGTCAGCCAGGACATCCTCAACTACAAGGGCAAGCGCCGGGACTCGCTGGTCGGCACCATTGCCGGCTCGCCAATTGCCGACGCCTACGACGCGCCCGAGTTCAAGGCCTTCGTCGCCGACTACCAGAAGAACTACCCGGTGTCGGCCGGCGGCTATCCGAGCCCGTCGCTGTTTGCCCTCGTGTACTACATCAACATGAAAGCGGCGCTGGATGGGCTGGACGCGGTCAAGGGCGATCTTTCCGGCGGCCAGGCGAAGTACCGCGAGGCGCTGCAGAAAATGGTCCTGAAGACCCCGGTGGGAGAAGTTCGCTTGGACTCGAACCGCCAGGCGATCGGCTCCACCTTCGTCACGGAAGTGGTGAAAGATGCCAAGGGTAATTTGTTCAACAAAGTCCTGCGCAAAGTTGATGGCATCGATCAGACACTGGGCATCAAGAAGGAAGACTTCAAGATGGGTTCGCGCGACGAGCCGAGTTGCCCCTAGGCTAGGGGCGACAAACGCACCATGGCATCGATCGCCGAACTGCAGCCGCGCGAACTGCTCTCGACCGGGGACGCACTCCGGTTGGAGGGCGTGTCACGCAGCTTTGGCGCACTCAGGGCGGTCGAGAACTTCTCATTCTCGGTCGCCGCGGGTGAGCGCAGGGCGGTGATCGGCGCCAACGGTGCGGGCAAAACTACGTTGTTCAATGTGATCATGGGCGACTACGCGGCCAGCGCCGGCCGCGTGCGCTTTTTCGGCGACGACGTGACCGCACACCCGCCCTACGAGCGCATCCGGGCGGGCATGCGGCGCACCTATCAGTCTTCGTTACTGTTCCGCGATCTCACGGTGCGGGACAACCTGTTTCTTGCCGTGAGGGGCGTTTCCCGCGGTCGTTTCAGTTTCCGCAGGTCCGGGAAAAGCCAGAGTACCGAAGACATTCTTGAGCGCGTGCGCTTGACGCACGTGGGCGATGAGTCCGTCGCCTCGCTGTCGCACGGCCAACAGCGCCAACTGGAGATCGGCATGGCGCTGGCCGGCGCGCCGCGCCTGATCCTGTTCGACGAGCCGGCCGCCGGGCTGTCGCTCGCCGAGCGCCGCGAGTTGGTGGCGCTGTTGACCGCGCTGCCCGCGCACATGAGCTTCATCCTCATTGAACACGATCTTGAAATCGCGTTGCGGGTGGTGAGCCGCGTCACGGTGATGCACAACGGCCGGATGCTGAAGGAAGGTACGCCAGCCGAGATCGAGAACGATGCTGAGGTGCAGGAAATTTACATGGGCCAGGCGGGGCACGCATGAGTCCTGTTCTGGTGATCGAAAAACTGGACGTCCACTACGGCCGCGCTCACGCGCTGCAGGAAGTTTCTCTGGCCCTGGACCAGGGCGTGCGCGCTGTTGTAGGCCGCAATGGCATGGGCAAGACCACGCTTTGTAACGCGCTGACCGGCCTGATCCGTGCGACCGGCAGCGTGCGCTTGTTCGGCAAGGAGATCTTGGGCCTCGCACCCCACCGTATCACCGACCTGGGGGTGGCCTACGTGCCGCAAGGCCGGCGCGTCTGGTCGTCGCTCACGGTTCACGAGCATCTTTTGCTGTCCTCAAGAGGGAAGAACAGCAATGGACCATGGACCGTAGCGCGCATCTACGCGACATTCCCGAGGCTCGCCGAAAGAAAAGCCAATGGCGGCGCGCAGCTCTCGGGCGGTGAGCAGCAGATGCTCGCCATCGCGCGCGCGCTCCTGCTTAAGCCAAAGCTGTTGGTGATGGATGAGCCCACCGAGGGTCTAGCGCCGGTGATCGTGCAGCAAGTTGAGGCGATGCTCAAGTCGCTGGTGGCCGATGGCGAGATTTCGGTGCTGCTGATTGAGCAGAATCTGGGCGTCGCCATTGCGGTGGCGGATACCGTGGATGTAATGGTGAACGGGCGCATCGCGCGCTCGATGCCGGTGAGCCAACTTGCCGGGGACCGTAGCTTGCAGCAGCGGCTACTGGGGGTGAGAGCCGCAGAGGAAGAAGAAGCCGCTCCGGAGGCCCAGTCCCAGGTGGCGGGAGAGGTCAGGGTATACACGGTAAAAAGGGCCGCAGGCGCCCAAGTCCCGGAGCCGGCGCCTGAGCCGCGCGCGGTGCGCGGCTACACCCGCTGGGGATCGGTGGATGTCGATCGTCCGCTTGAGGAGTCCGCTGGAAAAGAGGCACAGAAAGCAAAAGCAAACGAACCCAAAGTCGTCGAGTTTCCAGTGGCCGCGAGCGCCGGGCGCGCCGCCTATGTCGCGGGCACCTTCGACACCAAGGGCCGGGAACTGGGCTATCTGCGCACTTGCATTGAGAAGCTCGGCCTGCGCGTGGTGACCGTGGATATCTCCACCTCGGGCAAGCCCTCCGCCGCGATGGTGCATCCGCGCGAAGTGGCGCGCTGCCATCCGCAGGGCGAACGGGCGGTGTTCACTGGTGAGCGCGGTAGCGCGGTCACTGAGATGGCGCTGGCTTTCGAGCATTTCATCGCCCGCAGGCGCGACCTAGGCGGTTTGATTTCGGCCGGCGGCTCGGGCAATACCGCGCTCGCTACCCAAGCGATGCGGCGCTTGGCCGTCGGCGTGCCCAAGGTGATGGTCTCGACGGTGGCCTCCGGCGATGTCAAGCCCTACGTTGGGCCCGCCGACATCTGCATGATGTATTCAGTCACCGACGTTGCGGGCATCAATCGCATATCCGAGAAAGTGCTGGCAAACGCCGCGCATGCGCTCGCCGGCATGATCGCGTATTCGGCTAAAGACAAGGTTGCGGTCGATACAAAACCGGCCATCGGCATAACCATGTTCGGTCTGACCACGCTCTGCGTGCAGGCCCTGACGCCGCTGCTGGAGGCGGACCATGACTGCATCGTGTTCCATGCCACCGGCACCGGGGGCCAGTCGATGGAAAAACTGGTGGAATCGAGACTGCTGTCGGCAGTGATTGATGTCACCACCACCGAGATCGCCGATGAGGTGGTGGGTGGAGTGCTGAGCGCGGGCCCGCAGCGCATGGACACCATCGCGCGCGCGCGCGTACCTTACGTCGGCTCCTGTGGCGCGCTCGACATGGTGAATTTCTGGGCCATGGACACGGTGCCGGCACCGTTCCGCGGCCGGCGCTTGCACCACCACAACGCCAATGTAACGCTGATGCGCACCACACCGGATGAGAACACCAAGATCGGTGGTTTCATCGCCGCCAAACTCAATCGCATGGAAGGCCCGGTCAGGTTCCTGATCCCCGAGGGCGGCGTCTCGGGTCTGGACCAGCCTAATGGCCCGTTCTGGGACCCGGCGGCGGACAAGGCGCTGTTCGATTCGATTGCCAAGGATTTCATTGCCAGCGCAAGCAGAAAACTGCTTCGCTTGCCTCACCACATCAACGACCCCGCATTCGCGGCCGCACTGGCGGCGAATTTCCGGGAGATCGAGAAAAAGGAAGGACAGGGCGCATGGCCCGCATCCCGCGCGACGAGATCTTGAAGAAACTGCGCGCTAAGGTGAAGCGCCGCGAACCCATCATTGGCGGCGGCGCCGGCACCGGACTGTCCGCGAAATGCGAGGAGGCGGGCGGCATCGACTTGATCGTAATCTACAACTCGGGCCGCTACCGCATGGCGGGCCGCGGATCGCTAGCGGGCTTGATGGCCTACGGCAACGCCAACGACATCGTGCTGGACATGGCGCGCGAAGTGCTGCCGGTGGTGCAGCGGACGCCCGTGCTGGCGGGCGTCAATGGCACTGATCCATTTCTAATAAAAGAACACTTCTTAAAGACCCTTTGCGAGCTTGGTTTTTCTGGCATCCAGAACTTTCCCACGGTGGGGTTGTTCGACGGCACGATCCGCGCTCAGCTCGAGGAGACCGGCATGGGTTATGCGCTGGAAGTGGAAGTCATCAAGACAGCTCGTGAATTGGCTCTGCTGACGACGCCCTACGTGTTCTCAGAGGACAATGCGCGCGACATGGCGAAAGCGGGCGCTGACATCATCGTCTGCCACCTTGGCCTCACTACGGGCGGCGCAATCGGTGCCGGGACCGCGCGCAAGCTGAAGGATTGCGTGCCGCTGATCGAGCGCTGGGCAGCGGCGGCGCGCGCGGTCAGCCCCGAGGTGATCGTTTTGTGCCACGGCGGGCCGATCGCTGAGCCCAAGGACGCCAGCTTCATTCTCAGGAACTGCCCGGCCTGCAACGGCTTCTACGGTGCCTCCAGCATGGAGCGCTTGCCAACGGAACGGGCCATCACCGAAACCACCAGAAAGTTCAGAAGCATCAAAGCAAGGAGTGCGTCATGAGCGGATCGCAATTCGGACAATTCATTCTCGGCCTGATCGCGGTCGCTATTGTTATCGCCATCGTGGTCTGGCTGCTCAACTGGCTGTACCTGCGGTCCTCGAAGGAGCGGGCCTTTGTGCGCACCGGCCTCGGTGGCCAAAAGGTGGTGATGAACGGCGGTGCCTTCGTCCTGCCGATCGTGCACGAGGTGGTGCCGGTGAACATGAACACGCTGCGGCTGGAAGTCTCGCGCGGCCGGGACAAGGCGATCATCACCCACGACCGCATGCGGGTGGATGTGACCGGCGAATTCTACGTGCGCGTGCAGGCGAGCCCCGATGCGATCGCCTCGGCGGCGCAGACGCTCGGCCAGCGCACCCTGCAGCCAGAAACCCTGAAAGAGTTGGTCGAAGGAAAATTCGTGGATGCGCTGCGCACGGTGGCCGCAGAAATGACCATGGAGCAAATGCACGAGAAGCGCGGCGAATACGTGAAGCGTGTGCGCGCCGTGGTCGCGGCCGACCTGCTGCAGAACGGCCTCGAACTGGAGACTGTGTCGCTGACCCAGTTTGACCAAACCGCGATGGAGTTCTTCAATCCCTCCAACGCATTCGACGCCGAAGGCCTCACCAGGCTCACCGAGCAGATCGAACGGCGCAAGAAGACGAGGAACGACATCGAGCAGGACACCATGATCCAGATCCGCAACAAGAATCTTGAGACTGAGCGTCAAGCCCTGGACATCGACCGGGAACTGGAAACCGCGCGTCTGGACCAGGAGCGCGCAGTCGAAACGCAGCGCGCGGCGCAGAAATCAGACGTGGCGCGCGATCGCGCCCACAAGGAGCAGGAAACCGAGCGTGCGCAGATCTCGGCGCGGGAGGCGGTCGACCGGGCGCGCATCGTTGCCGAGCGCGCGGTCGAGGAGGAGCGTATTGCCAAGGAACGTGACGTGCAGGCCATGGAGATCGAGCGCCGCAAGTCGATCGAGCTCGCCGAGCAGCAGCGCGCCATCGCAGTCGCCCAGCAGTCCAAGTCCCAGTCCGAGGCGCAGGCCGCCGCCGACCAGGCCCGCGCCAAGGCAACGACAGAGGAAGAGCGGGTGTTTACCGCGCGCGAAACCGAGATAGCTGAGCGGCGCAAGAAGATCGAACTCATCGCCGCGGCGCAGGAGGCCGAGCGCGATGCGCTGCGCATCACCGTGGCGGCCGGAGCTGAGAAGGTAGCGGCGAGCGACCGCGGCGCGGCGGTGCGGGCTAATGCCGAGGCACAGGCAGATGCCGAGAAAATCAGCGCCATCGCCGCGAAGATCCGGCACGAGGTGGAAGCCGAGGGCCAGCGGCTGATGAACCAGGCGCAGAACGTCCTCACGCCCGAAGCGAGGATGTCGGCGATGCGCATACGGCTGATCGACAAGATGGAAGGAATCATCCGCGAGTCAGTCAAGCCCATGGAGCGCATCGAAGGGATCCGCATCCTGCAAGTTGATGGCTTGGGGGGCGGGGGAAATTCTGGCGGTATTGGCCATGGCGGTGGCAATGGCGATGTCTCGCTCGCCGACAGCGTGGTCAACTCGGCGCTGCGGTTCCGCGCGCAAGCGCCACTGGTGGATCAGCTGCTACGCGAGATCGGCGTCGACGGCGGCGACATCGGCAAAGTCGCGCGCAGCATGCTGGAAAAGGGACAGGCTGTGCCCGCGCTGAGCGAAGACAAGCCGTCACGGAGCCAATAACGCGATGATCAAGGTCTACACCTCGAGCGTGATCGAAGCGCCCGCCGACGCGGTGTGGGCGCAGTTGCGCGATTTCAACGGCCTGCCGAAGTGGACGCCCTTCGTCGCCGAGTCACGCATCGAGGGCGAACTTGCCGCCGACAAGATTGGCTGCGTGCGTAACTTCCGGCTCAAGGATGGCGGGGTGATCCGCGAGCAGCTGCTGACGTTGTCAGACTACGACTATCAGTGCAGCTATTCGATCCTGGAGAGCCCGATGAGCGTGGCGAACTACGTCGCCACGCTCAAGCTCACGCCGGTGACCGACGGCAACCACACCTTCGCCGAGTGGTCAGCCGAGTTCGACTGCGCGCCGGAGAGGGAAAAGGAGCTCGCGCAGAAGATCGGGCAGGGCGTGTTCCAGGCCGCCTTCAACTCCCTCAAATCCCTGCTCAGGAATTAGGGACAGACCACGATTTCCAGCGCGCTGCGGCGGAAATCGTGGTCTGTCCCTGATTTTGCGGAGCGGATAAACGTGGTGCGTCCTCTTTTTTTCCTTTTTTCACTTTTTTCATGATTCGGGTCACGCGCTCCGCGGTCATTGATGCGCCGATCGCGCGCGTGTGGGAGGTGCTGCGCAACTTCAACAGCCACTCGGCCTGGCATCCAGCGGTCGGCGAATCGAAGATCGAAAATGGCGAGCCCGCCGATCAGGTCGGCTGCGTGCGCAACTTCTTCCTCAAGGACGGCAACCACCTCCGCGAGCAGTTGCTGGCGCTCTCCGACCGCGACCATGTTTCGACCTATTGCATTCTCGACGCCACGCTGCCGATGCAGCGCTATGTGGCGACGGTGCAGCTGAAGCCGGTTACCGACGGCGAGCGCACGTTCTGGCACTGGCAGTCCACCTTCGAGGTGCCGCGCGGGCGTGAGAAGGAATTCGAGGAGCTGGTGGGGAAGGGCGTCTACGAGAGCGGATTCGAAGGACTGAGGGCTTTCCTGCGTCGCGGTGGCAACGTTTCGCGCCCGGCTGCCACAGCCGACGCCCTCCAGGCGCAGGCAATCGTAGTGAAAGCGTTCGGCGGGCCTGAGGTGCTCAGCTTCGAACCCATTACAGCAAGCGCGCCCGGGCACAACGAAGTGCGCATTCGGCAGACGGCAATCGGGGTGAATTACATCGACGTCTATATAAGGAAGGGGCTTTACCGCATGATCGAGCCGCCGGCGGCGATTGGCATGGAGGCGGCGGGAGTCGTGCAGGACGTTGGCACGGGTGTCGCCCACCTGTTACCGGGCGACCGTGTTGCCTATGCCTGCTCACTGCCTGGCGCTTATGCGACCGTGCGCACGATGCCCGCGGATCAGGTAGTGGTGCTCCCGGACGAGGTGAGCGACGAGATGGCGGCGGCGGTGATGCTAAAGGGGATGACCGCAGAGTACCTCCTGCACCGCACGCACCGGCTGCGTCCGGGGCAGAACGTGCTCGTGCACGCCGCAGCGGGCGGCGTCGGCCTGCTGCTGTGCCAGTGGGCGAAGGGGCTGGGTGCGAAAGTGATCGGCACCGTTTCCAGCGAGGACAAGGCACGTCGCGCGCGCGCCAACGGTTGCGACTTCCCCATCGTTACCGGCAACTACAGCTTCGCGCGCGAGGTGAAGAACCTGACCAACGGCCGAGGGGCGGAGGTGATCTACGACGGTCTCGGGCGCGAGGCGGCGGCCGAGAACCTGGAGGCGCTCGCCTTCACCGGCCACTGGGTCTGCTACGGCCAGGCGAGCGGGCCGCACCACGCGCAGCCCGATCTGAGTTCGAAATCGGGCACGCTGTCGCGGCCGGTGCTGTTCCACTACACCGCGGAGCGCGCCGTGCTGCAGGAAATCGCCGGCCATGTCTTCAAGGCGTTGCGGGAGCAGACGATACGCGTGGAGTTGCACCATCGCTATCCGCTGGCGGCCGCCGCCGAGGCGCACCGCGACCTCGAGGCGCGGCGTACTAGCGGTTCGATCGTTCTTCTGCCCTAGCTCCCTGGCGCCGCCTGACGCCGCTCTATCGCGAGGGAGATGCCCTCGTTCACCGCCACTGCCGCAAGCACCACCAGTCCTCCTGTGACGACCGCGCTTGCGGGTTTCTCGCCCAGCGCAAGCCAGACCCAAAGCGGTCCGAGAACTACTTCCAGCAACGACAGAAGCCCGACCTCGACTGCGCTCAGGCGTGGCAGCACCACCCGTACCAGGAGAATGCACGGCAGCGCCAGCTGGAAAACCGCGAGTGCGCCATAAAGCGCCAGGTCCTGCGGCGCAGCGCTGAACGGCCCGACCATGGGCCAGGCGATCAGGACCGAAATCGCTCCACCAAGCAGCAGCGCGGGCACCAGGTCCACCCTGCCGCGCCCCAGCTTGACCGCCACGGTGTTGACTGCGGCCGCGACGGGCACCGCGAGGGCAATCAGGCTGCCGGCGAAGTTACCGGAACGCAGCGCGTCGTGAAACATCACGCCGATGCCGGCCGCCGCGCCGCCAATTGCAATCCAGGTGTGCGTCGGGACGCTTTCGCGCAGGAACAGCCGGCCCGCGATCGCCGCGCAGAACGGCAGCACTCCCATCATGAGCAGCGCGTTCGCGACGGTAATGAGGCTAAGCGCGAGCATGAAGCAGGTAAGCATCGTCGCCCAGGCTAGGCTGGAGACAAATCCCGGCCATCCCATGGTCACCAGCCTGCGCGCGGCGCCGCCGCGGTGCTGCGCGAGCATCAGCGCTGTAATTACCGCGCAGAGGAACAACGAGCGCCAGAATGCCGCCTCCCAGCCGTTGGTGACAGAGGAAGCGCGCGTGACCAGGCCCGCTGTGCTCCAAAGGAAGGTGCACAGCACCAGCACGGCGATGCCGTGCCTATGCTGGGCAGGAATCGGCGAAGCGGCGAAGGTATTCACGCGCCCTACAGGGAAAGCGAAGCGTGCGGCACACGACGCCAGGTGCGGGTTATCATCGCGCCAAGTCTACCTTGCGCACCGCAACCCGCCCGCCAGCCATGCCAATCTCGATCTTTCCCTTTACGCCGAGCTTCGCCGCAGAGGTGGGTGACATCGATCTAAGCCGGCCGCTGGATGCGGGCACGCTGCAGGCGGTGCGCGAAGCCTTCACCACTTATGCGGTGCTGGCGTTCCCGGCGCAAACCCTCACTACGGAGCAGCACCTGGCGTTCGCCGCGCACTTCGGGCCGCTGGAAGTGACGGTGCAGCGCGCCCTGCGCAACGAAAAACTGCGCGTGCGGGAGGAGATCGCCAACATGGATGCCGAAGGCAAGCTGTGGAAAAAGGACACGCGCATACGCCTGTTCCAGATGGGCAACCGTCTGTGGCACACCGACAGCTCGTTCAAGGCGCCGAGCGGTTACGCATCGCTCCTGTATGCGCGCTCGGTGGCGCCGATTGGCGGGCATACCGAATTCGCCGATCTGCGTGCGGCCTGCGAGGCTCTGCCCGCGGCGCTGAAAGCGCGCCTGTGGGGATTGATCGCGGAGCACTCGCTGATCTATTCGCGTCGCAAGCTGGGCTTTACCACCTTCACGCCGGAGGAGAAAGTAGCCTTCGCGCCGGTTCACCGTCCGCTGCTGCGGCGCCTTGCCGAGTCCGACCGCGAAACGCTCTACATCGCCTCACACATTGGCCGCATCCGCGGACTGACCGATGAAGAGGCGCAGACCCTGGTCAAGGAGTTGATCGCACACGCCACGCAGCGCCAGTTCCTGTACACGCATCGCTGGCGCGTGGGCGACCTGGTCATGTGGGACAACCGCTGCACCATGCATCGGGGCACGGAATACGAGGACACGCGCTGGCCGCGCGACCTGCAGCGGGCGACCACCTCGGACCGCAGCGACGCGTTCGGCGCTGCGGAGCCGGCGAGCGCGCTCGCCGCCGACTACTGAGCGTTGGCTGCGAAACTTAGCGGGGTTTGACCCAGGTCTCCGACCACGCCAGACAGGCGCTGGTCGAATCGCGCGCGCCGCGCTTTTCCATCCAGGGCGTACCGGTGGCGACGCGACCGTTCAAGGTGATGCGCGCTGCGCGCGCCGGGAAGAAAGTGCTGAACACGCCGATCGGGCGGCCGGCCGAACCGGGCGGCATGTTGAGCACGAAAGGGGCAATGAAGTCCTCCCAGGACAGCAGGACCTCGGCGTCCTTCGCAGTGACCAGCTCAGCAGCTCGGGTGTCGATGCCACCCGAACGGATGAATGCCGCGGGCTCCACCAGCGTTTTTGCATCCGCGAAGGGCGGGAACAGAAGCGATTCGATCTCCTGCTGCAGCCAGCGCACCACCGGGACGTTGTCGGACCAGATGCGCACCGCGCCGTCAGACAGGGTGCTTTGCATGAAGAGGGCGTGACCCGCACCCACCGGGCACCACAGTACACGCCAGTGGCTGACGCGGTCGGTCTGCGTCTTGCCGCCGTCGGGGCTGAAACGAATGAATGAATTCTCCCCGGTCATGAGGACGTCGTTCGGATCGACAGGTGAAGTCATCTTGAATCCCCTATTGCGTTGGCAGGAACGCTCTCGTGCACTCGTGCGTTGGACGAAATCCTATTGTGGTCTAAACTTGCTCTTGGGAGGATTAATTCATGATGCGAAGGTTTTTTTCCGGCGTTTTATGCGCCGCACTGATGTTTGTCAGCGCGAGTGCCGCAGCGCAAGCCTATCCGTCCAGGCCGATCCGCTTCATTTCGCCGTTCCCACCCGGCGGCGGCACCGATCTGGTGTCGCGCATCCTGCAGCCCAGAATGATGGAGTTGCTCGGGCAGCAGATCGTACTCGAGCACAAGACCGGCGCCGGCGGTGTCATCGGCATCGATCTGGGGGCCAAAGCGGCTGCCGATGGCTATACCATCCTGGTGGCGAACAACACCGTGGTCACCGCGCCTTCGTTGGGCAAGACACCCTACGACGCGGTGAAGGATTTCGCCCCCATCGGCACCGTGGGTTCGACCGCGGTGGCGCTCGCCGTGCACCCGTCGTTTGCGGCAAAGAGCGTGGCCGAGCTGGTGGCCATGGCGCGCGCGCAGCCGGGTAAGCTGAGCTATTCCTCTTGCGGCAACGGCTCGGCGATGCATCTCGCCGGAGAGTTGTTCAAACACGTGGCCAAGGTGGAGATCCTGCACGTGCCCTACCGTGGCTGCGCGCCGGCGATCGTCGATGGCGTCTCAGGGCAGGTGCCGGTGCTGTTCAACACCATCACCAACACCAGCGCGCAGGCGAAGGGCGGGCGGCTGCGGGTGCTGGCGCTCGCCTCGCCGACCCGTTCCAAAGTGGACAGCGCCACGCCGGTGATCTCTGAATCGGCCGGCTTCGAAGGCTACAACGCCGACATCTGGTTCGGCCTGCTCGCCCCCGCGGGTACGCCACCGGCGATTGTGCAGCGTCTCAACGCGGTGCTGGAGGCAGCGCTGAAGACCGAGGAGGTGCGCGGGAGGCTCGAGGCGCAGTTGTTCGACGTGCGCGGGAGCACCCCAGGGGAATTCGCCACCCTGATACGGGAGGACCTGGCGCGCTGGTCCAAGCTGGTCAAGGACGCGAGCATCAAGGGAGAATGAGTCCCCGTATTGGTCCGCAGGTTGTGGAGGTCAAGAGCAACATCGAGTTTCGTCCCGAGGCACCGGAATTCCTCGCCGACCCGTTCCCGCTTTACCACCGCTTGCGGCAAGAGGACCCGGTGCACTGGAGCCCGCGCCTCAAGGCCTGGGTGCTGACGCGTTACGATGATGTGCGCCAGGTGCTGCTCGAGCCCGGAGTTTCGTCGGACCGGATGCGGCCGTTCTTTGCCACCTTGCCGAGCGCGGAAGCGGCGCGCATCGGCGACATCATTCGTTACTTGTCGACCTGGATGGTTTTCCGCGACCCGCCGGAACATACGCGGCTGCGCCGCCTGACGAGCAAGGTATTCCATCTCCAGTCGATGAATGCCATGCGCTCGACCGCCGAAGAGCTGGTCGAGTGGCTGTTCGGAAACATACGCGAGCGCATCGGCGACACCGGCGAGATCGACTTCATCGCCGATTTCGCGGGCCTCTTGCCCGCGCTCGTGATCATGTCGATGCTGGGCGTGCCACGCGAGGCGTTGGCGAAGGTCAAGCGCATGTCGGACGACATGGCGCTGTTCATTGGCAGCTCGCGCATGTCGCCCGAGAAGTACGTTATCGCCGAGGCCGCGACGCACGAGATGGCAGATTTTTTTCGCGAACTCATCCAGGACAGAAAGAAAACGCCAAGGTCAGACCTGTTGTCGCAACTGGTTCATCTCGAAGACAACGGCGACCGGCTTACAGAAGACGAGCTGATCGCAACCTGCATCCTGCTGCTGTTCGCCGGCCACGAGACCACCACCAACCACATCGCCAACGGCATGCTGTCGTTGTTGCGTTTTCCCGGAGAGTTGCAGGCCCTGCGCCAGGATGCGAGCCTTGCGCCGCGCGCCATCGAAGAGCTGTTGCGCTACGACGGGCCGAGCGGCGCGCAGGTGCGCATCGTCAAGGTCGAGCAGGAAATGTGTGGCAAGCGTTTGCAGCCCGGCGAGCGGGTGTTCCTGATGCTCAACGCCGCCAACCGCGACCCCGAGGTCTATGCGCAGCCTGACCGGCTGCAGCTGGCGCGCGGCGGACCCGCGCACCTGAGTTTCGGCTTCGGCCTGCATATCTGCCTTGGTTTTCCGCTCGCGCGCATGGAAGGCCAGGTGGCGTTGCCTGCGGTGCTGAAGCACTGGCCACGCATCGAGCTCTCGGTAGCCGAGGCGCGCCTCGAGTGGCTTAATTCCATGGTGTTCCGCGGCATGAAGTCGCTGCCGCTGCGGGTGGGATATTGACGGATATTGACTGGCATTGGCCGGTATTGACCGGTATTGACCGCAGTCAAGAATTTTCGCGCTGCTGCTAGCCGATAATCGGAGTGTGAAAAAGAAAGGAAAATTCGGGCTCAAGGGCCGCGGCGTCGAGCCGCAGGCCCGCGACGAGGTGCGCGCGCTGCTGGAGGACGGACGCCGCGCGAGCGGCGTAGACCCGCGTCGACGCGACCTGCTGATCGAGCAGCTGCACAAGATACAGGACCGCTACGGCCACCTGTCGTCGGCGCACCTGGCGGCGCTGGCCGAGGAAATGCGTTTGTCGCAGACCGAAGTCTACGAAGTCGCGACTTTCTATCATCACTTCGACGTGGTCAAGGAAGGTGAGACGCCCCCCCCGGCGCTGACGGTGCGGGTCTGCGATTCGCTTTCTTGTGAATTGGCGGGCGCGCAACAGCTACTCAAGAATCTTTCTTTAGGCAAAGACGTGCGCGTGATACCCGCACCTTGCGTGGGGCGCTGCGAATCCGCACCGGTGGCTGTGGTTGGGCAGCATCCGGTTCTGCAGGCTTCCGTTTCTTCAGTCGAAAAAGCAATTGCCGCGAAACAAACCCGTTGCCCAGTAACCACTTACCTCGACTTCAAGGCCTACAAGAAAGCAGGCGGCTACCGGCTGATCGCCGACTGCCTCTCGGGCAAGCACTCGCGCGAGGAAATCACCAAGATCATGGAGGACTCGGCGTTGCGCGGCCTGGGCGGTGCGGGGTTCCCGACCGGCCGCAAGTGGCGGATCGTCGCCGCGGAGCCGGCGCCGCGCCTGATGGCGGTCAACATTGACGAAGGCGAGCCCGGCACTTTCAAGGATCGCTACTTTCTGGAGCGCGATCCGCACCGCTTTCTGGAAGGCATGCTGGTCGCGGCGTGGTGTGCAGGCGTCGGCGAAATTTACATTTATCTGCGCGACGAGTATGCCGGTTGCCGGGCGATTCTTGAAAAAGAGCTCGCGACGCTGAAGAGGCAAGCAAAAATTCCGTTGCCGCCGATTCATCTACGCCGCGGCGCCGGGGCGTACATCTGCGGCGAAGAATCGGCGATGATCGAATCCATCGAAGGCAAGCGCGGCATGCCGCGTCTGCGGCCGCCGTATGTCGCGCAGGTGGGCCTGTTCGGTTATCCGACGCTAGAGCACAACCTGGAAACGGTGTACTGGGTGCGCGAGATCGTGGAGCAGGGCGGCGCCTGGTTCGCCTCGCAGGGCAGGAACGGCCGCAAGGGCCTGCGCTCCTTCTCGGTCTCGGGCCGCGTACAGAAACCCGGCGTCCACATCGCGCCCGCGGGAATCACCGTCAAGGAATTGATACAGGAATACTGCGGGGGCATGCTTGACGGGCACCAGTTTTATGCCTACCTGCCGGGCGGTGCCTCCGGAGGCATCTTGCCGGAAAAACTTGGCGATATTCCGCTCGACTTCGACACTTTGCAGGCGCATGGCTGCTTTATCGGTTCTGCGGCAGTGGTGATTCTTTCCGACAGAGATCAAGCGTCCAATGCCGCCAAGAACCTGATGAAGTTCTTCAAGGAGGAGTCCTGCGGTCAATGCACCCCCTGCCGGGTGGGCACCGCCAAGGCGCTGGGACTCATGCAAGCCAAGCAATGGAACCAGCCGTTGCTCAATGAGCTCTCACAGGCCATGATGGACGCTTCAATTTGCGGTCTGGGGCAGGCGGCGCCCAACCCGGCGTTGAGCGTCATGAAATACTTCCCACAGGAAGTGGGATAAAGGGAAGCGATGGACCGCATCAGCAACCAGCAGTTGGCGACGCTGCCGATCGAGTTCAAGTTGAACGGCCGAACGGTAATCGGTCGGCCCGATGAGCTCCTCATCGAGACGGCGCGCCGCAACGGGATTTCCATCCCGCATCTGTGCTACTCGCGCACGCTGCGCCCCGATGGCAACTGCCGCGCCTGCGTGGTCGAGGTCAAGGGCGAGCGCGTGCTGGCACCTTCCTGCTGCCGTTATCCGACGCAAGGCATGGAGGTCAGCACCGACAGTCCGCGCGCGCTGGCCTCGCAGAAAATGGTGCTCGAGCTGCTGCTCTCCGACATGCCGCAGACGCAGCACACGCTCAACAACAAGGTTGACGTATGGGCACGCAAGCTTGGGGTTGGCAAACCGAGATTCGCAGCGAGGCAACAGCCGAAAGCCGACATTTCCCATCCGGCGATCGCGGTGAATCTGGACGCCTGCATCCAGTGCACACGCTGCCTGCGCGCCTGCCGTGAGGAGCAGGTGAACGATGTCATTGGTTTTGCGTTCCGTGGCGAGCACGCCAAGATCGTCTTTGACCAGGACGACCCGATGGGCGCCTCCACTTGCGTTGCCTGTGGCGAGTGCGTGCAGGCCTGTCCCACCGGCGCGCTGATGCCCGCGCGCGAGGCGGGCCTGGAAGTAGTGGACAAGAAAGTGGACTCGGTGTGCCCGTTTTGCGGCGTTGGCTGTCAGCTTACTTACCACGTGCAAAAGAGCAGCAACGTCATCAAGTTCGTCAGCGGCCGCGACGGCCCGTCCAACCACGGACGCCTGTGCGTCAAGGGG
This sequence comes from Betaproteobacteria bacterium, assembly GCA_009693335.1. Taxonomy (GTDB): domain Bacteria; phylum Pseudomonadota; class Gammaproteobacteria; order Burkholderiales; family SG8-39; genus RBG-16-66-20. The sequence goes on along the minus strand of SHXK01000002.1, from coordinate 28,155 downwards.
CGCTACGGTTTCGACTACGTGCAGCACCCGCAACGCCTGACCAAGCCGTTGATCAGAAAAGCAGGCATGAAGAAATCGGCGGATTTCACCGTCGATCCGGCGAACTGGAAAGAGGCGTTCCGCGAAGCCAGTTGGGAAGAAGCCCTGGATTTCGCCGCTGCAGGCTTGAGAAAAATCAAGGATCAGGACCGCTTTGCGCTGGCCGGTTTCGGTTCCGCCAAAGGCTCGAACGAAGAAGCGTACTTGTTCCAGAAGCTGGTGCGCACGGGATTCGGCCAGAACAACGTCGATCACTGCACGCGCCTGTGCCACGCATCCTCAGTCGCCGCGCTGCTCGAAGGCGTGGGCTCGGGCGCGGTTTCCAACCAGGTGAGCGACGTGATGAACGCTGAGGTGGTGTTCATCATCGGCGCCAACCCCACCGTCAACCATCCGGTGGCCGCCACCTGGATGAAGAACGCGGCGAAGAACGGCGTGAAGCTGATCATCGCCGACCCGCGCCGCACCGAGCTCGCGCGCCACGCGGCCTACTTCCTGCAGTTCAACGCCGACACCGATGTGGCGCTGCTGAACGCGATGATCCACGCCATTATCGACGAAGATCTGGTGGATAAGAAGTTTGTTGCCGATAGAACCAGCGGCTTTGAGGCCCTGAAAGAAAACGCCAAGAGTTTCTCGCCCGAGAAAATGGCGCCGATCTGCGGCATTCCGGCGCAGACCATTCGCGAGGTGGCGCGCCTGTTCGCTACCTCGAAGGGCTCGATGATTCTCTGGGGCATGGGGATCTCCCAGCACGTGCACGGCACCGACAATGCGCGCTGCCTGATTGCGCTCTCCTTGATGACCGGGCAGGTGGGGCGCGTGGGCACCGGTCTGCATCCGCTGCGTGGCCAGAACAACGTGCAAGGGGCCTCGGACTCGGGCCTGATCCCGATGATGTTTCCGGATTACCAGCGGGTGGACAGTCCCGAGGCCCAGCAGCGCTTCGAGGCACTGTGGGGAACCACGCTGGAAAACAAGCCCGGCCTCACGGTGGTCGAGATCATGCAGGAAGCCGACGCCGGTCGCATCCGCGGCATGTACGTGATGGGCGAGAACCCGGCCATGTCCGATCCGGACGCGGACCATGCACGCGCCGCGATGGCCAAGCTCCAGCATTTGGTGGTGCAGGACATTTTCCTCACCGAGACCTGCTATCTCGCCGACGTGGTGCTGCCGGCCACGGCCTGGCCGGAAAAAGACGGCACCGTCACCAATACCGACCGCATGGTGCAGCTAGGCCGCAAGGCGATTGAGCCCCCCGGTGAGGCCAAGGCGGATCTCTGGATCATCAATCAACTCGCGCAACGACTGGGTTTGAACTGGTCCTATGACAAACCGGAACAAGTCTGGAATGAAATGCGCAAAGGCATGAATTCGATCGCCGGCATCACCTGGGAGCGCCTGGAGCGCGATTCCTGCGTGGTCTACCCCTGCGAGAACGAGGGCGATCCGGGGACCACGGTGGTGTTCACCGAGGTGTTTCCGACCGCCACTGGTCGCGCCAAGTTCGTGCCAGCGGACCTGATTCGGGCCGACGAGCGGCCGGATGAGGCCTACCCCGTGGTCCTGATCACGGGGCGGCAGCTGGAACACTGGCATACCGGCGCCATGACGCGACGGGCGGGAGTGCTGGACGCCCTCGAACCTGAACCGGTGTGCTCGATGCATCCGCTGGATATCGCCGCGCTGGACGCCAGACCGGGCGATATCCTCACAGTGACTTCGCGCAGGGGCCAGATTTCTTTGTATGCAAGAGCCGACGAAGGAACGCCGCGCGGTGCGGTGTTCATCCCGTTCGCGTTCTACGAAGCGGCGGCCAACATGCTCACCAACCCGAAGCTCGATCCCTTCGGCAAGATCCCCGAGTTCAAATATTGCGCCGTGAAGGTCAGCAAGGGCGGTGCACGGCCAGGCAATCCGGGTTACGGCAAGGGCCGTTCGCTGGCCGAGATCTACCCCTAAGAAGAAACCAACAGGAGCAGAAGATCCATGTCGTCCGATATCGAGATCGCGCAAGCAGCGAAAATGCAGCGCATAGCCAAAGTGGCGCAGGACAAGCTCGGCATCGCCGAAGATCACCTCGAGCCCTACGGGCACTACAAGGCGAAGGTGTCGCTGCCGTATCTCGATACCCTCAAGTCAAAAAAGGACGGCAAGCTGATCCTGGTCACGGCGATGTCGCCGACGCCGGCCGGCGAGGGCAAGACCACCACCACGGTCGGTCTGGGCGACGCGCTCAACCACATCGGCAAGAAAGCGATGATCTGTTTGCGCGAACCTTCCCTGGGGCCGGTATTCGGCATGAAGGGCGGCGCGGCGGGGGGCGGTTATGCGCAGGTGGTGCCGATGGAGGACATCAACCTGCACTTCACGGGGGATTTCTCCGCTATCGCGCTGGCCAACAATCTGCTCGCGGCGCTGCTCGACAACCACATCACCCAGGGCAACGAACTGGGCATCGACGTGCGCCGCATCCAGTGGAAGCGCGTGGTCGACATGAATGACCGGGCTTTGCGCGAGATCGTGGTCGCGCTGGGGGGTACCGCCAACGGTTACCCGCGGCAGGACGGCTTCGACATCGTGGTGGCCTCGGAGGTGATGGCGATTTTCTGTCTCTCGACTTCGCTCGATGATCTGAAAAAACGCCTCGGTAGCATCGTGGTTGCCTATACGCGCGACAACAAGCCGGTGCATGCGCGTGACCTCAAGGCGCACGGCGCGATGACCGTGTTGCTCAAGGACGCGCTGGCCCCCAACTTGGTGCAAACGCTGGAAGGCAATCCGGCTTTCATCCATGGCGGTCCGTTCGCCAACATCGCGCATGGCTGCAATTCGGTGATCGCCACCCAGAGTGCGTTGAAGCTCGCCGACTACGTGGTCACCGAAGCCGGTTTTGGCGCCGACTTGGGCGGTGAGAAGTTCCTCGATATTAAATGCCGCAAGACTGGCTTGCGGCCGAATGCCGCGGTGATCGTGGCCACTGTGCGGGCGCTGAAATACCACGGCGGTGTGGACGTGAAGGAAGTCAACAAGGAAAACCTGGCCGCGCTGGAAAAGGGCCTGGTGAATCTGGAGCGCCACGTCGAGAATGTTTCCCAGGTGTACGCCATCCCCTGTGTGGTGTCGATCAACCGCTTCAACCTCGACACGCCGGCGGAACTTGAGATGTTGAACGCGAGAATGAAAAAGCTGGGCGTCCCGGTGGTGCTGGCGACGCACTGGGGCGACGGCGGCAAGGGCGCCGCCGAACTGGCGAGGATCGTGGTCGGCCTGTGCGACCAGCCCTCGACCCCGCGCTTCGTATATGAGGATGCCGACACCCTCTGGGACAAGATCAACAAGATCGCCAAGAAGGTGTACCGGGCGGCAGATGTGACCGCGGATGCGAAGGTGCGCGCCCAGATCAAACGCTTGCAAGACGAAGGCTATGGCCACTACCCGGTGTGCGTGGCGAAGACCCAGTCTTCCTTCGCCACCAACGCGGCGACGCGCGGCGCGCCCACCGATCACGTGCTCAACGTGCGCGAGGTGCGCCTGGCGGCGGGCGCCGAGTTCGTGGTCATGATCTGCGGCGACATCATGACCATGCCCGGCTTGCCGAAGGTGCCCTCGGCGGAAAAAATCGACCTGGTGGATGGCAAAGTGGTCGGACTGTTTTAAAATAGCCCATGCTTGAAGAACTCGCCACGCAGGTATTCTGGATCGGCCTGCTGAAAATCATCGGGGTCAACATCGTTCTGTCAGGCGATAACGCGGTGGTGATCGCACTGGCGGCCCGTTCCTTGCCGCCCAAGCAGCAGAAGCAGGCGATCTTGTGGGGCGCCGGCGCGGCGGTGGTGCTGCGCATCATCCTTACGGTATTCGCCGTCGCTCTGCTGACCCTGCCCTGGCTGAAAATCGTCGGCAGCCTGCTGCTGTTCTGGATCGGCATCAAGCTGCTGGTGCCCGCGCACCAGGGTGACGATGTCAACGCCAGCGACAACCTGACGGCGGCAATCAAGACTATCTTGATCGCCGACCTGGTGATGAGCCTGGACAACGTGATTGCCGTGGCCGCGGCGGCGGGCGGCAGCATGACGCTGCTGATTCTGGGCTTGGCGATCTCGATCCCGCTGGTGGTGTTCGGCGCCACGCTGCTGGTGACCCTGATGGATCGCTACCCGGCGATCATCACCATTGGAGCGGCGCTGATCGGCTTGGTCGCCGGCGAGATGCTGGTCACGGACCCGGTGGCGCTGGCATGGATGAATGGCCTCTCGGGGATCCAGATCGATGGTGGCAAGCCCAAGCTGGGCGGCTTGAACCTGGAGCTGGTGGCTGGGGTGGCTGGCGCGGTGATCGTGGTCGCTTGGGGGCTGTGGCTTGCGAAACGGCAGGCAGCCGCCGTAAAAGGGGGGCCGGTCGAACAAGCAGGGAATTCTTGACCGTCATCAAGGGCGAACACGCCACGCGGCGATCAGAATCCCAGTTCCCGATAGGAGGAGCGATTATGCGAAATCTGTTCGAACGTGTTGCAGGATCGATGGTGGCCATGACGGCTATGGCGGCGCTGCCGCAAGCGGTTCTTGCCCAGGCTTGGGAGCCCACCAAGACGGTCGAATTCATCATTCCCGCCGGCACCGGCGGCGGCGCGGACCAGATGGCGCGCGCTGCGCAGGGCATCATCGCCAAGCACAAGCTGATGAAGCAGGCGATGGTGGTGGTCAACAAGGCGGGCGGCGCGGGCGCCGAGGGCTTTCTTGACGTCAAGGGCGCGCAGGGCGACCCGCACAAGATCATCATTACACTGTCGAATCTGTTCACCACGCCACTTGCTACCGGGGTGCCGTTTAACTGGCGTGACCTGACCCCCGTCAAGATGCTGGCGCTCGACCAGTTCGTCCTCTGGACCAACGTGTCCAAGCCTTACAAGTCGGCCAAGGAATACATCGCAGCAGCCAAGGCGGCGGGCCCGAACAAGTTCAAGATGGCGGGCACCGGCGCGAAACAGGAAGACCAGATCATCACCGCCGCGATCGAGCAGTTGACCGGCACCAAGTTCATCTACGTTCCGTTCAAGGGCGGCGGGGACGTGGCGGTCCAGCTGGTGGGCAACCACGCGGATTCCACGGTGAACAACCCGATTGAGGCGGTGGCGCACTGGCGCGGCGGCAAGCTGAAGCCCTTGTGCGTGTTCGACCCCAAGCGCATGCCTTACAAGACCAAGGTCACTGACACCATGTCCTGGTCCGACATTCCGACCTGCAAGGAAAGCGGGCTGGATGTGGACTACCTGATGCTGCGCGGCATTTTCATGCCGGGTGGCGTGACGCCGGCCCAAGTGCAGTACTACGTTGAATTGTTCAGGAAAGTCCAAGCCACGCCGGAGTGGAAGGACCTGATGGAGCGCGGGGCGTTCAATCAGACTTCGCTCGAGGGCAAGGAATACGCGGACTGGGTTGCGCGCGAAGAGGCGCGACATATTCAGTTGATGAAGGCCGCGAGGTTTATCGCCGGACAGTAGTCTGAGTGCACCGAGACGAGCGGGGGTCGTGGCCCCCGCTTTTGCTATTAGGGGCGGGCATGACTGAAGGCAGCGGGGGAAAGCCGGCATTTCGTTACCGGGTCGCCGAAACGGTGGTGGCAGCCGTTTTTTTTGCGCTCGGCGCTATCGTTATCTTCGACAGCGCGCGGCTCGGTTTTGGCTGGCGTGAGGATGGCCCCCAGACAGGGTATTTCCCCTTCTACATCGGCGTCATCATCTGCGTTTCCGCGTTGATCAACCTGATGGCGGGGCTCGCCGAGACTAAGGAAAAGAATCGCAGTTTCGTCGAGGTCGAGCAGTTGAAGTTGGTGTTGTCGGTGCTGGTGCCGACCGCCGTGTATGTCGGGCTGATCGGCTGGATCGGCATTTACGTGGCCTCGGCACTGTTCGTCGCCTTATTCATGCGCTGGCTCGGCAAGTACACGTGGTGGAAGGTGGCTGCGGTGTCGATCGGCAACAGCCTGGTGTTTTTCCTGATTTTCGAGTTCTGGTTCAGGATTCCCTTGCCCAAGGGTCCGCTCGAGGCCCTGTTGGGGCTCAACTGACGGGGCTGAACTGACGCATGGACGAAATCCAGTCGCTGCTGCAGGGCTTCGTTGTCGTGCTGACGCTGAAGAACATCGCGCTGATGTTCACCGGCATCGTGCTCGGCGTGATCATCGGCGTGCTGCCCGGACTGGGCGGGGCCAACGGCGTGGCGATTCTGCTGCCGCTCACCTTCAGCATGTCGCAGGCGCCTGGCGGCACCACCTCGGCGATCATCCTGCTCTCCTGCATCTATTGGGGCGCGCTCTTCGGTGGGGCGATCACCAGCATCCTCTTTAATATTCCCGGCGAACCCTGGTCGGTGGCGACCACCTTCGACGGCTATCCGCTGGCGCAGAAAGGGCGCGCTGGGGCGGCGCTGACAGCAGCCTTCACTTCGTCGTTTGTCGGCGCGCTGGTGGCGGTGATCGTGATCACCTTCCTGTCGCCGATCGTGGCGGGATTCGCCCTCGAATTCGGGCCGCCGGAGTTTTTCGCGGTCTACCTGCTCACTTTCTGCGCCTTCGTCGGCATGTCGAAGGAGCCGCCGTTCAAGACGCTGGCCACGATGATGCTCGGTTTCGCACTCGCCGCAGTCGGCACCGACCCGGTGACCGGTACGTTGCGCCTGACCTTCGGCTCGACGCACCTGCTGACCGGATTCGATTTCCTGATCGCGGTCATTGGCCTGTTCGGCATCGGCGAAATATTGCTCACGCTGGAGGAGGGCCTCGCTTTCAAGGGCGCGCAGGCGAAGATGAACATAAAAGTCGTACTCGAGACCTGGAAGGAATTGCCGAAGTACTGGTTGACGTCCATTCGTTCCTCGGCGGTCGGCTGCTTTATGGGCATCGTGCCGGGCGGCGCCACCCCGGCTTCCTTCATGAGTTACGGCGTGGCGCGCCGCTTCTCGAAGGACGGCGACAAGTTCGGCACTGGCATAGTCGAGGGTGTGGTGGCGCCCGAAACAGCGGCGCACGCGGCGGGCACCGCTGCGCTGCTGCCGATGCTCACGCTAGGTGTGCCTGGGTCGCCGACTGCGGCGGTGCTGCTGGGCGGCTTGCTCATCTGGGGCTTGCAGCCCGGCCCGCTGCTGTTCGTTGAGCAGAAGGATTTCGTGTGGGGCCTGATCGCCAGCATGTACCTCGGCAATATCGTGGGACTGATCGTGGTGCTTACCTGCGTGCCGCTGTTCGCCGCCATCCTGCGAGTGCCGTTCTCGGTGATCGCGCCTATCATCATGGTGATCTGCGCCATCGGCGCCTACACCGTGCACAACTCGATCTTCGATGTCTGGATGATGCTGGTGTTTGGCGTCATGGGTTACGTCTTCAAGAAGCTGCAGTACCCGCTGGCACCACTAGTGCTGGCGATCGTGCTGGGGGATCGGGCCGAATCCTCGTTCAGGCAGGCGATGTTGGTGGCGCAGGGCGACATGTCGGTGTTCTTCTCCAATGCGCTGGTGGGCTCGCTGACCGGGCTGGCGCTGTTTCTGCTCTTCTGGCCGCTGATGTCAATGCTCTGGTCGAAGCTGCGCCGGGGGATCTGAAAGCGGCTCGCGCTGGCGCTTAGGCCCCTGCGCTAACCCGGCCCTTTTCATTGACGGCCGAGCTTCTGCTTGAGGCGGGAGAGGGTTTCGGGAGTCAGGTTGAGGTAGGCGGCCAGTTCCTTCTTCGGGATCTTGCCGGCGAGCTCAGGATGCTTGCGGTGAAACCGCGACAGCCGTCCGGGGGCGTCCAGCAGGTGCAGGGTGATGGTGTGCGCCATCACCTCCGACATCAGCTTCATGACCTGGTACTCGAACTTCAACTTCACCTCAGGCTGCCGCTCGAGAAACTCGACCCACCGCGGCATCGGTAGCTCGGCAGTGCGCGCCTTGGTTACCGCGACGATAGAATAAGGGATGGGGGTGCGCAGGCGCCAGGCTGCGAACGAGGTGTCCATCTCGGTTTCGGCGGCGAAGCGCAGGATCATTTCGTGGCCCTCGGGGTTTGACACCACGCGCTTGACCATGCCCTCGAGGATGAAGAACTGGACCATTTCCTCATCCCCCTGTCGCGCCAGACGGTCGCCTTTGCGGTAGTCGCCTATCACCAGCAGGGGTTCCAGCGCCTCCCACTGCTCCGGGCGCATGGCCCAGAGGAGCAGGTTCTCGCGCAATTGCAGGCGCAGGGTGTTGCGTTGCGGGTGGTTGGCGATGGCGGTCATGGGGAACTGCTCATTAGACTGAAAAAGCTTGACCGCAGTCAAGGTCGGCGGCAGGAGTGAAAAACTATCATTTTTGACTTTTCCGAGAGGGGTCTTTATGGGCGCTGTCGAACCTCAAGTCGTAGTAACCGATGCACCATCACCAGTGACCGACGGTTTTCACCTGGTCATCGATGCCCTTAAATTGAACGGCATCGACACTATTTTCGGTCTGCCCGGCATTCCGATCACTGACCTCACCCGCAAGGCCCAGGCCGCAGGCTTGCGCGTGATTTCGTTCCGCCACGAGCAAAACGCCGGCAACGCCGCCGCCATCGCCGGTTTCATGACGCAAAAGCCGGGCATCTGTCTGACGGTGTCCGCCCCCGGCTTCCTCAACGGCTTGACGGCTCTCGCCAACGCCACCACCAATTGCTTCCCGATGATCCTCATCAGCGGCTCCAGCGAGCGCGAGATCGTCGACCTGCAGCAGGGAGACTACGAGGAGATGGACCAGTTGGCCATCGCCAAGCCGCTCGCCAAGGCCGCTTTCCGCGTGCTGCACGCCGAGGACATCGGGGTGGGCGTGGCGCGCGCGATCCGCGCCGCCGTCTCCGGCCGCCCGGGCGGCGTCTATCTCGACCTGCCGGCGAAGCTCTTTGCCCAGTCCATGGACGCGGAAGCCGGCAGAAAATCGCTGATCAAGGTGGTCGATCCGGCGCCGCGCCAGATTCCGGCGGAGGACGCGGTGCAACGCGCCCTCGAACTCCTGAAAAGCGCCAAGCGTCCGCTGATCTTGCTGGGCAAGGGCGCCGCTTACGCACAGGCCGACGCGGACATCCGCGCCCTCATCGAGCGCACCGGCATCCCCTACCTGCCCATGTCCATGGCCAAGGGCCTGCTGCCCGACACGCACGAGCAGTCTGCTGCTGCCGCCCGTTCTTTCGTGCTGCCCGAGGCTGACGTGGTGATGCTGGTCGGCGCGCGTCTGAACTGGCTGCTCTCCCAAGGCAAGGGCAAGACCTGGGGCGGCAAGGACGCTAAGGCCTGGGGCGCACAAAAGTTCATCCAGATCGATATTTCGCCGCAGGAAATGGACAGCAACGTCCGTATCGAAGCCCCGCTGGTGGGCGACATCGGTTCCTGCGTCTCGGCGCTGCTGACCGCCATCAAGGCCGCGGGCACCCACTGGGCCAAGCCGCCGGCCGAGTGGCTCTCGGCCATTGCCGAGCGCAAGGGGAAGAACCTCGCCAAGATGGCCGAGACCTTGGCACGTGATCCGGCGCCGATGAATTTTCACAGCGCGCTGAACGTAGTGCGTGACATCATCAAGGCCAACCCGGAGGCCATTCTGGTCAACGAAGGCGCTAACGCACTCGACTTCACCCGCAGCATCGTCGACATGTACCGACCGCGCAAGCGCCTGGACGTGGGTACCTGGGGCATCATGGGCATTGGCATGGGCTTCGCCGTCGCCGCCGCGGTGGTCAGCGGCCAGCCGGTGATCGCGATCGAGGGCGACAGCGCTTTTGGCTTCTCCGGCATGGAAGTGGAGACTATTTGCCGCTACAACCTGCCGGTCTGCGTGGTGATCTTCAACAATAACGGCGTCTACGGGGGGACGGATGTCAATCCGACCGGCGGCCCCGATGTGGCGCCCACCGTATTCGTCAAGGGGGCGCGCTATGACAAGCTGATGGAGGCTTTCGGTGGCATTGGGGTACACGTCACCAAGCCGGCCGAGTTGCGCCAGGCCATGGAAGCAGCCATCCGTTCGGGCAAGCCCACCCTCATCAATGCTGTCATCGACGAAACCGCCGGCACCGAAAGCGGCCGCATCACGAGCCTGAATCCGACCGCAAAAAAGAAATAGCTTTTTGGAGATCTGAATGGAAGCACTTAAGGGAGTCCGCATTCTCGACATGACCCACGTGCAAGCGGGGCCGACCTGCTCGCAACTGCTCGCCTGGATGGGGGCTGACGTGATCAAGTTCGAGAACCCGGCAGGCGACGCGACACGCGGGCAACTGCGCGATATACCCAAGGCCGACAGCCTGTACTTCACCATGCTCAACTGCAACAAGCGCTCGATCACCGTCAACATGAAAAGCGACGAGGGCAAGCAGGTGTTTGTCGACCTGCTGAAGAAATGCGACATGATCATGGAGAACTTCGGCCCCGGCGTGCTCGACCGCTTTGGCTTCACCTGGGAGAAGATCCACGAACTCAACCCGAAGATCGTGATGGGTTCGATCAAGGGCTTCGGCTCCAGCGGGCCCTACGCCGAGTTCAAGGCCTACGAAAATGTCGCGCAGGCGATGGGCGGCGCGATGAGCACCACCGGGGTGCCGGAGGGCCCGCCCTTCGTCACTGGTGCACAGATCGGCGATTCGGGTACTGGCCTGCACTTGGCGATCGGCCTGCTCGCGGCGCTCCGGCAGGCGGACAAGACGGGTCAGGGGCAGTACGTGGAAGTGGCGATGATGGACGGGGTGATGAATCTGTGTCGCGTTAAATTCCGCGACCACCAGCGCCTCACGCGACAGGCAATGTCGGAGTACTCAGTGCCAACCTATCAGAACATGGGCGATGTGCCGCGTGCGGGTAACGATTCCGGTGGCGGCCAGTTGGGCAACGCCATCCACTGCAAACCGCACGGTCCGAACGACTGGCTCTATGTGGTGGTGCAGGAGGCGGTGTGGGAGGATCTGGCCACGCGCATCGGTCCGGATGTCGGCATGCCCGACATGGCCAGCAACCCGCAACTTGCCGGCATCGCGGAGCGGCGCAAGAACCAGCAACTGATGTGGACGCTGATCAACAAGTTCGCCGAGAAATACACCAAGCGCGAACTGATGGCGATCCTCAATCCGCTTGACGTGCCCTGCGGGCCGATCATGAGCACCGAAGATCTCGCCAACGACGAGCATGTGCGCGGCCGCGAGATGTGGGTCGAGCTCGATCACCCGCAGCGCGGCAAGTGGTGGAATGTCGGCATGCCGATCAAGCTGTCGGCCTCGCCGGCGAAGATCGAGCGCTCGCCGACGCTGGGCGAGCACACCGACGAGATCCTTAAAGAAGTGCTCGCTTACGACGACGCCAAGATCGGCTCGCTGAAGAATGCGGGCGCTTTCTCGCTGCCGCCGAAAAGGGCGGTCTGATGAAAATCGCCATCGTTGGTCAGCAGGATTTTGGCAAGGCCGTGCTGGAAGCGTTTGTGGCGCGTGGCGACGAGGTGGCCGGCGTGTTCTGCGCGCCGGAAAAACCGGGCGCCAAGCCTGATGTGCTGAAGACCGCCGCCGGAGAAAAAGGCATCCAGGTATTCCAGTTTCCGTCGCTGAAGAACGATGACGCCAAAGCGGCGCTCAAAGGGCTGGAGGTGCAGATCGGCATCATGGCTTTCGTGCTGCAGTTCGCGCCGCAGGACTTCGTGACCATCCCCAAGCACGGCACCATCCAGTACCACCCGTCGCTGCTGCCGAAGTACCGCGGCCCGAGTTCGATCAACTGGCCGATTTCACGTGGCGAAACCACCACCGGCCTGACCATCTTTCGCCCGACCGATGGCCTGGACGAGGGTCCCGTGATCCTGCAAAAAGAGACCCGCATTAGTCCGGACGACACGCTCGGCACGGTGTATTTCGACCGCCTGTTCCCGATGGGGGTGCAGGCGATGCTGGAGGCCGCCGACCTGGTGGTCGCCGGCAGTCACCGGGAGCTGGTGCAGGACGAGTCGCAGGCGACCTACGAAGGCTGGTTCCGCGAGAGCGAGGCACGCATCCATTGGGCCAACCACATCGATGCGGTCTACAACCTGATCCGCAGCTGCAATCCGGCCCCCGGGGCCTGGACGACCCTGAACGGTATCAAACTGCAGATCTTTGATTGCAAAAAGGTGCCGGTGCGTAGCTTCGGCGCGGTCAAGGGAAAAATCGGCGAAATCGTCGCAATCGGCCCGACCAGCTTCCAGGTGAGCGCCCAAGGCGGCCGCATCGAGGTGCTGCGCGCCAAGCTGGGCGACGGCAAAAAGGTCGCTGCCGGCGACCTGCTGGCCGTGGGCAGCGTCCAGCCCGGGCAGATTCTTGGCGCTTGACCTGGCTGACATTTAGCTGCAAAAATGCGGGGTAGAGGGTTGTTTTTCTTGAGGGAGACCTAGGTTCAGGGCAGGTCTTTGAATCTCGCCTGACGGGCATGGGGCTGGCGTAGAATTTTTGCGCCGCACGACATGCCTGACGGATGCAGGAATTCGGAGGGACATTTTTGTACGCAAGAAAGTCTACCGGCGCTACGCCGAGCAGTATCTCGACAAGGAACAGATCGACGAAGTCGATGAATCGAAGATTCCGGGTTATACGCCCTGAAGGCTGGTAGCAGTGCCCATCCTGGTAACCCACTGACATTTTTCGGCACTCTGACCCCGGGCGGCATGAGGGAATATTTCATCGTTCCTCCGGGTCTGAACCATAACTAATTGAAAAGATGTAATAAAAAAATTACTTTCGGAGTAGGCCCGACACTTGCGCGTAGCGCTGTGGGCCAAGTATGCAAGCTTACTTGTGCCATCTGTCCAACCAGCCTTAAAAGGAGTTAATTCCATGAAACAGCTACAGAAGGGCTTTACCTTGATCGAACTGATGATCGTGGTTGCGATCATCGGCATTCTGGCGGCGGTAGCGATTCCGGCCTATCAGGACTACATCGCCAAGGCGCAGGCGACCGAAGCGTTTTCGCTACTCGACGGCCTTAAAACCCCGGTCGCGGAAGCGATGGCTCAGGACCCCAGCGCCGGCTGCGCGATCCCGATAGGCGCAGTGTCATCGGGGAAGTACGTCGCCAGCATTGGGGCCACTTTTACGACTCCGAGTTGCGCCCTGCTCGCTACCTACGCGGCCTCCGGTGTCAGTACCAAGGTCGTTAGCAAAACTGTGACGCTGACCTTCGATTCGACCACTGGCGCATGGACCTGCGTCTCGAACCTGGCCACCGAAATCAAGCCGAAGGCCTGCAGCTAACGATATAAGTCCAGACGCTCCCGCGCCGCGAACAGCGGCGTGGGATTTTTTTTTGTGCGCCTGGGGGGCGCATAAACTTGGAGGGGAGGCAATTCCAGTGGGATCGCCTGCTGCAAACGGACATCATCTCTAAGGAGTATCTGGAAGGCTGCTACAAACTGGGGCAGCAATATCCAGATCTTTGTTCAAGTATCTTTTTGATGTGCGTACGCGGGCCTCACTCGAAGCGCAGGGCCTCGACCGGGTTGAGGCGCGCGGCCTTGCGTGCCGGGTAAAAGCCGAAAAACACGCCGATCGCGAAAGCGAAGGCGACCGCCAGCAGCACCGACTCGGGCGACAGCACGATCCGCCAACCCGCGATTTCCGCGATGCCGACCGCGGTGGCGATGCCGATGGCGATCCCTGCCAAGCCGCCGATCAGCGACAGCGTCACGGCTTCGACCAGGAACTGACCGAGGATGTCGCGCGTGCGCGCGCCAACCGCCATGCGCAGGCCGATCTCCCGCGTGCGCTCGGTGACCGAGACCAGCATGATATTCATGATGCCGATGCCGCCCACCACCAGCGACACCGAGGCCACTGCCGCCAGCAGCAGCGCCAGCACGCGGCTGGAGGCTTCTTGCGTGGCCGCGACTTCCTCCAGGTTACGCAACGAGAAGTCGTCGTCCTGCCCGGGCTGCAGCCGGTGCCGCTGGCGCAGCAGTGCGCGCACCTGCTCCTCGGCAGCTTTCATGTTGGTGCCTTCGGCCACTTTGACCCAGATGGTGCCGACGCTGCGCTGCTTTGCCAGGTTGCCCGTGCCCAGCACGCGGTTGCGCGCGGTGCTGATCGGCATCAGGACCAGGTCGTCCTGGTCGCTGCCCATCATGCTCTGGCCCTTGGATTCAAGCACGCCGATCACGGTGAAGGGCACGCGCCGCACGCGGATCACCTGTCCCAGCGGATCGGCGCCGCCGAATAGCTGCCGCGCCACCGTCTGGCCGACCAGACACACCTTGGTGGCGCCCGCCACGTCGGCGGCGTCGAAGATGCGGCCGGCAGCGAGTTCCCACTGGCGCACGTCGATGTATTCCGGCGTCACGCCGAAGATCACCGTCGACCAGTTGGTATTGCCCCAGATGAGCTGCGAGGTGCCGCGCAAGGCGGGCGCCGCCATGGTTTCCGGAATTTCGCGCCAGATGGCGGCGGCGTCGTCCTCGGAGATCGTCTGGCTGGAGCCAAAGCCCATCCGTACCCCGCCCGAGGTGGTGGTGCCCGATAGGATCAGCAAAAGGTTGGAACCCAGGGAGCGGATTTGTTCCTCGACGCGCTTTTGCGCGCCTGCGCCGACGGCGATCATCACGATCACGGCGGCGACACCGATGATGATGCCGAGCATGGTGAGCAGGCTGCGCAGCTTGTTCACCGCCAGCGCGCGCATCGCGACCCGCAGCAGGCCGAGGAGGTTCATGCTGCCAGCGCCTCGGCGTGCAGCATTGCCCGCGCATCGCCCGGCGCTGTGTTGACCTGATCCTCGACCAGCTGCCCGTCGCGAAAGCGTAGCACGCGGCGCGCGAAACGCGCCACTTCGGCCTCGTGGGTCACCAGCACTACGCTCATGCCCCCCTGGTTAAGCTCCTGCAGCAGCGCCATGATCTCTAGGCTGGTGCGCGAATCCAGCGCCCCGGTCGGCTCGTCCGCGAGGATCAGTAGTGGCCGCGTGACCAGGGCGCGGGCGATGGCCACGCGCTGCTGCTGGCCGCCGGAGAGTTGCGCCGGTTGGTGGTTGGCGCGCTCGGCCAGGCCTACTTTGGCGAGCATTTCCAGCGCGCGCAGGCGGCGCTCGGCCCGCGGGACACCCGCGTAAACCAGCGGCAGCTCGACGTTCTCCACCGCGGCGGTGCGCGCCAGCAGATTGAAGGTCTGGAACACGAAACCGATGTTGCTGTTGCGCACCTGGGCGAGTTCGTCTCCGGCCAGAGTCGAGACTCGCCGTGAGCCCAGCAGGTACTCCCCCGAGGTCGGACGATCCAGGCAGCCGAGCATGTTCATGAAGGTGGACTTGCCGGAGCCCGAAGGACCCATGACCGCGGTGAATTCGCCCTGCTCGATGTCGACGCTGACCCCGGCGAGGGCTTTGATCTGGTTGTCACCGACCTGGTAGGTCTTGGTCAGGTCACGCGTGCGGATTAAATGCGGAATCGACTGCGGCATCAGAAGGGCAGTCATCAGAACATGCGCGGCCCTGACGGACCAGCGGCCTTTTTGGACGGGGCCTGGGTCTCGCCGATACCGAGGATCACCTCGTCGCTTTCCTTGAGCGGACCTGCGGCGATCTCGGTGCTGGCGCCATCGGTCAGGCCGGTTCGCACCTCGAGCGCCTGGGGCTGTCCGTCGGGGCCGCGGATCCAGACCCGGCCGACGTGCGCTGCGCCAGCACGGCCGCCAGTCTTCTGCGCTGGCTGTCCGTTGGAGTGGGCCTTTGCCTCGCCAGCGCCTGCTGCAACAGTACTGCCAGTACTGCCCGTACCTCCCGTACCAGCCGGCCGGAAGCGCAGTGCGGCGTTCGCCACCTTGAGTACGGCGTCACGGCTGTCCACCACTACTCGGACGTTCGCGGTCATGCCCGGCAGCAGCGACTGGTCCGGGTTCGCGGCGGAGATCACCACTGTATAGCTGATGACATTCTGCACATTGACCGGCGATTTTCGGATCTGCCTGATTTCGCCTGCAAAACCGCGCCGCGGAAAAGCATCCACCGTGAAGTTCGCCTGCTGGCTGACCCGCAACCGGCCGACATCGGCTTCGTCGATCGCCGCCTCGACCTGCATGTCGCGCAGATCCTGTGCGATGGTGAACAGCACCGGCGCCTGCAGGCTGGCGGCGACCGTTTGCCCGGCATCGATGTTCTTCAGGATCACGGTGCCGTTCACCGGCGCCCGGATGATGGTCCGCTCCAGGTCCACCTGCGCCTGCTTGAGCAGCGCTTCGCGCTGTTTTACTGTGGCCTGCGCACTGGCGATCTGCGAAGCGTTAACCTCGATCTGCGCTTCGACTGATTTCAACTGCTCGCGGGTCGAATCGAACAGGGTCCTCGCTCTGTCCAGCTCGGCGGGCGAGATGAAATTCTTCTCCACCAGCAATTTCTTTCGGTTGAAATCCCTTTCGGCGTCGGCCAGGTTCACCTTCACGCGACCGGTTTCCGCTCTCTGCGCGGCGAGCGCGGAGGTGGCCACTGCCACCGCGCTCTTTGCGGCGTCGACATCGGCGCCCGTCTGGTTGACCCGCAGCTCGAAGCTCTGCGGATCGATGCGCGCGATGATCTGATCCTTCTTCAC
The DNA here is from genome assembly GCA_009693335.1 of Betaproteobacteria bacterium. Classification (GTDB taxonomy): domain Bacteria; phylum Pseudomonadota; class Gammaproteobacteria; order Burkholderiales; family SG8-39; genus RBG-16-66-20. Next base: position 11,548 of record SHXK01000002.1, on the reverse strand, counting down.
CTGGGTGTTGAAATCAGCAAAGATTTCCAGGATCTGGCCAGAGACTTGGGAGCCGACCTGCACGGTGGTTACCGCATTCAAGGTGCCGCTCGCCACCACCACCGCCTGCAGCGGGCCACGCTCCACTTTTCCGGTGCGGTATTTGGTCTCGCCCGCCGCTTGGCGCGAGGCGTACCAAGCCCAGGCGCCGGCCGCCACGGCGACCAGCACCAGCGCGGCGAGGATCCTGCCGGAATTGAGTTTCATGGAGCTGGTTTAGCCATGCGGCGGCGGTAATGACCCGATTTTCCGCCACGTTTTTCCTCGAGTTGCAGGTCACCGATGACCATGCCGCGATCCACGGCTTTCACCATGTCGTAGATGGTGAGCAGCCCCACTGCGGCGGCGCTCAGGGCTTCCATCTCGACGCCGGTGCGGCCGCGGCATTCCACTGTGGCGTACAGGCGGATTTCGCAGCGTAGCGCGTCGAACTTGAACTCGACCGCCACGCGGGTGATCGCGATCGGGTGCGCCAGCGGCACCAGTTCCGAGGTGCGCTTGGCTGCCTGGATGGCTGCGATCCGCGCCACGCCGAGTACATCGCCCTTAGTCGCGCCGCCTTCGATCACCATGTGGTAGGTGGCCGGGCGCATGGCGATGCGCCCGGAAGCTACCGCGATGCGGTGCGTTTCACCCTTGGCGCCCACGTCAACCATGTGGGCGCTGCCTTGCTGGTCAAAGTGGGTGAGTTGCGAGGAGAGCTTGCGTCCCAAAACGTCCTCCTGTAAGCACATGTTCTTGCGGGGAACTCGACCATCGGAACGGTATCATAAACGGATGCGTTTCCTCGTCTGGCTCCTGGTGGTGTCTCTGGCCTTTCTGCCGCGGACATTCGCGCAGAGTTTTTCGGTGCAGCTGCCTGTGCAGTTGCCCGATCTTGGCGACTCCAGCGGCTCGGAACTATCGCTCGCGACCGAGCGCAAAATCGGTGAATCGATCGTGCGCGACATCAAGTTGCGCGAACCGTCCTACCTGGACGATCCCGAGGTTGCTGAATACCTGAACGCTCTGGGCGCGCGCTTGGGAGGGGGCGGCACAGGCTTGCGCCAGGATTTCGAATTTTTCGCCCTCCGCGATGCATCGATCAATGCCTTCGCGCTGCCCGGTGGCTTCATCGGCGTGCATACCGGGCTGATCAGCAGCGCCGACAATGAATCCGAGATCGCCTCGGTGATCGCCCATGAAATGGCGCACGTGACGCAGCGTCACATCGCGCGCCAGATCGGCATCCAGAAGCAGATGCAGCTGCCGATGATGATCGCGATGGTTGCTTCGATCTTGCTGGCGCGTTCGCGGCCTGACCTGGCCAGCGGCGCCGCGGCCGCGGCCCAGGGAGGCGCGGTCCAGACGCAGCTTGGCTTTAGCCGCGACTTCGAACGTGAAGCCGACCGCATCGGCTTCCAGGCCCTGGCGGGATCGGGTTTCGATGCGCGCGCTATGGGCACGTTCTTTGAGAAGCTGCAGCGCCACACGCGTCTCATGGATAGCGGCAACATTCCCGGATACCTGCGCACCCACCCGGTGACCACCGAACGGATCACCGATGCGCAGAACCGCGCTGAAAACCTGCCTTACCGGCAGCGCGCCGATCCGCTGGAATACCACTTGGTGCGCGCCAAGCTGCGCGCCGAGGCGGCCGATGTGCGTGAAGCGGTGCAAACGTTTAGCGATGCGGTGAACGACCGCCGCTACGCCAACGAGCCGGGGGCGCGCTACGGGCTGGCGCTGGCGCTGCTGCGCGCCAAGGAGCCCAAGCGCGCGGAAGCGGAAATCATCCGCCTGCGGGCGGGCGGAGTCGCCAGCCCGATGGTGGAGACGCTGGCGGCGCGCGTACGGCTGGCGCTAGGCGACCAGGCGGGCGCGCTCACCGTCCTGCAAGCGGCGCTGGCGCGCTATCCACACCGCCGGCCTATCCTCTACGCCATCCTCGGGACCCTGCAGGATCAAGGCCGTTACGACGCCGTGCTGGCGACGCTTGCCGAGCCACAGCGCCTCTATCCGCGCGATCCGAAACTGCACCAAGCTCGGGCCAAGGCCTACGCTGGCCAGGGCAAGCGCCTACTGCAGCACCAGGCGCAGGCGGAGTTCTACTTCCTGCAGGGCAGCTTGACGGCGGCAATCGAGCAACTGCAGTTCGCGCAGTCCTCGAGCGACGGCAATTTCTACGACCAGTCGGTGGTGGACGCGCGCCTTAAGGAGTTGCGTGCCGAGCACGCGCGCGATTTACAGGACGCCCGCAAACGCTGATGGTCCGGGCGCGTGATAGATTAGGAATGCCATGCAGCACGACAAGGAAATCGACACGCGGGGTTTGAACTGCCCTCTGCCCATACTGCGCGCCAAGAAGGCCCTCTCCGACGTGCACTCCGGGCAGGTGCTGAAGATCGTTGCCACCGACCCCGGCTCGGTGAGGGATTTCGAAACCTTTGCCAAGCAGACCGGCCATGCCCTGGTCGCCCAGTCCGAGGCGAACGGCGAGTTCACGTTTTTCATGAAGAAGAAGTAAGACCGCCGCCCGAGAGCCGGTCGAGTTGCTGTCGCAACTGGCTGACAGTCGCTGCAAACCCGGCTAGCCGCGCGCGCTCCTGATCCACCACCTTGGCTGGTGCGCGCTCGACGAACGACGCGTTGCCGAGCTTGGCGTGCGTTTTGGCGATCTCCCCTTCGAGACGCGCGATTTCTTTCTGCAGGCGCCCCCTTTCCACCAGCGGGTCGACCTCGAGGTGTGGCATCAGGCGATACGGACCGACCACGGCGACCGGCGAATCGGAGTTGGGAAGTTCCTGATTGCGTAATTCCGAAACGCGCAGAAGAGCGGTCAAGGCGCTGCTGATCGCTGAAGATAACTCGCCGGAAATATACAAAATAATGCGTTGTTGAGGCGGAATTTTCATTTCGCTGCGCAGGTTGCGGCCCGCGTTGACCACCTGCTTGGCGAGCGCCACTTCCGCTTCGGCCGCTGCGTCGATTTTTTCCGGCTGACTCTTTGGATAGGGCGCGAGCATGATGGTGTCGCCCTTCTTGCCGGCGAGCGGCGCGACGTCCTGCCAGAGTTCCTCGGTGATGAAGGGAATTACCGGGTGCGCAAGGCGCAGCACCGTCTCCAGCACCCGCAGCAGCGTGCGGCGCGTGCCGCGCTGCTGGGCCTCGTTGCCGCGGGCGAGCTGTTGCTTGGCGATTTCAACATACCAATCGCAGTACTCGTCCCACACGAAGCGGTAGATCGCGGTGGCGACGTTGTCGAAGCGGTAGTTGCTGAAACCTGTTTCGACCTCTGCCTCGGTGCGCTGCAGGGTGCTGATAATCCACTGGTCCCAGGTCGAGAACGCCACCGGTTGGGACTCGTCGGCGCCGCAGTCCTGGCCCTCGGTGTTCAGCAACACGAAGCGGGTCGCGTTCCAGAGTTTGTTGCAGAAATTGCGGTAGCCCTCACAGCGGCCGAGGTCGAAATTCAGGGTGCGCGAGAAATTCGCCAGCGAGGCAAAGGTGAAGCGCAGCGCATCGGCGCCGAAGGACGGGATGCCGTTCGGGTAGTGGGCGCGCAGGTACTTGTCAATTTTCGCCTTGTGCTCGGGACGCAGCAGGCCGAGGGTCGATTTGGCGACCAGGTCTTCCAGCTTGATGCCATCGATCAGGTCGAGCGGGTCCAGGGTATTGCCCTTCGACTTCGACATTTTCTGGCCTTCGGCGTCGCGCACGATGGCGTTGATGTAGACGTGGCGGAACGGCACTTTGCCGGTGAAGTGCAGACTCGCCATGATCATGCGGGCGACCCAGAAGAAAATGATGTCAAAGCCGGTCACCAGCACCGAGGAGGGCAGAAAGGTTTCGAGGTCCTTGGTTTTCTCCGGCCAGCCGAGCGAAGAGAACGGCACCAGCTGCGACGAGAACCAGGTGTCGAGGACATCCGGATCTCTGGTCAGTTTTGTTTTTATTTTGTATTTCTCAAGAACCTCCGCTTCGGTTCTCCCTACATAGACCTGCCCCTGCTCGTCATACCAAGCGGGAATCTGGTGACCCCACCAGAGCTGCCGCGAAATACACCAGTCCTGGATGTTCTCCAGCCAATGGTTGTAGGTCGAGGTCCAATGCGGCGGAAAGAATTTCACGTCGCCCTGGGCCACCGCCTGCAGGCTGGATTTCGCAAAGCCTTCCATCTTCACGAACCACTGGTCGGTGAGCATCGGCTCGACGATCACGCCGGTGCGGCCCGAACGCGGCACACGCAGCTTGTAGGGCTTCTCCGCAACCAAGAAATTCTGCGCTTTCAGGTCCTCTAGAACCTTCTTGCGCGCCTCGAAGCGATCGAGTCCCGCATAGGCCGTGCCCTTGATCTTCGCCTCGAGCGTCAGGATCTGGATCAGCGGCAGCTGATGGCGCTGACCGATGGCATAGTCGTTGAAGTCGTGCGCCGGGGTGATCTTGACGCAGCCAGTGCCAAAGGCTGGATCGACGTAGTCATCCGCGATGATGGGAATTTTCCGTTCGGTGAGCGGCAAGCGCACCTGCTTGCCGACCAGGTCTCGATACCGGTCATCCTTGGGATGGACTGCAATAGCCACGTCGCCAAGCATCGTTTCGGGGCGTGTGGTTGCCACCACCACCGAAGCTGCTGTTGTGCCGTCGCCATCCTCCAGGGGGTAGCGAATCTCCCAGATCTTGCCGTCCTCTTCTTCGCTATCGACTTCAAGATCGGAGACCGCGGTGCCGAGCTGCGGGTCCCAGTTGACCAGGCGCTGGCCGCGGTAGATCAGGCCTTCCTCGTGCAAGCGGACAAACACCTCGACTACGGCGCGCGACATATTCGCGTCCATCGTGAAGTAGCCGGCTTTCTGGCCTTCCGTGTCGGCGTAGGTCCAGTTGCACGATGCGCCGAGGCGACGCATCTGGCGCGTGATGGTGGCGCCCGATTCCTGCTTCCATTCCCAGGCGCGCTTGACGAAGCCCTCGCGACCAAGGTGGTGGCGCGTTTTGCCTTCTTCCTGCAACTGACGCTCGACCACGATCTGGGTGGCGATGCCGGCGTGATCAGTGCCGGCCACCCAGTTGGTGTTGTCGCCGCGCATCCGGTGGTAGCGGATCAGAGCATCCATGAGCGTTTGCTGGAACGCGTGCCCCATGTGCAGCGTACCGGTGACGTTGGGTGGCGGGAGCTGAATACAGTAGGCGGGCGCTGCCGGCGACTCCGGCGTTGCGTTTTCCCCCGCGGCCGCGAACCAGCCCGAGGCTTCCCAGCGCGCGTACCAGCGGCTCTCTACCGCGTGTGGATCGAAGCTTTTATCGAGCGCCATGCCAGGAACAGGGGAACGGAGGTTCCCCTGTTACTCCCCGACGACGGGTTTGTCTGCGGTTGCCTTGGGTGCCGCGAACGCGTGCTCGACCGCTATGCGCACCGAGCGGCGCAATGTCCTTTCCAGTTCGGCGCGCAGGGTGGCAACCTGCTGGTTCATCTCGGCAAGGAGGCGCAACACCAGTACCCGTTCGATGTCCGCCGCAAATGTTTTTTCTCTCGCCAGCACTTCCGGCGACGCTTCCCCGGGGTCGGACTCGACGATCTCGGTCAGCAACGGCACCTCTTCGGCTGTCCGCTGCCAGCTTTCCTGCTGTCGCTTCATCAGCGCGTCGACGCGCTCGAACAGCCGGTTGGGGTCCCGGCCTTGACTCGGCTTTTGAGTCATCCGTGCTCCTGACCTGAGAGGTCGTGATTACGGATCGCGTAACCTCGGTCGCGGTAGAACGCATAGCGTGCCCGGCCGGCGAGCTTGTCCTCGTCATCTTGCGTCACGACTTCCAGCAGGCGCTCATGGCGCTCGAAGAAAGGTGGGCATACGGTGGCGAGGTTGAGCAGCACCTCGCAGGCGGCGTTCGGTGACGCCATCGGCGTGTCGCCGACAGCGATCAGGATAGGCGTAGCGGCGGCCAAGGGGTCATGCGTGTAGCAGTGCGGAATGAAAGAAACCGCCTGCGAGGCCCACAGCAGGCGGTCAATCTTCTGCGCCACTTCCATTTGCGCTGCGTAGATCAGCACGCGCTTTTTCTGCCGCAGCGCCTTGCCCGCGAGCCGACAGGCGATAGCCAACCGGTCGCCCGCGTTGAAATAGAAGTCGATCGAGGTCAAGCCCTGGAACCCGCCCTGCGTAGCGCCAAGCGGACCAGCAGCGGCACCGGCCGCCCGGTTGAACCCTTGTCCTTGCCGCTGCGCCAGGCGGTGCCCGCAATGTCCAGATGAGCCCACTTCTGCTTGCGCGTGAAGCGCGCCAGGTAGCAGGCCGCAGTGACGCTGCCGGCCGGTCGGCCGCCGATGTTTGCCATGTCGGCAAAATTGGAGCGCAGTTGCTCCTGGTAGTCCTCCCACAACGGCATTTGCCAAACGCGGTCCCAAGCGTCATCGCCGGCGGCGAGGATTTCGTCGGCGAGCTTCTGGTCGTTGGCAAAGAGGCCGGTTGCCACGTGGCCCAGGGCGATCACGCAAGCGCCGGTCAGCGTGGCGATGTCCACCATGGCCTGTGGATTGAAGCGCTCGGCGTAGGTGAGGGCGTCGCACAGGATCAGGCGGCCTTCCGCGTCGGTATTGAGGATTTCGACCGTCTGCCCGGATAGGGTCGTGACCACGTCGCCGGGCCGGGTGGCCGCGCCGCCAGGCATGTTCTCGCAGGCTGGAATCACGCCGATGACGTTCACCGGCGCGCGCATGCCGGCCAAGGCGTGGATCACGCCCAGGACGCTGCCAGCCCCCGACATGTCGAACTTCATTTCATCCATCTCGCCGCCGGGCTTGAGCGATATGCCGCCAGTATCGAAAGTAATGCCTTTGCCGACCAATACCAGGGGTTTTTTCTTTTCTCCGGCGCCGCTGTAGTGCAGCACGATCAGCTTGGGCGGTTGGTGCGAACCGCGCGTCACGGCCAGCAGCGCCCCCATGCCGAGCTTCTCCATGTCGCGCCGCTCAAGAACTTCGATGCCAAGCTTGAATTGCTTGGCGAGCTTCTTCGCCTGGTCGGCGAGGTAGGACGGGGTGCACAGGTTGGGCGGCAGGTTACCGAGCGTACGCGCCAGATCGACGCCGTCGGCCGTCGCTACCGCCTCCCTGAGCGCCAACTGCCCTTCGCGCAGCACCTTTTTCTCGGCTTGGAGCCGCAGCGTTACCGGAGCGCCAGTGATCGCCAGGGTCAGCGCAGCAAGCACGGGGGCGGCGGGTTTTTTCTGGGTTTGCAACTGGTCGAAACGGTAAAACACCTCGCGTATGCCGAGGATTGCATGACGCACGGTCCAGGGCAGGCCTCGACTGCTGACGGCGAAATCTGCTACTGGAAGCACGGCATCCCTGGCGCCGAGGCTCTTCAAGGCTGTGGCGGCGCCGCGTACGGCTTCACGAAAGGCCGTGACGTTGAAATCGTCGTGTTCGCCCAAGCTGACCAGCAGCACACGCTCGGCGGCAAGCCCCGGAATTTTCTGCAGCAGCAAAGTGGCGCCGGCCTTGCGGGCGAGATCGCCCTGGGCAAGCACGCGACGCAATGCGCCCGCGGCTGCTTGGTCCGCGAGTTGCGTGGTGCGCATGAGCACGGGCGCGCCTAGTGCCGGCTGCGCGCCGGAAGGTGCCGCAAATACCGCCAGTACCAGGCAGCCGGTTTTCGCTTTCTCGGGCGCTAATGCGCGTATGCTAAATTCCACTAAATTCTCCTATTGTTTTCACTGCAAGTATCGCATGATCTTCCTTCGTACGCTGCTGCGGGAGTTCGCCAATCTGGCCGTCGCAGTGTTCCTTTCACTGTTCCTGATCGCGCTGACGACGCGCCTGATCCGGCTACTCGGCCAGGCCGCCGGCGGCAATATTCCATCGGACGCGGTGCTGGCTTTTCTGGGCTTCTCGGCGCTCAATCAACTGCCGGTGCTGTTGTCCCTCACCTTGTTCATCACCGTGCTGCTCGCGCTCAGTCGTGGCTGGCGGGATTCGGAGATGGTGATCTGGTTCAACTCCGGTTTGTCGCTCGCTGCCTGGATCCGACCGGTGCTGATTTTCGCCGCGCCGCTGGTGCTGGTCATCGCGGCCTTGTCCTTCTTCATCTCGCCTTGGGCTGCGCAAAAGAGCGAGCATTATCGCGGTCGCGTCGATGCACGCGATGACATCTCGCGCGTCGAGCCAGGTGTTTTTGGCGAGTCGCGCGGCGGCATGCGCGTGTTCTTCGTCGAATCCATCACCGGCGACAAGAACTCGGTGCAGAACGTGTTCGTAAATTCGACTCAGCACCGCCGCACCGGCGTGATGGTCAGCGAGCGCGGTTTCGTCGAGTATGCACCCAACGCCGATCGCTTCATGGTGCTGCTCTCCGGCCGGCGCTACGAAAGCACGCCCGGAGAGGCGGATTTCCGCCTCATGGAGTTCGAGCGCTACGCCACGCGCATCCAGACCAAGGAGGGCGACGAACCGGTGGCTACGCACAAGAGCACCTCCACGCTGGGCTTGGTCGAGAACCCGACCCGTAGTAACTTGGGTGAGCTGCTGTGGCGCGTCGGCATGCCGGTCTCGGCGCTGATTCTGGCGCTGCTGGCGATCCCGCTGAGCTTCGTCAATCCGCGCGCCGGGCGTTCGGTGAACCTGTTGTTCGCGCTGCTGACCTACGTTGTGTATTCAAACCTGCTCTCGATAAGTCAGGCTTGGGTTGCGCAGGGCAAGCTGGCGTTCTCCACCGCTTGCTGGCTGGTGCATGCCGCAATGCTGCTGGTGTTGCTGGTGCTGTTCGCGCAGCGCATGTCGCTGATCCGGATTCCCTGGCGACGCTCGCGCGGTACGCACTCATGACCAGCCGCATCCCGACCCTCGAGCGCTACCTCGCGCGCCAGATCTACGGCGCGGTAGGTTTCGTGCTGCTCGGCTTTCTCGCACTGTTTGCCTTTTTCGACTTGATCTCGGAATTGCGCGACCTCGGCAATGGCGATTATCAGTTGCGCCAGATCTTCACCGTGGTCGCGTTGTGGATCCCGGCGCACGCCTACGAACTGTTCCCGGTGGCGGTGCTGATCGGCACTCTGTACGTGCTGGCGCACTTGTCGAGCAACTCCGAGTACACCGTCATGCGCGCGGCAGGCTTGTCGCCGTTGCGCGCGGGCGCGATATTGGCGAAGGTCGGGCTCGCCTTCGTGGCCGCTACTTTCGCCATCGGTGAGTGGATCTCGCCCTTCACCGCTGAGGCGGCGCAGAAGGTGCGGATGCAGGCGATACTGTCACTGATTGGGAGCGGACTTTCCTCCGGGCTCTGGTTCAAGGATGAGCGCTCGTTCATCAACGTGCGCGAGGTGCGCGAGGCGAATGTGCTTGGCGGCGTACGGATTTACGAATTCGATACGGCCTACCACTTGCGCCAAGTGACCGAGGCGGCGCGTGGCGAGTATGCAGGCGCCGGCAGATGGCGTCTGTTGAACGTCTCCCAGACCATGTTCGGCGCCGCCGGGCCGACCACTGCCCGCTCTCCCGAGGTCGATTGGCGCTCGGCGATGAGCCCGGACCTTCTGAACGTGCTGATCGTGGTGCCCGAACGCATGTCGGCCTGGAAACTGTACAAGTACCTGCAACACTTGGCCAGCAACCGGCAGAAGACCGAGCGCTACGAAATCGCTTTGTGGAAGAAGCTTTTCTACCCGCTCGCGACGCTGGTGATGATGGCGCTGGCGCTGCCTTTCGCCTACATGCACGCGCGCTCGGGGATGGTCGGCATCAAGGTTTTCCTCGGCATCATGCTGGGGATTTTCTTCCACATGTTGAACAGCCTGTTCTCGCACATCGGGCTACTGCAGCAGTGGCCGCCGGTGGCTGCGGCGGCAGTGCCGAGCCTGCTGTTTCTGAGTGCCGCCATCCTGATGATGCTGTGGATCGAGCGCTTGCGCCCGATCTGGGTGCGGCTGCGGGGTTAGCAGGCAACCGGAATCAGCAGGCTGCCGGCGAGACGATCATGCAGGAACTGGCCGTCGCGGTCGACCCAGGCCCAGCAGACACCGATCAGCGTGGGCACCAGCAGCAGGGCGTAGATGAAGCGCAGCAGGGCGGTTTTCGGTGGCAGGCGCCCATGCCCGTCCTTGGCGACCAGCCGGATACGCCAGGTCTTCATGGCGAGCGTCTGCCCGCCGCGCAGCCAGCACCAGAGGAAATAAACCGCGAACACCGCCAGCAGGAAAATCTGCAGTAGGTGCATGCGCCAGCCTTCAATGCGTAGCGTTCCGACGGCGAACTGGAACACCCAAGTGGCGAGGAAGGCGATCGAGAACAAGAGGATGGCCTCGTACAGCATGCTGGCCAAGCGCCGGCAAAAGCCAGGGGCAGCGTCAGCCGGTACCGGAACGGCGTGCGCTGCTGGAGCGCCGCTCACAGCGACGCAGGAAGGACGTAGGCGGGGACTGGTTTTTTCTTGGCAGACGTGGCGCGCTGTCTGCGCTCGGCCGGAGGCAGATAGCTGGGCGGCACGTCGAACATGCGCTTTTCGTGCGGCGGCAGCGCCTGATATTCGGCCCAGTACCTGCGCAATTCCTCCCGCCGATCGGGCGCGAGCTTGCCGATGCTGCGGTACTGCTCGCGCGCCTGCCAGCGTTGCTCAGGGGTGAGCTTGGCCCAGTGCTGCATGCGGCTCTGCGCACGCTTCTGTTCTTCGTTCTTCATCGCTGGATAGCGCTTGGCGATGCCGAGCCACTTCGCCTTGTGCCGCAGGCTGAGCTTGTTCCATTCGCCGGCGAGCGGCGCTAGCACCTGTTGCTGGTCGGCCGTGAGCGAGGCCCACTGCGGACCCCTGTCCTTGGGCGCTGCGAACACGGAAGTCGCCGCCAGCGCACAAAGCAGCAGCGCCGCCGCGACCTTGCGCGTCAGTTGGCGGAGATTTTCTTGAGCCACGTCTCGAAACCTCGATCCAGGTAGGCGTCGATCGGCAGATCGTCAGTCAGCAACTGCGCGTCGAGCTCCTCGACGTCGGCCGCGCGTTGCTCCTGCTGCCCGCTGTAGATCGCGATCAAACCGGCGACCAGCAGTGCCGTCGGCAGCAGTAGCCGGACCGAAAAACCGCTGAAGCCGCCGAAGCCGCCGATCACGGCGACGGCTGTACCGCGGGCCCAGGCAAGCGCCGGCTCGCGCTCTGGCTTGCGCCTGGCGAGCGCTTGCTCGCGCGCCGCGCGCAGCCGCTCAATAACATGAGCCATGTGCGCGGCGGATTTTCCGTCCAAACGCGAACCTTCGTTGAGGGCCTGGCGGATTTTTTGGCTGAATTTAATCTCGTCGTTCATGGTCGCTTTTTCTGGATGCCGTTCAGAGGGTTATGCCTTTCGCCCGCAGCGCGATAGCCAAAGCGTGCGTGGCCCGGGAGCAGTGCGTTTTTACGCTTCCCTCCGAGCAAGCCATGGCCTTTGCGGTCTCCGCGACATCCAGCTCCTCCCAATAACGCATGACGAACGCCTCACGTTGACGCGGAGGGAGTTTAGATATTTCTTGTTCAATTATTTCAATAACTTGTGATCGTTCCAGCAAGTCGGG
>SHXK01000029.1 GCA_009693335.1 Betaproteobacteria bacterium | reverse complement strand
CGCTGCCGCGCACCGTGGTTCTATGCATCAGTCTTCGCAGCGGCAGGTCGTAGTCAAATTTCGCCCTGTGCTGCGCAGCGACGTTGTCCCACATGAGTAGGTCGCCGGCCCTCCAGTGATGCTCGTAGCGAAACGCCGGCTCGACGATATGGGCACACAACTGCGCCAGCAGCGCCGCACTCTCTTCTTCGGGCAAGCCCGTAATCGAAGCGGTGTGCGCCTCATTGATAAACAGTCCCTTGCGCCCGGTGACCGGGTGGGTGCGCACGATCGGCGTCTCGACGTCCGGCACGCTCTGTAGCTGCTGTTCGCTGGGGGCGTGCTCCTGCAACAAGCGCCCGCCGCGGGCCCGCTCCTCTTGCTGGGCCTGGAAATTCTTCGCCCGGTAATAGCGGTAGCTGTGGACGTTGCGCAGGCCCTGGAGGCGCCGCTGCAGCTCGCCGGACAGCGCTGCGTATGCCACCGTGGTGCTGGTGAAACTGGTGTTGCCGAGAACCACACCGTTCCAGACCGGCACCTCGAGCGCGTAGAGGGCCGACAGCAGGCTCGGCACCTGCTTGTATGACAGGTCGCTATGCCAGAAGCGGCCCGCGTCCTGCACCCCGATCGCGTTGCCGCGTTCATCCAGCACGTTGGCGACCACCAGGATTTCGGGGTGGCCCGCGAGGCAATGCTCCTTGCGCACGTGATGTTCGAGCTCGCCGAAACGTTGGCAGAAAGCGATCTGCTCGGATGGCGCGAGTCTCTGCTCGCGGAAAACGACAACCTGGTGCTCGAAAAAGGCATTCGAGATCTGGGAAAATGCACCCTCATCCAGGGATCGCGACAGGTCAACGCCCGAGATTTCCGCACCCAGGTGCTTGCCGATTTTTCTGACCGAGATCATGGGGCGCTTATGATAACGGTAATGCCTACGCCAGAGCGAACTCACCGCGCTCTTTTCCGGCCGCTGCCGGCACGCGGTCCTCGCTAACAATCCGCAACAGCTGTACGGCTTCGGCCGCTAGGCGATTACCCGGCGGTCGCGGATTGCCGCTTGGCAGCCTGCCAGCGATCGAGCTTGGCGCGCGCACCGTTGCTCGCCGGATCCATCGCCTGGTCGTGGTTCGGCATCTTCATGGTGAGCTCGATCACGTAGCCGTTCGGGTCGCGGAAGTAGATCGAGTGAATGAAGCCATGATCCGAGACGCCGCGCGTCTCGATGCCGCGCGCCTTGCCCTCGGCGAACTTCTTCTCCAGCACTGTCTGGTCGACTTCGAGCGCAATGTGCAGGTCGTAGTCGTGCTGGCGCTTGAAGTCGAACGCCATATCCGGCGCCTCGAAAAATGCGAGGTAGGAGCCGTCGCCGAGCCGGTAGAAGGTGTGCAGCGTCTCGGTCATGCGCCCGCTCAAGGTCTCCCTGATCTCGAGCGTGTGCGATAGCGGCAGGCCGAGAAAGTCCTCGTAGAATCCGCGCGTCTCCTCCGAGTCGCGGCAGCGGTAGGCGTTGTGGTGCAGGCCCTTGATCACGGCTCTCCTCGAAGCGGGCGGCTAATCATAGTTCTCGTCCGCAGCATGCGCCAGATCGCGCCGATACCCCGCCAGAGCTTCGGCAGCAGCCAGATCGCGAGCGCCACGAACACCGCGAGCGCGGCCAGAAAAACGACCGGATACTGGATCGCGAACCAGATCCCCGCGAGCACCGCTGCGTCTTCCGTGAACGACGCGGCCCAGTTCGAATAAGGCTCCGGTGACGCATTGATGATCGCGCGGCCGCCCGCTTTGGTGAAATGCGTCCCCGCCGTGATCGTCCCGCCCAGCAATCCCGCGGCCACCGTGATCGCGCTGAGCGTGTCGCCCGTTGCGCCGGCCGCGAGCAGCGCGCCGGCAGGGATGCGGATAAAGGTATGCAGCGCATCCCAGACACTGTCAACGCCGGGCACCTTATCCACGAGAAATTCCATCAACAACAGGAAGCCCGCGGCGCCGATGACCCAGGGGTGCTGCAACACCTTTAGTCCCGCGGGCAGTCCGATGTAACCGTAGGTGCCGGCCAGGCCCACCGCAAAAACCACCAGATAGAGCCGCAGGCCGCTCGCCCACGCGAGGAGCGAAGCCAAAGCAACACTTTGAAGTACTTGCAGATCGGAAAACACTGGGTCAGACCGCGTACCGCAGGACCGCAATGAAGTGGCACGCGGTGCCGGCGATGACGAACAAGTGCCAGATGAAGTGAAAGAACCTGATCCGCTCCGCCAGGAAAAACACCGCGCCCAGGGTGTAGGCAATGCCGCCAGCAAACAACCAGAAAATCCCCCACCCAGGCACAAGGGTCCACACCTTATCGGCCGCGATAACGACCAGCCAGCCCATGGCGAGATAGACGAACGTCGAGAGCGTGTTATACCGGACGCCGCCGAGGAACTTCAGCATCGTACCGACGACGGCCATGCTCCACACCAGCCCGAACAATATCCAGCCCCAGGTGCCGTGGAGCACACCGAGCGTGAACGGCGTGTAGGTCCCGGCAATCAGAAAATAGATCGCCGAGTGATCGAGGACCTGGAATACACGCTTGCTACGACTCTGCGGGAAGGCGTGAAACAGCATCGATGTGGAATACAGCAGCACCATCGTGGTTGCGAACACCGTGGCAGCCACGACTCCCGTTACGTCCCCACGCCGCAGCGAGGCAACGATAAGAACCGGAAAAGCAGCCAAAGCCAGCAGCAGGCCTATGCCATGGCTGACGCTGTTCGCAATCTCCTCGCCAAGCGACTGCGGCCGCTCGTGCAAAATCGAAGGATTATTCAGGTTCAGCATGCAGGAATGTTTTTCAGCAACGGCACGGTTGGGTGGCAAAGTTCTTCGATTACAAGCCCTCGGGCCTCAATCCCGTGCGTTTGGAGAGTCGCGTGAGCATCCGCGGCCCGATCCTCCTCGCGGTCGTGAAGCGCGTAGACGACATCGGGCCAGCCGGACCACGGCCACCCAACGTCCACGCCTACCGACGCGCGCACGACGCTTGAATATGGCGCGACGCTCGCCGCGCGTCCGAGTGGGGCGTGCTGTTATACAGCGCCCGCGCGCGAATCATGGGTGCACCTGAGTCCGCCGAAGCTTGAGCAACTCGGCCCGATCTAGCTGCGGAAGACCGTCCGTGATGGCGAACCACGGGGACTTCGCCTCCACGAAGATGTGTTTGTCTGGACGAAGCTGCGGGTCGTCGTCGAGAACGCCAGCAGGTACTTCGAACCACCGCGAATCCGAGAAGGGGTTTGGTACGGGGGATCCGCAGCAACTGCAGAAGCAGGTGCGATAGGCTGGCAGAGTCTCGCGGACCGGAGCTTCATAGGTCTTGATCAGTTCGCGACCCTGTAAGAGTCTGAAATCGTCGCGCAGCACACCCAACCCGGCAACAAAGGCAGACCCGTTGGCTTTTCGGCACCGGCTGCAATGGCAGAGCTCGAACGGACCGACGGCACGAATGATCTCGAACTTCACGCCGCCACAAAGGCAGCTACCTTGGATCATGCTCTACCTCCCGTCCGGGTCACATTGGCGCTGTATAGCGTCACGGCTAACGCGCCGCCCGCTTGCGAGGGGTCGTCGTTGGGCCGGCGGTTAGACCTCGCAAATATTCGGGCATCTCCTGGCGCAGGATTTGGCGCAGCGCCCGTTCGGTAACCGGCTGGTCGGTCTCGGCCAAATACTTACCAAGAGCATCGTTCATCATGGTCTGGTACCCGGTTCCTGCTTTCTCGGCGCGTGCCCGAAACCCATCGAGCACAGCGTTGTCGATGAAGATGGAGATCCGTGTCTTGCCTTTTTGCGGAATTACCGCGCCGCGCTTGCCTTTTGAAAAGTCGTATTCAGCTCTCATAGTGTTTCCGCTCCTTTCGCGTCGGGCGACGCACCGAGATCAAGCGGCACTCGTCGTCACGCTCTGTCCAAACTGCCACAAGTAGTTCACCGGCGTTTCCCAGTCCGACCGTAACGAACCGTGGTTCGTCTTCAGCATCCGGATCTTCGACGGTGACCGCGAGTGGGTCCTCAAGCACGCCTTCTGCATCGGCGAATGAAACCCCGTGTTTCTTCAGATTTGCCGCAGCCTTTGCGGGGTCATGCTGGAACCGCATACCACTATGATATATACATCATATGCATTCCGCAAGACTGCAACAGAATGCAGCGCCCTTGCGAGGTCTAACGTGAAGTAGAAAGCCTAATAGGCGGAGTGTATTCCGTCCGTTGTCAGCTTGCCTTGTCTATCCGCCCTGAACTCAAGGCATTGAGCTGCCGCCTTGCTCGCCTGCCGCCCTATTGAATGGTATCCACGGAAAAGGATTGCAAGCCACGACCAGCGAGGGGTGTACCGCTAGTGGATCGTTACCGGCTGCGGCGTCGAATCGCAGGCGTCTCAGAATCGATAGATCGAGCCCTTCCAGGCACCGCACATTCACGTTCACGTAACCTCCCCTGGCGCCCCTCCAGCCGATACTATTGCACATGACCGACAACGTCCTCGAACAGGCGGTAAAGGGCTGGGCGCGCACGGCGCCCGCGCGCACCACGGAACTGTCCGCCGACAAAGCCGGCTTTGGCCATTTCTGGCAGCGCGCGGCCGAACTCCTGGCGCGCCTACCGCCGAAATCGAAACGGGATGCGGGAGAAGCAGCGGCGGCGGCCGAGGTCCTCGGTCTGGCACGCGATGCGCGCACCCGGTTCATGCGCGCGCACGCGCGCGGTATTTACGATTCACTGACTGCCAAGCGCAGCCTGTTCCTGCGTGTGGACGAGCTGTGTGCGCGCGCAGCGACCGAGTATCCGGGGCTGGCGCCGGGGGTGCAGGAACTGGCGCGCGAATCCTGCCTCCCGCAAGGCGAGAAGGACGGACTGGAGTTCGACCAGGGAATTTTCCTGTCGCAGGTGCTGGGCGATCCGCTGGCAGGTGCGCATTTGTGTCACGCCATGCTCCTGCCGCGCGCGCGCGCGCAGGAGCTACTACCAGGCTTTCTTAAAACAGGAAAAATAACCTTCGACGGGGCGCAGCTCGAGCGCCAAGGCAAAGCCTGCGTCCTGACGATACGCAATCCGCAGTACCTGAATGCCGAGGACGAAAGCACCCTCGAAGGTCTGGAGCTAGCAGTGGACTTGGCGCTGCTCGACCCGGCGTCCGAGGTCTGCATATTGCGCGGCGACAAGGTCACGCATCCGAAGTACGCGGGCCAGCGCTTGTTCGGCGCCGGCATCAACCTCACGCACCTCTACCAGGGAAAGATCCGTTTCCTCTGGTACCTGATCCGGGACCTCGGTTTGGTCAATAAGCTCTACCGCGGTCTGGCGCTGCCGGATACCTCCCCCGAGGAAGACTCGATCGAGAAGCTCTGGATCGCCGCAGTGGAGGGCTTCGCCATTGGCGGCCACTGCCAGATTCTGCTCACCATCGACCAGGTGATCGCGACGCAAACTGCCTACCTGACGCTGCCGGCGAGAAAAGAAGGGATCATCCCGGGCGCGGCCAACCTGCGCTTGGCGCGCCACGTCGGCGACCGTGTCGCACGCCAAGCGATCTTTGCCGAACGGCGCATCGACTGCGCCAGCCCCGAGGGCCGCCTGATCTGCGACGCCATCGTCGCCCCCGAGGCGATGGATGCCGAGCTAGCACGCTTGGTGAACCACCTCACGAGCTCGGGGATGGTCAGCGCTGCGGGCAACCGGCGCGCGCTGCGCATCGTCGAAGAACCCCTCGATGACTTCCGACGCTACATGGCGGTGTACGCGCGCGAACAAGCGCACTGCCACTTCAGCCCGGCGCTGATTGCCAACCTCGAGCAACACTGGGACGCAGCGAACCGCCGCGGCTGACGCCATCGAATAACGGGCAGGTCGTCCGGTTCACGCCGTCGGATCGACGACGACTAGCCCGCTAAAGTATTTCTTGTAGTAGCCCCGATCGCGCGTCAGCAAGCGGTCGCATTGCAACGCGGCATGCGCACCAATCAGGAAATCGGCCATCATCCGCTCGCGCTTGCCACCAGCGGCACGGTATTTTTTCCACACCGCGCCCGCGATCATCGAAGCTTGCTCCGTGGACGGGGAAAAACCAACGCCCAGCGTACGCATAGCGCGCAGGAAACCATCGTCGCTCACAAACGCGCCCCGCGATTCGCTCCAGACGACGGCGCACGCCACCACCGCGCCCTCATTCAGCTAGCGTCGCAAAACGTTGGCGGAAGACGCGCCGAAGCGAGCATCGGCGCCGAACACGTCGATCAGAACGCTGGTATCCACCGCAGTGATCAATGTTTCGCGTCTCCGCGCAGCATGCGGATGAATTTGTCCGTGTCGAGCGGCTCGCCGAGGCAACCGAACACCCCGGATACGGGGTCGGTTTCAGCTTTGCGCGCGACCAGCGCACCGTTCTGGGCGGTGAATTCCAGCGCCGTCCCCGGGCGGATGCCAAGCCGATCCCGCAGGGCTTTCGGAATGGTGACCTGCCCGCGTTCGGCGACCACGGCTTTCATGAAGGTCTCCAGCAAAATTTAGGGCACGAATGATTATACATGGATCATGAACTAAAAAGTATGCATTCGTGGCGCCGGGGCCATGCTCAGCCCAACAAGAAAGCGCGCACGATCCTGATCTGGTCTTCGTGCATCAGCGTGGGCGCGTGGCCGACGCCGGGAATCTCCACGACTTTCGTCTGCGGCCCGCGCGTCAGCATCTGCTCGCAACTGGCGCGCGTCAGCAGGTCCGACTGCGCACCGCGCAGCACCAGCGTCGGACAGCGGATCGCGTCCCACAGCGGCCAGAGTTCCAGGTCCTTCTCCGGCAGGTAGGCGCGAAACGGCTCGGCGATTTTTGGATCGTAGTGCATGCGCAAGCTGCCATCGGCGTTCTTGCGCACCACCACCTCGGTGAGAAAGCGCCACTCGGCGTCGCTGTGCGGCCCGAAACTGGCGGCCACCGTGCGTAGGTAGCGGTCGGCCGCCTCGATGTCGGGGAAGGCGGGCGCCATGCCGAAGTAGGTCGCGATGCGCTCGAGCGACGCTTTGCTGATCACCGGTCCGGCGTCGTTGATCACCAGCTTGGTGATCAGGGGCCCGGCGGCGCGGCCCTGCCCGAGGCTGGCCACGGGCAGTCCTGCGACAGCCATGCCGATCAGCCCGCCCATCGAGGTGCCGAGCCAGTGCACGCTCTCCACCTCGAGGCGCGCGATCAAGGTCACCATGTCGCCCAAGTATTGCGGCAACTGGTAGAGCATCGGATCGGACAACCAGTCGGAATCGCCGCGCCCAACGACATCCGGACACACCACCCGGTAGCGATCGCTCAAAGCCGCGGCCAAGGTATCGAAATCGCGCGCGCAGCGCCCCAATCCGTGCACGCAGACAAGCACCTGCTCGTTTTTCGGATCGCCCCATTCCAGATAAGCCATACGGTGCAATCCCTTGGGGGAGACGCAGCGCACGAACCCTTGCCTGCTGGCCGTGGTGTTCAGGTCGGACTCCTCTCGCCAGTCCACTGCTCGACCAGCCGGCCGCTTTCGATCGCCGCCCCGCCCTTTGCGCCTTCCTGGTCCCACTGCGCCTCGACCCGCAGTTCCGGAAACTCCGCGCTGGCGGTCACCAAGGTCGGAAACGGAATGCCCTTCTCGATCGCGAACCGGTATTCGAGCCCGCCCGGCGTGTGGTGCTCGGTGTAGGGGTCGGTATCAGGGTCGCGCACCAGCAGCCAGCGGACGCGTTCGCGGAACGCCTCGAAGCGCTCGGCGCTGCCGGTGACGCGAACAATCGCTGTGAACGATGGCAATCAGCCCCCTTGAGTGGTGCGCGGCACAACCCGACGGGTCGTTCGCACAAATATTATGGCGCATCGTGCCAGTACCGGCGCCGCTGCTGCCTTTCGCTTTTGATCTCAAAACCCTCGTTCGCAAGAGCCACCGTCAGAGCGCCGTCACGATCGGTACGAAAAATCTGCATGTCCATCAACGCATAACGAGCCAATACCTCGGCGCTCGGGTGGCCAAAGCGGCTGCGGTAGCCCACCGGCACCACCGCCACCGACGGGCGCACCGCGGCAAGGAAAGCCTCGCTCGAAGAGCTCCGGCTACCGTGGTGCGGCGCCAGCAGCACGTCGGCGCGCAGAGCGTCGGGGCCCTCTCCAGCAGCTCTGCTTCGGCGGGTTTTTCGATGTCGCCGGTCAGCAGCATGGCATGTGCGCCCGCGCTGATTTTCAGCACGCAACTCAGGTCATTGGTTTTCTTCGCGCTGGCCTGCGCGCTGGCCGGGTGCAAGATCTCGAAACCTACGCCGTCCCAGTTCCAGTGCTGCCCGTACGCGCAAGGCCGCGCGCCGGGGGCAAGGCCCAGCACCGGATGGCCTGCAGGAAAGGAAGAAAACATCGTGGTCACCTCGAAATTCTCCAGCACCGAGGCCGCACCGCCCGCATGGTCGTTGTCGTTGTGGGTCACGATCATCGCCTCCAGCCGTTCGATGCCTGCGGCGCGCAGGTAAGGCGCAATGATGCGTTCGCCACTGTCGGCCTCAGCACCGAACGCGGGTCCGGCGTCGTAGAGCAGCGAGCGGTGGGCGGTGCGCACCAGCACCGCCAGGCCCTGGCCAACGTCGAGCGTGGTGATCCAGGCCACACCGGGCGCCGCCGGCGCCGGCGCCGGCAAAGCAACGGCAGGAAGCATCAGAGCCAGCCCGGTCACGCGCCAGGGCGCGCCGCGCGGCGCGAGCAGCCACAGCACGCCCGCCAGGGCCAGCAGCACGCTCCACAGCGGCGGCACGCTCCACAGCGGCGGCACGTGCTGCCGCCATACCGCCACCGGCAATGACGCGCACCATTCAAGGAACTGCAGCAGCCACTGCATCAGCCAGGCGGTAAATTCGAGCAGTCCGTCCCAGGGCAGGACTGCGGCTGCCAGCGCCAGCGGCGTGACGACCGCCGACACCACCGGAATGGCGAGCGCATTGGCGAGCGGCCCGACGATCGATACCTGGGAAAAAAGGAACAGCGCCGCCGGGGCGAGCCCGATGGTGATCGCCCATTGCACCCGTAACCACTGTCTTGCCATCGAGTCTTTTTCGTTGGCGACAAAAAATATCAGCGCCACGGCGCCAAAGGACAGCCAGAAGCCAGCCGCGAACACCGCCCACGGATCGGCGACCAGCACCACCGCCAGCGCCAGCGCCAGGGTGCGCGCAGGCGATGCGATACGACCCGACCAGAGCGCCAACGCCACCACGGTCACCATCCAGAAAGTGCGTTGCGCCGGCACTGCGAAACCCGCGATCAGCGTATAGCCGAGTGCGCCCACAATCGCCGCAGCCGCGCCCGCTTTGCGCGCGGGCAAGCGCAGGGTGAGGAAGGACGAGCAGCGCCAAAGCAGGCTCGCCAGCCAGGCGCAAAGGCCCGAGATCAACGTCACATGCAGTCCCGAGATGCTCATCAAGTGCGTGACGCCGGTGCGGTTAAAGAGGCGCCACTCCTCGGCCGGAATCGCGCGCTGGTCGCCCACCGCGAGCGCCGCCAGCACGCCGCTGGCCGGAGTCTCGCCCAGTACGCGCTTGAACCGATCCCGGACGCTCTCCCGGAGTTGTTCGATCCGGTCAGAGAAACTGTTTCTCACGCCCAGCTTCTCCGGCAAGGATTTTCTTGTGGCACGGACGTAGCCGGTTGCCCCGATGCCGCGCTCCAGCAACCAAGCCTCGTAGTCGAAGCCATGCGGGTTGTAGTTGCCATGGGGCCGCCGCAGGCGCAGCGTAAATCGCCAGCGCTCGCCGGGATGAGCCGCGCTGGAGAGCACAGCCGGGCTCTCTTCGTGGAGCGCGGTCCGGTACCAGGACAGCAGGATCTTGCCGGGCAGCTTGGCGCCCGCAGGCTCGATCACGGCTTCGGGTTCGAACTCGAAGCGCACACTGCGCTCCGCCACCGCCGGCAGGCTTGACACAACCCCCACCACCTCGATATCCCTGCCCTCCAGTGCGGGCGCGAGCCGGTCGGCAAGCTTCAGTTGCGCCATCCCCAGCGCCCAACCAAAGCCGATCGCCACTGCCAGGGGAATGGCCAGCTTTTTGTGGATCAGGGCGCCAAAAATACAAAGTGGGACGACGGAAATCCAGGCCAAACCCGGCAAGGAAGACTGCAACTGAAGAAATAGTACGCCCGAGGCGAAACTGAGGATGCCTAGCGTCATCTAAAATCAAACGCGCGTGCACCCCTAAGCGCTGACGCCCCAACCCAGACATGCCCAGAAAATTCTTCCGCCGCTTCCTGCCTGACCAGGCCACCATCCGCACCAACAAGTATTTGGCCTGGCTGGGCGCGTGGCTGCACCACCCCAACCTGTGGCACCTGAACCGCGATGCGGTCGCCGGCGGCGTCGCCATCGGCCTGTTTGCCGGGCTGGTGCCCGGGCCGCTGCAGATGCTCGCCGCGGTGCTGCTCGCAATTCCGCTCAAAAAGAACCTGCCCGTGGCGGTGCTCCTCACCCTCTACACCAACCCGTTCACCATCGTACCCCTCTACCTGCTGGCCATCGCCTATGGCCGGCTGCTGCTGGGCGCTGACCTTCACCCGGTCACGGTGGAACCCTACAGCTGGGACTGGGCGCACTGGATCGACTCGCTGCAGGGCATGACCCACTGGATGCTTTCACTCGGCAAGCCGCTGGCCATCGGACTGCCCGCGCTCGGCCTCACCTTGGCCGCACTGGGCTATGCAGCGGTGCAACTGGGCTGGCGTGCCTACGTGGTGATCGCCTGGCGTGCCCGCGCGCAGCGCCGGACGAAGCGCAACGTGCAATAGATCAGGATTTCCCCCTGAGTGATGGAATAGGGCTGCGCCTCCTAGCACTGCTGCCGCCTCACAGCCCCCCCTCAGGCTGAATAGAGCGCGCCGTCCCTTAATTGCAGCACCCGCCCGGTGCGCGCCGCGAGGGCAGCGTCGTGGGTTACCAGCACGAAAGCGGTGCCGCGCGAATCAGACAGCCGCACCATCGCCTCGAACACTTCGTCCGCGGTCTGCGTATCCAGATTACCGGTGGGTTCGTCGGCCAGCACGCAGGCCGGCGCGGTGACCATAGCGCGCGCAAAGGCGCAGCGCTGGCGCTCGCCACCCGAGAGTTCGCCCGGAAGATGCTCGGCACGGGCCGCCAAGCCGACTTCTGCAAGAACTTCTCTGGCTCTCAGAAGGGCAGCGCCGCGATCCATGCGCCGGATCCACAGTGGCATGGCGACGTTCTCTGCGGCGGTGAATTCTGGCAGCAGGTGATGGAACTGGTAGACGAAACCGAGGGTCCGGTTTCGGGTGTCGCCACGTTCTTTTTCGGACATTTCATTGAAGGCCCTGCCCTGCACCGCGACCACTCCTGCCGTCGCAAAATCCAAACCACCCAGGAGATGCAACAACGTCGACTTGCCAGAGCCCGAGCGCCCCATGATGGCGAGGCGCTCGCCCGCATGGACTTCCAGATCCACGCCGAGCAGCACCTGCACCGGCGCCGGACCAGCGTAGGATTTTTTCAAGCCGCGGCAGGAAAGCACCGTGTCGCGCTTCTCATCACTCATTCGTCACTCATATCTCAGCGCCTCCGCCGGATTGACGCGCGAGGCGCGCCAGCTCGGATACAGCGTGGCCACAAACGACAGCGCCAGCGACACCAGGCCGATGGTCGTCACGTCGGCCAGTTGCACATCCGAGGGCAAGTCGGAGATGTAATAGATGTCCTTGGCGAGGAACTTGAAGCCGAGCAGGTTCTCGATGAAGGGCACCACGGTGGCGACGTTAAAACCGATCAGCACGCCCAGGATCAGGCCCACGCAGGTGCCGATGATGCCGATCAACGCGCCCTGCACCATGAAAATTTGCACGATGGAAGCCGGCGCAGCGCCGAGCGTACGCAGGATCGCAATGTCGGCCTGCTTGTCGGTCACCAGCATCACCAGGGTGGAGACAATGTTGAACGCCGCCACCGCGACGATCAGCAGCAGAATAATGAACATCACGCGCTTCTCAATCTCGACCGCACGGAAGAAGTTGGCGTGGCTGCGTGTCCAGTCAGTGGCGAAAATATCGCGGTCCATCGTCGCCATCAGCTCGCGCGCCACCGAGCGCGACGCGAACAAATCGTCCAGCCTCAAGCGCACACCCGACACCGCGTCGCCCATCTGGTAGAGCTTCTGCGCGTCTTGCAGGTGCACCAGCGCCAAGCCCGAGTCGTACTCGTACATGCCGACCTCGAACAGGCCGACCACGGTGAACTGCTTCAAGCGCGGGATCACGCCAGCCGGCGTCACCAGGCCTTGCGGCGCGATCAGCGCCACTTTGTCGCCGGTCAGTACGCCCAGTGCGCGCGCGAGTTCCGCACCGAGCACGATGCCGAACTCGCCGGCCTTGAGCGCGTCCAGTCTGCCGGCGCGCATGTGCAGACCGATCTCGGCCACCTGTTCCTCGCGCTCCGGGAGGATGCCGCGCACCACGCTGCCGCGCACCGCCTGGCCGGCTGCCAGCATCGCCTGGGCATTGACGAAGGGCGCCGCGGCCTTGACGCGCGGGTCCTGCAGGGCGCGCTGCGCCACCGCCTGCCAGTCGGCAAGCTGGTTGTTCGCACCGCTCACCTGCACGTGCGAAGCGACGCCGAGGATGCGGGCGCGCAGCTCCTTCTGAAAGCCATTCATCACCGAAAGCACCACGATCAGCGCCGCCACCCCCAGCGCAATGCCCGCCATCGAAATGGCCGAAATGAAACTGATGAAGTGGTTGCGACGCTTGGCGCGTGTGTAACGCAGGCCGACGAGGAGTTCGTAGCGCACGGTATCGCGAGAATACCCCACTTTCTGGACGACGGGCGTGGGTTCAAGTAGACTAACCAAGGTCTGGAGGCCACCCACCCATGGATACGGTAAACATTCACGAAGCAAAAACCCATCTCTCGCGCCTGGTCGAAGAAGTCGCCGCCGGTGGCGAAGTCGTGATTGCCAAGAATGGAGTGCCGCGCGCGCGCCTGGTGCCGCTCGAACGCTCCCGCAAACTCAAGTTTGGCGTACTCAAAGGCAAGCTTCGCTATCCGGACGATTTCGACGCCCCCCTGGCGGCGGGCAGCCTTGCGCTGTTCGAGGGCCGTCGCCCGAAGTGAGGCTACTTCTCGACACGCATATCGTGCTCTGGACACTGGACGACTCGCCCAAGCTGGGGGCCCGCGCGCACGAACTGATGACTGCGCGCGGTGCTGAATGCTTCGTTTCTGCGGTGAGCTTCTGGGAAATTGCGATCAAAGCGGCCTTGCGTCGCAAGGACTTCCGGGTGGATGCCGACCAGCTCATCGAAGCCTGCCTTGCGGCCGGACTAAGGCTGCTGCCATTCACCCCCGCGCACGCTGTGCGTGTCGCGCGGCTGCCACGACACCACGCAGATCCCTTCGATCGCGCCCTCGTCGCGCAAGCGCTGGTCGAACCCCTCACCCTGCTGACGCGGGATACGACGCTCGCGCCTTACGGGAGCGTGGTGCGCGTCGCATAGCTCGCTCTCATGCGTCTTTTGAATGAACGCCGATCTCGAAACCCTGACCGCGCTGGCGCAGCTGATCCGCGGCGAGCGCATCGCCCACCTGGCCACCCTCCGGCAAAGCGCGCCTATGGCGTCGATGACCCTGTACCTACCCGATGCCAGCTTCACCGCCTTCCACGTCCACGTCAGCCGCCTCGCCTGGCACACCCAGGACATGGCGCAGGACCCGCGGGTTGCGTTGTCGATCGCGCAGGCGGATGACGGCCGCGCCGATCCTTTCACTTTGCAGAGAATTTCAATCAGAGGAACTGCGGAAAACCTCGGCGCCGAACAACCCGAGCTGAAACGTCACTGGCTGGCGCGTTTCCCGGAACAAGCCATCAATTTCGAGCTCGCGGATTTTTCTTTCTGGCGCATCGCCCCGCGCGACGCGCGCTTCGTCGCCGGCTTCGGGCGCATTCACAACCTGTCGGCGGCGGAACTGGCGGCGTGCGCGCATCCATGACCCCGCTATTCGTGGCGTCGGGTTGGCCAGACTGCCACTGATGCATCTCGAACTCGTCGTTCCCGCGCTATTCCAAGTGCAGGATCTACCGCCCGCTGCGATGCCGGCGCTGGAGCTGCTGCTGGCGCGCGGTCGTCGAACCAACCGCGCAGCGAGCCATCTGGAGGCCTGGCTAGTCCAGGCTTTCGGCTTGCAAGAAATCTCTGCCGAGAATTTTTTTGTTCCCGCAGGCGCGCTCACCGCCCTCGCGCATGGTCTGGACCCGGGCGCGCAGCAGTGGCTGCGCGCCGATCCGGTCCACTTGCGCGCCGACCGCGACCGCCTGCTCCTGGTGCCCAACCCAGCGTGGGCGGTGAGCGCGGAGGAAGCGCACGCCTTGACAGCGGCACTCGCGCCTTTGCTGTCCGGAAAATTCACGCTGCAGCCATTGGCGCCCGATGTATGGTGCCTCAGGGTAGACGATGAACTTGAATTCCACAGTAAGGGCGGGATCCCGGCAGAGGCCCGACCGCCGATCGAACTGGCGGGCGCGGACATCGATCCGCAACTACCGCCCAAGCCATGGCATCGACTGCTGACCGAGATCCAGATGGCGCTATACGAGCACCCGGTGAACACGGCGCGCGAGCAGCGCGGCGAGCCGGTGATCAACAGCGTCTGGTTGTGGGGCGCGGGCATGCTGCCGGTAGCCGCGAACGGGCCCTGGCAATCGCTCGCCGCCAACGATGCGGTGGCCATCGGACTCGCGCGCAAAGCCGGCATCCGTCATCACGCAACTGGCGCCGGGGCCAGCGCATGGCTAGCACGTGCGCCCGCAGACGGGCGACACCTGGTGGTGCTCGACCAACTGCGTGGCGTGCATGCGCTAGGCGATTTCGCTGCGCTCGCGCGGCGTCTGCAGGCGCTGGAGGCGGATTGGTTCGTGCCGCTGCTGGCGGCGTTGCAAGCAGGCCGCATCGGCATGCTGACCCTCCAGGTGCCCGACGCCGGCGCGTCATTCGAAACAGTGCGCGGCGATCTGCGCCGTTTCTGGCGCCGACCGCGACCGCTGGCAATGTATAGGATCACGCCCGCGTGATGGAGGATCACGCCCGCGTGATGGGACACGGGCAAGCATGAAGATCGTCACGCGCCGCTACGCCGAGGCGGATCGCAACCGGTTGCTTGAATCCGGCGTACATCCGCTGCTGGCGCGGCTCTACGCGGCGCGGCGCATCGGCGCCAAGGATCAGTTGGAGCAGGATTTTTCGCGGCTGATCTCACCCACCGAACTGACCAATGCTGACCGCGCGGCAAGCTTGCTCGCCGACGCCATCGCGCAGCAAAAAAAACTCCTCATCGTCGCCGACTACGACGCCGATGGCGCTACCGCCTGTGCGGTGGGCATGCGGGCGCTGCGCAGTTTTGGCGCGCGGGTCGAGTACCTGGTACCCAACCGCCTGGAACTGGGCTATGGCCTGTCGCCCGAACTGGTGGCGATTGCCGCGCAGCGCGAACCCGATCTGCTGATCACGGTAGACAACGGCATCGCCAGCGTCGAGGGCGTGGCGTACGCGAATAGCCTGGGCATCGGCACCCTGATCACCGACCACCACCTGCCCGGCGACACGCTGCCCAATGCCGAGTGCATCGTCAACCCGAACCAACCCGGTTGCACCTTCCCGTCCAAAGCACTGGCTGGCGTCGGGGTGATGTTTTATGTGATGTTGGCTCTGAGGGCTGAATTGCGGAATCGGCAAGCGTTCGCCAATCACGACCAACCCAAGCTCGCCGCCCTCACCGACCTAGTGGCGCTCGGCACGGTAGCCGACGTGGTGCCCCTGGATGCCAACAACCGGATCCTCGTTGCGCAGGGACTCAAGCGCCTGCGTGCGGGGCAGGGCCAGGCGGGGCTGGCCGCACTCGCGCGCGCGGGCGGACGCGACACGGCGCACGCCAACTGCTTCGACTTGGGCTTCATCCTCGGCCCACGGCTGAACGCCGCCGGACGGCTGGCCGACATGGGCCTGGGCATCGAATGTCTGCTCACCGACGACGCCGCGCGCGCCGCCAACTGCGCACAAGAACTCGACCGCCTGAACCGCGAGCGTCGAAAAATAGAAAGCTCCATGCTGGAGCAAGCGAATGTCGCGCTCGACGACCTCCTTGGACCGGTGGGCGAGACGCTGACCAGCGCCAGTTGCACCCTCTATCAACCCGGCTGGCACCAGGGCGTGGTGGGCCTGATTGCGTCCCGCGTGCGGGAACGTGTGCACCGCCCAACGCTCTGTTTTGCGCAAGCCAAAAATGGTGAACTGCGCGGCTCCGGCCGCTCGATCCCCGGCTTCCACCTGCGCGACGCACTCGATCTCGTTTCCAAGCGCGCGCCGGGATTACTGCTGCGCTTCGGCGGCCATGCGCAGGCGGCAGGACTCACCATCCGCGAGTCGGATTTGGGGTTATTTCAGGATTTATTTGAAAGCACGGCAGCAGAGCTCCTGCCAGAAGCGGCGCGCCTTCGGGTCGTCGAGACCGACGGTGAACTCGAGCCCGCTTACCGCTCGCTGGCAGTGGCGCAGATGCTGGAATCACAGATCTGGGGTCAGGGCTTTCCGCCGCCGCTGTTCTGCGATACATTCGCGGTCGAAAGTCAGCGCGTCGTCGGCGGGCATCATCTGAAACTGCGCTTGCGCAAAGACGGACAACGGCTGGAGGCCATGCGCTTTAATTCACTGGAACCCATGCCGGCTCTAGTGCGCGCAGCCTACCGGCTGAGCGTCAATGAATTCAACGGACTGAAAACGGTCCAGCTCAACCTGGAAAGTCACGAACCGACATGAACCTTCACGCCCTCCTCGTCGCCACCTTGTCTCTGGCGCTCTGCGCACCGGCCCACGCCGCTGACAAAGCACCGGTCAACGCCGGCCCCTACGTGCCCTCGCCCTCCAGCGTAGTGGCCGACATGCTGACCCTGGCGGAAGTGGGTCCTAAGGATTTCGTCATCGACCTGGGTTCGGGCGACGGGCGCATTGTGCTGACCGCCGCCAAGGTGTTCGGCGCGCGCGGTTTCGGCGTGGACATCAACGAAAAGCTGGTGCAGGAAGCCAACCAGGCGGCCAAGGCCCAGGGCATAGCTGACCGTGCCAGCTTCAGCATCCAGGACCTGTTCAAGACCGACATCCGCAAGGCCACCGTGCTCACCATGTACCTGCTGCCGCACACGGTGAACATGCTCAAGGACAAGCTGCTCACCGAACTGAATCCGGGTACGCGCATCCTGTCGCACGACTATTCGCTGGCGGGCTGGATCCCAGAGAAGCACATGCAGATGGATCTGGAGGACAAGGTCGCCATCAGCGGCGTCAGCACCACGCTCATCTATCTGTATGTGGTGCCGGCAACAGTGGCAGGGGCCTGGAGCGCGAAGCTGCCGGAGAAGCTGAGCAAGGCGCCGGTGCGCCTGAACCTCAAACAGCAGATCACCCGAGTCTCGGGCAGCGCGCGCGTGGCCGGCAATGAGGTGCTGCTCGAAGACGCTAAATTGAAGGGCGAGCACTTCACCTTCAAGTTGGCGTTGGGCGGCAAGACCTATAACTTCACCGGCGCCGTCAAGGGCCAGTCCATCGAGGGCTCGGTGGAG
Source organism: Betaproteobacteria bacterium (assembly GCA_009693335.1). Classification (GTDB taxonomy): domain Bacteria; phylum Pseudomonadota; class Gammaproteobacteria; order Burkholderiales; family SG8-39; genus RBG-16-66-20. The sequence goes on along the minus strand of SHXK01000029.1, from coordinate 2,649 downwards.
GGCGGCGGCGCCAAAGCCGCCTGGAGTGCGGCGCCCATCAAGTAAACTTGAAAACTTATGGAAGCTGAACGCATCAATCAGATCGCCTCGACGCTCGCCGGACTGCAGACGCAGTCGGCCGAGCTGCGGAGGTATCTTTGACTACGAAGCCAAGGAACAGCGCCTGCAGGCGCTGAATCGGGAGCTCGAAGATCCCAAGCTCTGGGCCAACCAGCAGCGGGCGCAGGAAATCGGCAGGGAAAAAAAATCCCTCGAAGCGGTGCTCGGGACGCTAAAGCGCGTTGGCGACGGGGTTGCCGACGCGCAGGAGCTGTTCGAGCTGGCGCGCGCCGACAACGATGCGGCCTCCCTAGAGCAACTCGGCAGGGATACGGCGGCCCTGGCGCGCGACGTCGCGGCGCTGGAATTCCGCCGCATGTTCTCCAATCCGCTGGACCCGAACAACTGCTTCATGGACATCCAGGCCGGCGCGGGCGGCACCGAAGCGCAGGATTGGGCGGCCATGCTGCTGCGCATGTACCTGAAGTATTGCGACAAGAAGGGTTTCAGCGCCGAGGTCCTCGAGCAGACCGACGGCGAAGTGGCGGGCATCAAGAGCGCCACCCTGAAGATCAACGGCGAGTATGTCTACGGGCATTTGCGCACCGAAAACGGTGTCCATCGCCTGGTGCGCAAATCACCTTTCGATTCGAACGCCCGCCGCCACACCTCATTCGCCAATGTCTTCGCCTATCCGGAAGTGGATGAATCCATCGAGGTGGAGATCAACCCCGCCGACCTGCGTGTCGATGTCTATCGCGCCTCGGGTGCCGGCGGCCAGCACGTCAACAAGACCGAGTCCGCAGTGCGCATCACCCATATCCCGACCAACATCGTGGTGCAGAGCCAGAATGACCGCTCGCAGCACCGCAACCGCGCTGAGTGCATGGCGATGCTCAAGTCGCGCCTCTACGATCTCGAACTGCGTAAACTCAAAGGCGAGCAGAGCAAGCTGGAAGCCTCGAAGACCGACATCGAGTGGGGGCATCAGATCCGCTCCTACGTCCTCGACCAGTCGCGCATCAAGGACCTGCGTACCGGCGTCGAGAAAGGCGCCACCCAGCAGGTGCTGGACGGCGACTTGGACGAATTCATCACCGCGAGCCTCAAACAGGGCGTCTAGCACCATGGAAGAAGAAAACAAGCTGATCGAAGAGCGGCGGGAAAAGCTCAAAGCGCTGCGCGCCGAAGGCATCGCCTACCCGAACGATTTTCGCCGTGGCGATTTTTCTGCGAGTCTTTTCCGAGCGCATGGTGAAAAGACCAAAGAAGACCTGGAAAAAGAAAAAATTCCCGCCACCGTGGCCGGACGCATGGTGCTCAAGCGGGTCATGGGCAAAGCGAGCTTCGCCACCCTGCAGGACCAGTCTGGACGCATCCAGCTTTATATTTCGAACGACGCGACCGGAACCGACACGCACGAGCGCTTCAAGCATTGGGACCTGGGCGACATCGTCGGCGCCTCGGGAACGCTGTTCAAGACCAAGACCGGGGAGCTGACCGTGCAAGCGAGCAGCCTGAGGCTGCTCACCAAAGCGCTACGGCCACCGCCGGAGAAGTTCCACGGCATCGCCGACCAGGAACTCAAGTACCGGCAGCGCTACGTGGATCTCATCGCTTCGCCGAAAACGCGCGAAGTTTTTGAAAAAAGAATAAAAATAATTCAAGCATTGCGTGCGGCGATGGGCGAAGACGGCTACCTCGAAGTCGAGACGCCGATGATGCAGCCGATTCCCGGCGGCGCCGTGGCGCGGCCCTTCAAAACGCACCACAACGCCTTGGACATGGAGCTCTTCTTGCGCGTAGCGCCGGAGTTGTATCTCAAGCGCCTGGTGGTGGGCGGCATGGAGCGCGTCTACGAGATCAACCGCAATTTCAGGAATGAAGGCATTTCGACGCGCCACAACCCGGAATTCACCATGATGGAGTGGTACTGCGCTTACGAAGATTGCGAATACATGATGGCGCATACCGAAAAACTGGTGCGCCACGCGGCGCAAGCGGCATTGGGAAAGTCTGTCTTCTCCTATCAGGATAAAACCATCGACATGGGCAAGCCCTTTGCCCGCTTGCCGATGTCCACAGCGATTCGCAGGCAAGGGGTCGAAGGAGATCTTCGCGACCGTGCCTTCCTGGCCGGAAAACTGACGGCTCTGGCAGTGAATTTTTCGCAAGAACAGGGATGGGGAGCGCTGCAACTCATGCTCTTCGAGGCGCTGGCCGAGAAACATCTCATCGAACCGACCTTTGTCACCGAATTCCCGGCCGAGGTGTCGCCGCTGGCGCGCCGTAACGACCAGGACCCGGGCATCGTTGATCGCTTCGAGCTCTTTATCGACGCCAAGGAAATCGCCAACGGCTTCTCCGAGCTAAATGATCCCGAGGACCAGGCCGAGCGCTTCCGCGCCCAGGTCAAACTCAAGGAATCCGGCGACAGCGAGGCGATGTACTACGACGCCGACTACATCCGTGCGCTCGAGTATGGCCTGCCGCCTACCGCCGGGGGCGGCCTCGGCATCGACCGGCTGGTGATGCTGCTCACCGACAGCCCGTCGATCCGCGACGTGATCCTGTTCCCGCAGATGCGAGCTGAGACCCAACAACGGGCTG
>SHXK01000028.1 GCA_009693335.1 Betaproteobacteria bacterium | reverse complement strand
CGGGCCATGAAGCAGTTGGATATCGACATGATCGCGGCTTATTCCCCCGAGGCGCGAGGGCGCTCCGAGCGTGCCTTTGGAACGCATCAAGGGCGCTTGCCCCAGGAACTGGCGCTTGCTGGGATCACGAGCATGGCCCAAGCCAACCGGTATCTCGCCGAGGTCTACCTACCGGCCTTCAACGCCGAGTTTGCCCAGCCGGCGATCGAGGAAGGCACGGCCTTTGTGTCCTGGATCGGCGGTCCTCTGGAGGACATTCTGTGCGAGCAATATGAGCGCACGGTGGGGGCCGATAACTGTGTGCGCTTCGAGGGGCTGATCCTGCAGATTCCGGCCGTAGCGACAAGAGCGAGCAGGACCGCGCGCCTCATGATCGGATAAGTATAGCTTGAAGCAGGCTTGTCGGTGACTTCTCAATGCCCGCAGGGGGCCTTGGGCGCGCTACTATTCGGTCGGAAACCCCGGAGCCCGAAGGAGACTGCGACCATGAACGAAAGAGCCCATCCCGAAGCGCTAGCCAGTTCGCTGGAGAATTCGCCGTTCTTCATGCCGTTCTCGATGAACCGCGCCTTCAAGAAAGCGCCGCGGCTGCTGGCGCGCGCCGAGGGCATGTACTACTACACGCCCGAGGGCCGCAAGATCCTCGACGGCACCTCGGGGCTGTGGTGCGTCAATGCCGGCCACTGCAGAAAGCCGATCGTCGAAGCGGTGCAAAAAGCCGTGGCGACGCTGGATTTCGCGCCACCTTTCCAGATGGGCCATCCGGCAGCGTTCGAATTCGCCGAGAAACTGGCGCCGCTCCTGCCCAAGGGCCTGACGCGCATCTTTTTCACTAATTCCGGTTCGGAGTCGGTGGACACGGCGCTGAAACTCGCCATTGCCTATCACCGCCAGCGCGGCGAAGGCCAGCGGATCCGACTGATCGGCCGCGAGAAGGGTTATCACGGCGTCAATTTTGGCGGCACTGCGGTGGGCGGCATGGTCGGCAACCGCAAGCTCTTTGGCGCCCTGGTCACGGGTGTGGACCACATCCGCCACACGCACGATCCGCAGAAGAACGCGTTCTCGCGCGGCCAACCAATGCACGGCGCGGAATTAGCCGAGGACCTCGAGCGCCTGTGCCAACTGCACGATCCCTCAACCATCGCCGCGGTGATCGTCGAGCCGGTGGCCTGCTCGGCGGGTGTGTACGTGCCGCCGGTGGGCTATCTGCAAAAGCTGCGGCAGATCTGCGACCAGCACGGCATCCTGTTGATTTTCGATGAGGTGATCAACGCTTGGGGGCGCCTCGGCAAGCCTTTCGCGTCGGATTACTTTGGCGTTATTCCGGACCTGATTACCACCGCTAAAGGCATTACCAACGGCACCGTGCCGATGGGCGCGGTATTCATGAAGGAAAATCTCTATCAGGCCTTCATGAGCGGCCCCGAGAGCGCCATCGAGATGCCGCACGGCTACACCTACTCGGCGCACCCGCTGGCTTGCGCCGCGGGCCTGGGCACGCTCAAGGTCTACGAGGACGAAGGGCTGTTGACGCGGGCCGGCGAACTCGCCAAGTACTGGGAGGACGGCGCGCACGCGCTCAAGGACTGCCCGCACGTGATTGACATCCGCAACCTAGGTCTGATTGCCGCGATTGAACTCGCGCCGCGCGCTGGCGTGGTGGGCGCGCGCGGCATGGACGCGCACCTCACGGCCTTCGAGAAAGGCACCTATATGCGGGTCTCCGGCGACACCATCGCCCTGGCGCCGCCGCTGATCATCCAGAAGACGGAGATCGACCAGCTGTTTGCGACGGTGCGCGAGGTCTTGAAAAGTCTGGCGTAAAGGCTCTTTACTTCGCTACGGCCCTCACCACGCCCAGACGCCGGCCGCGGGCCTGCTGCCTCAAGCGCGGCGGGTTGACCAGATCGCGGATGAAGTTGGGCAGGGCGAATACGCCTTCGTGGGTCTCGCCGTTGTAGAAGCGCAGGTCCTGGAGTTTTCTCTGCTCGATGCGGCGATCGATTTCGTCCGCAGTTAGCGATTTTGGATCGAGCTTGTCCGAGCACACCGCCATCGCCCACTGCGCGCCGTAGAGCGGGATGTACATGGTGTACGGCCGCACGATGCGGAAAATGCCGTTCAGGCGCTGTGCGAGTTCCGTGACGCGCTCGGGCCGCGCCACCGGCGCGCCGATGTGCAGCACCAGCGCGCCACCGGGGGCGAGCGCGGCGCGGCACTGTTGGAAGAACTCCGCGGAGTAGAGCGCTTCCGCCGGCCCCATCGGGTCGTTGAGATCCAGCGCGATCAGATCGAAGCGCTCGCTGGTTTCGCGGATGAACTTCATGCCATCGCCGATCAGCACCCGCAGCTTCGGGTTGTCGAAAGCGCCGCGGTGTACCGCGAAGAAGTGCTCTTTCGCGATCTTGACCACGTCCTCGTCGATCTCGCACAGGGTCACCTGCTCGACCGAGGGGTGCTTGAGCGCTTCCTCCGAGGAGCCGCCGTCGCCGCCACCCACGATCAGCACCTTCTTCGGCGCCGCGTGCGCGCAGAGCGCCGGGTGGATCAGGTTCTCGTGATAGATGAACTCTTCCCGCTCGGAAGTCATGTTGTAGCCGTCGAGGCGGAAAATGCGACCGTAGTGCGGCGTATCGTAGACCTGCAGCTTCTGGTACTTGGTCTGCCATTCGCCCACCTGGCGAGCGGCCTTGATGTAGAAGCCGGTGGAGGCGTTGAGCGGTTCCATCAGCAGGTGCTCGCCACGGTCGATTTCATGGCGTGCGACCTCATCCGGCTCAAAGTGGTTGATGATCTGCTCGAACAACTGGCGCGCCTTGGTGGAGTTGTCGCCGCTGAAGTTGCAGACGTAGACATCCAGGGTCAGCCCACTGGTCTCGGGCCAGGTGTGGATCGCGAGGTGTGATTCGGCAAGCACCACCGCGCCGGTAAAGCCGGAGCCCTCGAACTGGTGAAAGCGCACGTCCATCACCGTGAGGCCGGAGGCGCGTACCAGGTCCACGCACAAGGTCTCGAAGCGCTTGCCGTCGAGCAGGAGTTGTGGATCGCAACGACAAGCGTTCAGATCACCGATGAGATGCAGACCGTTCATGTGCGTGCCCCCCTGAAAAAGAGAAGGCGCGGCCCTGGAGTTCTTTCAGGTCGCGCCCTGTCTTGCCCGCCTCTCGGCGTACGTTCTTTAGGCTCGTTCAATTCTTTTCAACGCCCCCGTTTCACGCGAGTTTTGCTCGCTTTGCTCGGCGTTTCTTCACGCCTCGCCGCGCATTTCTTCGACGACCGCATCGATCAATTTGCGCGCGATCGAGATTTTGCTCGGAAGTGACGGCAAATGCAATACTTTGAACCAGTTCGCGGCTTCGATTTCTCCGACTTGCGGGCGAATTTCTCCAGACCGCCAATCGCAGACGAAGGCGATCATCAGTGAATTCGGAAACGGCCACGGCTGACTCGCGAAGTAGCGGATACCCGACACCTGCACGCCGACTTCCTCCTCGACTTCACGCGCCAGACACTGTTCCAGCGTCTCGCCCGGTTCGACGAAACCGGCCAGTGCGCTGTACATGCCGGGCGGAAAGTGCGGACTGCGCCCGAGCAGGATTTCACCTTCGCGGCGCACCAGCGCCATCACTGCCGGCGCGATCCGCGGGTAAGTGGAGAGCTTGCACGCTGGGCAGACGCGCGCCCGTTCCGCCGATTTCGCCTCGGTAGGCGTAGCGCAGCGGCCGCAGTAGCGGTGGCTGCGATCCCAGTCGAGCAACTGGACAGCGCGCCCGGCGAGGGCGAAATGAGCATCTGCCAGCACCGTGAACAGCGCGCGTAATCCCTCCCAGGCCAGCCCGGACGGTGGCGGCGGCGCGTCGGCAGGGGCTTCCGCGGCCCAGCAGCCGACTCCAGCCAGATGTCCTAGATATAGTGTCCGGACTGGGTCGAACCACAAGATCTTGTTGTTTTTTAGCAACGCACCGGTCGCGGTGCTGGTTCCGGGCAGACGCGCCCAACTGGCCCTGGAGGCCACCCGGGGATCGTCCGTAGCTTGCGGGCTGGGCGGCCCAAGTTCCACCAGCAGGCGATCGCCTTTGAAGACGAACCAGTGCGCCAGCGTACCTGGTGCCGGGGCCGCGGGCGCCGCCACGCCGGGTTCGAAGCCGAGCGGACTCATGAATGGCATATGGATCATGCGCGGATTATAAGAAAGCGCTTCGCTATAATTCGCGCCTTCCCCTCTTATTTTTTCCAACGCCACACGAGATGATTCCTCCGACGCCCGAAGGCGAGATGGCAAATGCGCTACGCGCCGGAGTTGAACGCGCGATGGCCGCTGCGCTACGCGCGTTGGCCATGGACGCGGTGCAGGCGGCTAATTCCGGCCATCCCGGGATGCCGATGGGCATGGCCGAGGTCGCGGTCGCGCTCTGGCACCGCCACCTGGTGCACAACCCCGCTAATCCAGCCTGGCCAAACCGCGACCGCTTCGTGCTCTCCAACGGGCACGGCTCGATGCTGCTGTATTCACTCTTGCACCTCACCGGCTACCAGTTGCCGATGGCGGAACTGAAGCGTTTCCGGCAACTCAATTCGCAGACCCCGGGCCATCCCGAACGCGGCTGCGCGCCAGGCGTTGAGACCACCACCGGGCCGCTGGGCCAGGGCATCTCGAACGCGGTAGGCATGGCGATCGCCGAGAAATTGCTGGCCGCGGAGTTCAACCGGCCAGGGCATGAGATCGTCGATCACCACACCTACGCCTTCCTCGGTGACGGTTGCATGATGGAAGGCGTCTCGCACGAAGCCTGCGCGCTTGCCGGCACGCTCAGCTTGGGCAAGTTGATCGCGATCTACGACGACAACGGCATTTCCATCGACTCGGACAAGGGCAACATCAAGCAGTGGTACACCGATGACGTGCGCCGCCGCTTTGAGTCCTACGGCTGGCAGGTCATCCACAGCGTGGATGGCCACGATGTCGAGGCGCTGGACCGCGCCCTGAAAAAGGCGAAACGCGGGGCGAAGCGCGGGCAAGGGCGCCCGACCTTGATCTGTGCGCAGACGGTGATCGGCAAGGGCGCGCCCACCAAAGCGAATACCGGCAGCGCGCATGGTGCGCCCCTGGGAGAAAAAGAAATCGCGGCCACCCGCGAGGCGATTGGCTGGCAGCACCTGCCGTTCGAGATTCCGGCGGCCGTGCAGCAGGCTTGGGACGCGCGCGCACGGGGCCAGCGTGTCGAGCGGCGCTGGCAAAGGGTCTACTCAGCTTACCAAAAGGCGCATCCTGAACTGGCGCAGGAATTCCTGCGGCGGATGGCGGGTGAACTGCCCGCCGATTTTCAGGAAAGAATAAAGATTCTGGTAGCGGAGACGAACCTCAAAGCAGAAACCATCGCTACCCGCAAAGCTTCGCAGAACGCCCTGGAGTCGCTGGTTCCGGCGCTGCCCGAGCTCATCGGCGGCTCGGCCGACCTCACCGGCTCCAACCTGACCATGGTCAAAGCCTCCAAAGTGGTCGGCAAAGCCGATGCGAGCGTTGGTCAGAACGGTGGCGGCAATTATCTGTTCTATGGTGTACGCGAGTTCGGCATGGGCGCGATCATGAATGGGCTCGCGCTGCATGGCGGCTTGATTCCCTACGGCGGCACTTTTTTGGTGTTCTCCGACTACATGAGGAATTCGCTGCGCATGGCCGCGTTGATGGGGTTGCGCACGATCTACGTTTTCACGCACGATTCGCTAGGCTTGGGCGAGGACGGGCCCACCCACCAACCGATCGAACACGCTTCCTCGCTGCGCCTGATTCCGAACCTGGATGTCTGGCGCCCTTGCGATACGACCGAAACCGCGCTGGCTTGGGCAGCGGCGCTGGCGCGTAAAAACGGTCCGAGCGCATTGCTCTTGACGCGACAGAATGTTGCCTTTGTCCACAGAACCGAACAAACCGTTCTGGAAATCCAAAAAGGCGGCTATGTGCTGTCCGAAGCGAAAGGCGCGCCGCGCGCCATTCTGATCGCCACCGGATCCGAGGTTGGGCTGGCGCTGGCTGCGCAAGGCCTGCTCGAGGCAGAGGGCATCCCGGTGCGGGTCGTGGCCATGCCCTCGACCGAGGTTTTCGACCGGCAGACCGAGAACTACAAAGCCGCGGTGCTGATCAAGGGGATTCCGCGCATCGCCATCGAGGCGGGCGTAACGGATTTCTGGAGAAAATACGTTGGACTGGAAGGCGCGGTGGTGGGCATCGACCGCTACGGTGAATCCGCGCCGGCGCCGGAGTTGTTCAAGCACTTCGGCTTCACGCCGGAGAACGTGGTCAAAGTGGTAAGGAGCTTAGTCCCATGACAATCAAGGTAGCCATCAACGGCTTCGGCCGCATCGGCAGAAACATCCTGCGTGCCTTCCATGAGAGTGCGCAAGGTGCAGGCAGGCACGATCTGCAATTCGTCGCTATCAACGATCTGGGCGACGCCCAAACCAACGCCCACCTGCTCAAGTACGACACCGCACACGGCCGTTTCAAGGGGTCGGTGGAGGTGAGTGGCAATTCCATGCAAGTGAACGGTCAGAACATACAGGTCGTTGCCGAACGCGACCCATCCAAGCTGCCGTGGCGGGCGCTGGGTGTGGATGTGGTTCTCGAATGCACGGGACTCTTCACCAGCAAAGCCAAAGCGGGCGCGCATCTGGCTGCCGGCGCGAAGAAAGTGATTATTTCGGCCCCCGGCGACAAAGACGTGGACCGCACCGTGGTGTTCGGCGTCAACCACTGGGAGTTGAAGAGCACCGATACGGTGATCTCCAACGCCTCGTGCACCACCAACTGCCTGGCGCCGCTGGTGAAGGCGCTCGATGACCGCATCGGCGTCGTCTCTGGCCTGATGACCACGGTGCATTCGTATACCAACGACCAGGTGCTGAGCGACGTCTATCACGTGGACCTGCGGCGTGCGCGCTCGGCCAGCGTGAACATGATCCCCACAAAAACCGGCGCCGCCGCCGCGGTCGGTCTGGTGCTGCCGCACCTGAACGGTAAGCTGGACGGCTACGCGATCCGCGTGCCGACCATCAATGTCTCGGTGGTGGACCTCACCTTCGTCGCCAAGAAAGCCACTACCACCGAGGAAGTGAACCAGGCGCTGAAACAGGCCTCCGAGACGGATCTGAAGGGCATCCTCGAATACACCACCGAGCCGCTGGTGTCCTCCGACTTTAATCACCATCCGGCCAGTTCGGTGGTCGATTCCCTGTTGACCAAGGTCACCGGTGGCACGCTGGTGAAGGTCGCCAGCTGGTACGACAACGAGTGGGGTTTCTCCAACCGCATGTTGGACGTGGCGGTCGCGCTGCATGTAGCAAAATGAGCGCGGTGCAATGAAGTTCAAGCGGCTCGCTGACCTGGAGCTGCGCGGCAAGCGGGTCTTCATCCGCGCTGATCTGAACGTCCCGCAGGACGCAGTGGGCAACATCACCGACGACACACGTATCCGGGCCTGCATCCCGGGGATCCGGCTGGCGCTCGATAAGGGCGCAGCAGTGATGGTTACTTCCCACCTGGGACGGCCACAGGAAGGAAAATTCGAGGCGAAAGATTCCCTTGCGCCGATCGCCCGGCGCCTGGGCGAGCTGCTGGGTTTCGAGGTTCGCCTGCTTACCGATTGGACTGGTGGCGTCTCGGTGGAGCCCGGGGAAGTGGTTCTGCTGGAAAACTGCCGCTTCAACAAAGGCGAGAAAGCAGACGACGAAGCACTCGCCAGGAAGCTCGCCGAGCTGTGCGATGTTTACGTCAACGACGCTTTCGGCACGGCGCACCGCGCCGAGGCGACCACCCATGGCATGGCGAAGTTCGCCAAGCTGGCCTGTGCCGGCCCGCTGATGGCTGCCGAACTGGACGCGCTGACCCGCGCGCTTGCCGATCCGCGGCGCCCTCTGGTGGCGATAGTGGCGGGCTCGAAAGTCTCCACCAAGCTGCCGCTTCTCTTGGCGCTGGCGAGGAAAGTGGACCGGCTGATCGTCGGCGGTGGCATCCTGAACACGTTTTTGCTGGCGTCCGGATTGCAGGTTGGAAAATCTTTGGTTGAAAAAGATTTGACCAACGAAGCAAAAAAAATCATGGCGGCAACCGACGTGCCGATGCCCGAAGATGTGGTGGTGGCGACCGAAATCTCGGCGCGGGTGCGCCCACTGACGAAAGCGGCAACGGATGTCGAAGGCGACGAGATGATCCTCGACATCGGACCGCAGAGCGCCGCCACGCTGGCCGGGATCCTGAAGCAGGCTGGCACCATCGTCTGGAACGGCCCGCTGGGTGTATTCGAGATTGACCAGTTCAGCAAGGGCACCGAAACGATCGCCCGCGCGATCGCGGAATCAAAGGCCTACTCCATCGCCGGCGGCGGCGACACCATCGCCGCGATCCATAAGTTTGGCGTCGCCGACCGCATCGGTTACATCTCCACTGCGGGGGGCGCGTTCCTCGAATTCCTGGAAGGCAGGTCCTTGCCCGCGGTGGCGGCGTTAGAGGAAAGAGCTTAGGCTAAGGGCATGCTGCGCAGCACGAAAATTGTCGCCACCCTCGGACCCGCCTCTTCCGATCCAGTGGTTCTGGAACGCATGATCCGCGCCGGCGTGGACGTGGTGCGGCTCAATTTTTCACATGGCACCGTGGACGATCACCTGGCGCGCGCCGCGCTGGTAAAGGAAATCGCGCGCAAGACCGGGCGCACAGTGGCGATCATGTGCGACCTGCAGGGGCCCAAAATCCGCGTCGGCAAGTTCAAGGACAGCAAGATCACCTTGGCCAAGGGCCAGAAATTCATACTCGACGCCAGTTGCGACTTGGGTGACAACGAGCGCGTCGGCCTGGACTACAAAGAGCTGCCGCGCGATGTCGACGCCGGTACGGTGCTGCTGCTCGACGATGGCAAGATCGTGCTCGAGGTGGCCGAGGTGCGTGGCGAAGAGGTATACACCACAGTGCGCCACGGCGGGGTGCTTTCCAATAACAAGGGCATCAACCGGCAAGGCGGCGGGCTCACCGCGCCGGCACTCACGCCCAAGGACATCGACGACATCCGTACCGCGGCAAAGATCAACGCCGACTACCTGGCGGTGTCGTTTCCGAAGACCGGCGCCGACATGTACATGGCGCGCGAGCTGCTGCGCGCTTCCGGCGGCAAGGCCTTCCTGATCGCCAAGATCGAGCGCGCCGAAGCGGTGACGCCGGCCGCGTTGCTGGACATCATGAACGCCTGCGACGGCATCATGGTGGCGCGCGGCGACCTGGCGGTCGAAGTGGGCGATGCGGCGGTGCCAGCGCTGCAAAAACGCATGATTCGCCTCGCACGCGAACACAACAAACTCACCATCACCGCCACGCAAATGATGGAGTCGATGATCGAGAGTCCGGTGCCGACGCGTGCGGAGGTGTCCGACGTCGCCAACGCGGTACTGGATGGCACCGACGCAGTGATGCTCTCGGCCGAATCGGCGAGCGGCAAGTACCCAGTGGAGGCGATCGAGGCGATGCACCGCATTTGCGTGCAGGCCGAGCAGACGCAGCCAGTGAGCCTCGATCAGGATTTTCTCAACCGCGTGTTCACGCGCGTTGATCAGTCAATTGCGATGGCGGGCCTGTTCACCGCTTTCCATCTGAAAGTGAAAGCCATCGCCACGCTCACCGAATCGGGCTCCACCGCGCTGTGGATGAGCCGACTTAACTGCGGCGTGCCAATTTACGCGCTCACTTCGCAGGCCGCGACGCGCTATCGTTGCGCCCTGTTTCGCGACGTTTATCCGCTGATGGTGAAATATGTCGGCAGCGACCGCGAGGAGCTGCTCGTCGAAGCCGAGAAGGTGCTGGTGGAAAACGGCGTGGTTAAGGGCGGCGATCTGATCGTGCTCACCATCGGCGAGCCAATCGGCAAATCCGGCGGCACCAACACCATGAAAATCGTCAAAATCGGGGAGCATCGAAAATTATGAGCGGCATCACACCAAACGCAGTCCAGCACGCCAGCCTGCCACCACTCGCCTCACGCTTCGTTGAGGTGGCGGCGCTGCCCTGGGAGAAGACGCGCTTTGCCGGCGTCGAGGCAAAGACCTTGGTGGTCGACCGGGAGTCAGGGCTGGTCACCGCGCTGATGAAGTTCGCGCCGGGGGCCAAGCTGCCCGACCACGAGCATATGCGCATCGAGCAGACCTATGTCCTGGAAGGCAGCCTGATCTGCGGCGAGGGCGAATGCAAGACAGGAGATTTCGTCTGGCGCCCGGCGGGCAGCCGGCACGTGGCCTGGGTCGGACCACAGGGCGGGTTGATGCTGGCCATTTTCCAGATTCCGAATAAATTCTACGAGCCTGACGGTCGCGAGATCGACGCCGGCGGCCAGGACTGGAACGAGGCCTGGGGCAAGGCCTTGTTTCGCTGATCGGTCAACCCGGTCAACCCGGGCGCCACGCGCCATGAGGCAGAGGTAATGCAGCAGCGCATCGGCATCATCATGCACGGCGTCACAGGGCGCATGGGCATGAACCAGCACCTGATTCGCTCGATTCTCCAGATCCGCAAGCAAGGCGGGGTGGCGCTGAAGAATGGCACCCGCCTGATGCCCGATCCGATCCTCGTCGGACGCCATGCCGGCAAGATTGAAAGCCTGGCCAAGCAGCACGGGGTTGAGCGTTGGACGACGGATCTGGCTAGTGCCTTGGCGAATCCGCAAGATAGTATTTTTTTCGACGCCGCATCGACGCAACTGCGCCCAAAGCTGCTCAAGCAAGCGATCAAGGCGGGCAAGCACGTGTACTGCGAAAAGCCGGTCGCGACCACGCTGGCGAAAGCGCTGGACCTGTACCGGGCAGCGAAGCAGGCGGGCGTCAAGCATGGTGTGGTGCAGGACAAGCTCTGGCTGCCGGGGATGCTCAAGCTGGCCAAACTGTGCGAGGCAGGTTTCTTCGGCAAGATCCTCTCGGTGCGTGGCGAATTCGGTTACTGGGTGTTCGAGGGCGACCCGCAGTCAGGCCGACCGTCGGCGCAGCGCCCCTCCTGGAACTACCGCCAGCAGGACGGCGGCGGCATCATCCTCGACATGCTCTGCCACTGGCGCTACGTATTGGACAACTTGTTCGGCGCCGTCAAAGCGGTGTCCTGTCTGGGCGCGACGCACATTCCGTTGCGCTGGGATGAGGCTGGAAAAAAATACCGAGCGACCGCCGACGACGCGGCCTACGCCACCTTCAAACTGGCGGGCGGCGCGATCGCGCATTTCAATTCTTCCTGGACGGTGCGCGTGCGCCGCGACGACCTGCTCACTCTGCAGGTGGATGGCACGCAGGGCAGCGCGGTTGCCGGTTTACGGCGTTGTTGGGTGCAAGCCTATGAAAAAACCCCCAAACCGGTCTGGAATCCAGACATTGCGCAGCCCATCAACTTTTTCGAAGATTGGCAAGAAGTGCCTGACGAGGGCTACGACAACGCGTTCAAAGTGCAGTGGGAGATGTTCCTGCGACATGTTGCCGGTGAGGGCCCGTTCCGCTGGGGTCTGCTGGAAGCCGCCAAGGGCGTGCAGTTGGCCGAACTGGGCCTGAAGAGCTGGCGGCAGAAGAAGTGGCTGGATGTGCCCAAGCTTAAGCCGTGAAGCGCGACACAATACTGACGCTCAAACTTCCTTTAGAAAGCTGCCGAATTTGAAGTATAGAATTGATCCTCAACTACAAGGGGAGTAGACAATGAAACGCCAAGCATTCGTGGCCATCCTGGCTGCTGCATTTACGCTTCCTGCCGCTGCGCAGACCACCCTCAACGGCGCGTCGCAGTTCAGCGACGAGCACGCCTTCACCAAGGCGATGACCCGTTTCGAGGAGCTGGTGAAAAAGTATTACGGCAAGCCGGCCAACTTCGTGCTTCACAAGAACAGCGCGCTCGGCCTGGAGAAGCAGTATTTCGAGTACATGTCCCAGGGCAAGGCGGTGGACTATGCCATCGTCTCGCCGGCGCACATGTCGACCTTCTCGAAGGCCGCACCCTTCATTGATGCTCCCTTTCTGTTCCGCGATCTGGCGCACTGGAACAAGGTGCTCGACGCCGATCTGCTGAAACCAGTCGCTGATGAGATCAACGAGAAGGCCGAGGTGATGTTGATCGGCTACGCGGGCGGCGGCACACGCAACATTTTTGTCAACAAGCCGGTGAAGAACCTGGCTGAGATCAAAGGCCTCAAGGTGCGAGTGCAGGGTGCGCCGATCTGGAGCCGCACCTTTGCTGCCATCGGCATGGCGCCCACCGTGATCGCTTACAACGAGGTTTACAACGCGATCCAGAACAACGTTATCTCTGCGGGTGAGAACGAGGCCGCGGGCGTCGAGCAGATGAAGTTCTTCGAGGTTGCGCCGCACCTGGCCATGACCCAGCACGCGATCACCATCCGTCCGCTGTGCTTCTCGACCAAGACCTTCAAGAAGCTCGATCCGCAGCTCCAGGTGGCGATCCTGCGGGCCGGCAAGGAAGCGGGCGCTTACGGCCGCCAGATCGAGTCCAGCGAGGATGAGCAGAAACTGGTGGCAATGGAGAAAGCCGGCAAGTTAAAGCGCGTACCGTTCGCCGACCGGGCAGCGATGAAGAAGTTGGTCGATCCGGTGATGGCGGCTTACGCCAAGGAAATCGGCGCCGAGCAACTGCTGGCCAAGATCAACGCCATCAATTAATCTGCAACTAACGAATCGGACGGCGGCGCGCAAGCGCCGCTTTTTTTCGCATGCTCAGAAAATTGACCCTCTGGTATAGCCGGCTGCTGTCAGGGCTGCTCGCCATCTCAGTGGCGATCCTGATCCTTCCGGTCAGTCTGCAGATCTTTTCGCGCTACACCGAGCTGATTCCGGCTTATATCTGGACCGAAGAGATGGCGCGCTTTCTGTTTATCTGGATGATCATGATCGGCGCCATGCTCGGCGTGCGCGAAGGCACCCACTTTGAGGTCGACCTCTGGCCGCAGATGGGCACACGAGCCAGCGCCTTGCTCAATCTTGTGACCGGCGTGTTCGTGCTTATTTTTGCGCTGGTATTCGCCTGGTGGGGAATGGAATTCACGCGCTTTGCCTGGAACCGCCACTCCGAGCTTGCCGAATTGCCACTGTGGCTGATCCACCTGCCCTGGCCGCTCACGGGGATCACCTGGCTCATCTTCGGTGGCGAGCGCATGGTCGATAACACGCGTCTGCTGATGGGCAGGCCCGCATGAGCGCCGCCACTGTCCTCACGCCGGACATCGCGGCCCTGATCATGTTCGGCGTGTTTTTCACGCTGCTGGCTATCCGCGTACCGGTGGCGTTCGCGCTTGGTCTGGCGTGCTTGCCGATCATGGTGATCGAGCCGCACCTGACCCCGATGAATCTGGTGCAGGAGACCTTCAACGCCTACAACTCCTTCATTCTGCTGGCGGTGCCATTTTTTCTGCTGACCGCCAATCTGATGAACGTCGGCGGTATCACGGACCGGCTGGTGCGCTTCTCGCGCGCCCTGGTCGGTCATTTTCCCGGTGCGCTCGCGCAGGTGAACGTGGTGTTGTCGATTTTCTTCGCCGGCATCTCGGGATCATCCACCGCCGATGCCGCCAGCCAGTCGAAGATCTTCATCGAGGCGCAGGTGAAGGAAGGCTACGACGTCAGTTTCTCAGTGGCGATCACCGCGGTGTCGGCGGTGATGGCAGTGATCATCCCGCCCTCGATCCTGATGATCGTCTGGGGCGGCGTGCTGCAGGTGTCAATCGGCGCGCTGATGTTGGCCGGGATCATCCCTGGGCTGCTGATTGGTCTGGCGCAGATGGCCACCGTGCACGCCTACGCGGTGCGGCGCAACTACCCGAAATACGAACGGGCGAGCTTCGCCGAAATGATGAAGTCGGCGCTGGTCTCGATCCCGGCTCTGATGACCCCGTTCATCATCGTTGGCGGCAAGATCTTCGGCTGGTTCACCGCCACCGAGTCGGCGTGTATCGCCGTGCTCTACGCGGGCGCGCTGTCGATGCTGGTGTATCGAGAAATGGGTCTCAAAGGGGCCAACGAAGCCTTGCTCGATACCGGCAGACTCGCCGCAGTGTCACTGTTTTGCGTTGGCACCGCGAGTGCTTTTGGCTGGCTGCTCGCTTACTACCAGATTCCGAAAGCGATTCTGGAAGGCGTCTCGGCCTGGAATATGGGGCCTACCACCACCGCATTTTTCATCGCTTTCTGTTTCCTGGTGGTGGGCTGCTTCCTCGACGCCATCCCGGCGATCATTATCGTTGGCACCATCCTCGAGCCGCTCGCCAGGGCGGCGGGCTTGGATCCGGTGCATTTCGCCATCGTCGGCATCGTCTCGCTCGCTTTTGGCCTGGTGACGCCGCCTTACGGTCTGTGTCTGATGATTTCCTGCGCAGTGGCCAAGATCCGCATCGTCGATGCGATCAAGGACACCATGATCATGTTGATCCCGATGCTGCTGGTGCTGGCGATCATCATCATCTGGCCCAGCGTGCCCTTGTTTCTTCCTCGCTTGTTCCCGCCCGGGACACTTTGAGGTGCTGAAGATATGCAAGGAGCGTCATTGCCATGCCTGAGGCAGAAAAAAGCGCGGCAACATGAAGCTCGGTTATTTCACTATGCCCTTGCATCCGGTGGGCAGGGACTGGCGTCAGACCCTGGCCGAGGACCGCGAGGCCGTGTTGCTCGCCGAGCGCCTTGGTTTCGAAGAGGCCTTCATCGGCGAGCATGTCACCGATTTGGCCGAGACCATCACCTCCTGCCTGATTTTCATCGCTAGCTTGGCGCACGAGACCAGCCGCATCCGGCTGGGCAGCGGCACCGTGAACCTGGCCAACCGCCATCCGGCCGCGACCGCGGCGGAGATCGCCATGGTCGACACGCTGCTCGAAGGACGTTTCATCCTCGGGGTCGGGCCCGGCGGCCTGCGCTCGGATGCCGAGATGATGGGAAATTTCGACACTGACCGTAACGCGATTTTCCTGGAATCGATGGAGCACATGATTGCGCTTTGGACCCAGGAGCCGCCGTACCGCCTGCGCGGCAAGCTGTGGAACCTGACGACCGAGCGCACCTGGATCCCGGATCTCGGGCAAGGGGCGATGTTGAAACCTTTCCAGCGCCCGCATCCCCCCATCGTCGTCACCGCCATCCTGCCGCATTCCAACGGCATTGCGGCTGCTGCTGCCCGCGGCTGGACGCCGATCTCGGCCAACTTCGTGCAGCCCTGGGTGGTCGCCACCCATTGGCCGAAATATGTCGAAGGCTGCGCCCGGGACGGCCGCGCGGCGCACGGCGCGGACTGGCGCGTGGCGCGCAGCATCTTCGTCGCTGATGACGACGCCACCCTGCGACGCATGACGCGCGCGCCGGGCAATACCTTTGCGCAGTATTTCCGCAATCTGCAGCGCAAGTCCGCGGCAAGCCGGGGCAGTGCGGTCTTCAAGCACGATGCCACGCTGCCCGACGAGGCGCTCACCGACGAGTACCTGGTGGAAACCATGCTGACCAGCGGCACCGTGAATGAGGTGGTGGACAAGCTCCTCGCCTTCCGCCAGAGCGTCGGCCCGTTCGGCACGCTGCTCTACTGCGGCCACGACTGGGCCGACCCGGTCGCCATGCGCCGCTCGATGCAACTGATGGCCGAAGAGGTTCTGCCGCGCCTCAATTGGGCGCTGGGCGAGACCAGCTTGCCGTGAGAGGATGCGATCATGGCCAGGCTCCCTTACCTCGATAAATCCGATCTGGCGCCCGAGCACCAGGATCTGCTGGCGCGCAATATCAATCTGTTCCGCGCCATGGCGCACAGCCCCCACGGCGCGCGCGCTTTCTCGGGGCTCGGACAATTCATTCGCACCAAGAGCCGTCTCGATCCGCGGCTGCGTGAGATGGCGATCCTGCAAGTCGGCTACTTGACCCGCTCGGTGTACGAGTACACGCATCACATCAAAATAGGCCGCACTTTTGGCGTCTCGGACGAGGACATCCGGGCGATCGCCGCCGAGACCGCCGGCAAGCCAACCGGGCTCGATGCCTTGAGCAAAGCCGTGCTGCGCGCAGCGCGGGAGATCACCCAGGGCTTTGCTGCGTCGGACGAAACCTTCGCGGCGCTGCGGGCGAGCCTCGATCACGAGCGCTTGACCGATCTGGTCCTCGTCATTTCCTTCTACAACGCGGTGGTGCGCTTTCTCGCCACCATGCAAATCGACAACGAGCCGGAGTACCAGAACCTGCTCGCTGAATTTCCGCTACCGGGCTCAGGCTAGAATCGGCGCGGCTATGGAAACGCTGCAGTGGTTCTTCATTGATTTTCTCCAGGCGCTGGCCGCCGGGCTGCTGGTCGGCGGCACCTACGGCCTGATGTGCGTCGGCCTGGGCATTATCTTCGGTGTCATGCGCGTGGTGAACTTCGCGCACGGCGATTTCATGATGCTCGGCATGTACCTCGCCTTCTATATGGTTACTGGCTTTGGCATGCTCACCTTTCTCGGCCCTTATGTGGGCCCCATCGTCGGCGCAGTGCTTGCCGGCCCGATCGTCTTTGTATTTGGCTGGTTGCTGCACCGCTACCTGATCGCGCGCGTGACCGGAGCGCGGGTGGTGAGCGCCGAGGCCGAAGGTCATTACACCCAGATCATCCTCACCCTGGGCATCTCGCTGATCCTGCAAAATGGTGGCTTGATCCTGTTCGGTTCGCTGCCGATCTCGATCCAGACGCCGCTGTCGCGCGAATCCTGGGAGTTGGGGCCGATCTTCCTCAACCAGGCGCGTAGCGTCGGTTTCGTGATTGCCGTGATCTTCGCCCTGGTGCTGTACTTCTTCCTTGGGCGCTCGCGCCTGGGTAAAGCGCTGCGCGCCGCTGCCGATAATCCGGTGGCCGCTGCTTATGTCGGCGTCGACGTGGACCGCTCGCACCGACTCGCTTTCGGTCTGGGCGTCGGCATCACGGCGGTTGCCGGTGGGCTGATCGCCAGCACGCAGACCTTCCAGCCCTACATCGGCTTCGATTTCGTAATCGTCATGTTCGCGGGCGTGGTGCTGGGCGGTCTGGGCAGCATCCTGGGGGCGTTCTGGGGCGGGCTGACGATCGGTCTGGTGCAGCAGATGTCGACCCTGGTGCTGCCTTACCAATTGCAGAACACCGCGATTTTCGTGGTTTTCCTACTGATCATTTTCTTCTGGCCGCGCGGCATGTTCGGCCGTAGTTGGGAGCGCACTTGACGCGCACAGGGGATAGCGGCGCAAGCCGGCAACTCCTCGCCATCGGTGCTTTTGCCGTGGGCTACCTCCTGCTCGGGATGGCGGTGCGCAATTCCTATTACCAGCTGATGATGACGCTGGTCCTCATCTGGGCGACGATGGGCCTGAGCTGGAACGTGCTCTCCGGCTACAGCGGCATGATCTCTTTCGGCCAAGCCGCGTTCTTCGGCCTGGGCGGCTACACCATGACCATCGCCTTCGTGAAATTCGGCGTCACGCCCTGGATCGGCATACCACTGGGCGCCGTGGTCGGCGTGCTCGCCGGGATCGTCATCGGCCTGCCGACTTTCCGGCTGCGCGGTCATTATTTCGCTCTGTCGATGCTGGCTTATCCCCTGGCCATGCTCTACGTGTTCGAGTGGATGGGCTACCAGGAGATGTCGCTGCCGATGAAGCGCGAAGCGCCGGCGCTCTATGCGCAATTCCAGGATCCGCGCGTGTACATCGCGTTGGCGATGGCGCTGCTGGTGGTGGCGATGCTGATCTCGTTGCGTGTCGAGCGCTCGCGCTTTGGCCGCTCGTTGCTGGCGATCAAACAGAATGAGCCGGCAGCGGAGGCCGCCGGCATCGATGCGCTGCGCCAGAAAATGTACGCCATCATGTTGAGCGGCGGCATCGCCGCCGCCGCCGGCGGGCTGTATGCGAACGTGCTTCTGGTGGTGACCCCGCATGGCATGTTTGGCATGCTGGTCTCGGCGCAGGCCTTGATCATGGCCCTGTTCGGCGGCGTCGGCACCCTGTGGGGGCCGGTGATCGGCGCCACGGTGCTGGTGCCCTTGTCCGAGATCCTGCATGGCGAGCTCGGCCACATCATCCCGGGCATCCAGGGCGTGGTCTACGGGCTGGCCATCATCATCATCATCCTGCTGGCCCCGGAAGGAATTTACTGGCGGGTGCGCGACTATTTTGCCGCCAAGCGCGCGCCCTCTTCGCCTGCGCCAGCCCCGGTCGTGGCGCTGGCGCCGCAATCCGCGCAGATTTCCAGCCCGCTGCAGGCAGACACCAGAACCATAGGCGGGGCGATCCTGACGCTGGAGCAGGTGACACGCACCTTCGGCGGCTTGCGGGCGGTGGACGACGTGAGCCTGGCGATCAAGGCAGGCTCGATCCACGGCATCATCGGGCCCAACGGCGCTGGCAAAACCACCCTGTTCAATGTCATCAACGGCTTTCTCGCGCCTGCCGCGGGCACCATCCGCTTCGAGGGCGCAGAACTGGTGGGTCTGAAGCCGCACCAGATCTGCCGGCGTGGGATCGGCCGCAGCTTCCAGGTGGTGCGGGCCTTTCCCCGCATGACCGTGCTCGAGAACGTGATTACCGGCGCCTATGTGGGCGCGGCCACCGATACCGAGGCGCGGGCGCTGGCGCTCGAGGCGCTGGCGCGCGTGGGCCTCGTCGGCGCTGAGACCGACGCGATCGCCGGTGGGCTCACCACCCGGCAGTTGCGCCTGATGGAACTGGCGCGGGCGCTGGCGCCACGACCGCGCCTGCTGCTGCTCGACGAAACCCTGGCGGGGTTGGCGCACGACGCGCTCGAGGATCTGCTGCGCATCATCCAGCAGGTGAACCGCGAGGGCACCACCATCGTGATCATCGAACACACCATGCAAGCGATGGTGAAGCTCGCCGACGAGTTCAGCGTGCTCGACCACGGTCGCTTGATCGCCAGCGGGCCGCCTGCCGAGGTGGTGCGCGACCGCGCGGTGATCGAAGCCTATCTCGGCAAGAAATGGATGGAGCGTGCTGAAAATCCGCTCTCTTAACGTCGCTTACGGCGGCTTGCAGGCCTTGAGCGAGGTGTCGCTCGAAGTCGAGCAGGGTCAGTTCGTCGCCGTGGTCGGGCCCAACGGGGCCGGCAAATCGACTCTGTTCAAGACTATCTCCGGCACCGTGGCGCCGCTCTCGGGCGAGATCCTCTACAAGGGCCGCGACCTGCTCGCCGTGGCCCCGGGGGAGCGCGCGCAACTCGGCATCGCCCATGTGCCCGAGGGACGGCAGGTGTTCGCCTCCATGACGGTGATGGAAAACCTCGAGATGGGTGCCTATACGAGAAACGGTCGCGCGCGCTGGGGCGAGCTGCTGCCGATGATTCTGGCGCTGTTCCCGGTGCTGGCCGAGCGGCGCGAGCAACTTGCGGGCACGCTCTCGGGGGGCGAGCAGCAGATGCTGGCGATCGGCCGCGGTCTGGCCTCGGCGCCCGAGCTGCTGATGCTGGACGAGCCCTCGATGGGGCTTGCGCCGGCGCTGGTCGATGCGATATTCGAGCGCATTCATCAGATCCATCGTCAGCACGGGTTGACGATCCTGCTGGTTGAGCAGCGCGTGGCCGAGGCGCTGGAATCCTGCGATAGTGGCTACGTGCTCGAGACTGGCCGGGTGGTGATGCGGGGCAGGCACGACGAACTGGTTGCCGATCCGCGCGTCAAGCGCGCGTATCTTGGAATGTAAACGCAGTTAAACAAAAGGAGCACGTCATGGGAACGAGGGAACGTTTAGCGGGGGCCAAGCGTTGGGCCGGTGTCGCTGCCGGCATCGTGGCGCTGGCTGGGGTTGGGTTGTTCTCGTCGCAGGTGGAGGCGCAGGCCAAAGAAGTCAAAGTGGCGCTGATTGCGCCCATCTCCGGGCCCTGGGCCCGGCAAGGCCAGCTCATCCAGATGGGCGCTGAGATGGCGATCGATGAGATCAACCAGAAAGGCGGCATCAAGTCACTGGGCGGCGCCCGCATGAAACTGGTGATCGCTGACGCCGGGGATTCCGCGGAGAAGGCGAAGAACGCGGCGCAGCGTCTGATCGCACAGGAGCCGGATCTGGTCGGCGGCACCGGCGCGTGGCTCAGCACCTTCACGCTGGCGGTGACCGAGGTGACCGAGCGCGCACAGATTCCGTGGTTGACGCTGTCGTTCGCCGACAGCATCACCGATCGCGGCTTCAAGTACGTGTTTCAGACCTCGCCGATAGCGAGCCGGCAATCCACGGGTGCAATCCCGGCGCTCCTCGATCTGGCCAAGGAAGCGACCGGCAAGGTGCCGACCACCGTCGGCATCATTGGTGACAACTCGGCCTCACCGATGTTTTTCCTCAAGCCGCTGCGCGAAGGTGGTCTGCAGAAGATGGGCCTCAAGATCCTGATGGACGAGACCTATACTCCGCCGCTGTCGGACGCGACTCCGCTGATCCAGAAGGTGCGCTCGAGCCGCCCGGAAATGCTGCTGTTCCTCTCTACCACCATTTCGGATATGAAGCTCGGACTGGAGAAGATGAACGAGTTCCGGCTCAGCAAGGGCGTGATTCCGGTGATTGCCAACGGTGCGCATATGGGGGCGCCTGAGGTGCTCAAGAATCTGCCGCCGGAACTCCTCGATGGCCTGATCTTCATCGTCGCCAACTGGAACCTGAAAGGCCACGAGCCGATCAACGAGATGTTCAAGAAGCGCACCGGCGAGCCCTGGATCACCCAGGACGCGATCACCGGCTACGGCGAC
>SHXK01000027.1 GCA_009693335.1 Betaproteobacteria bacterium | reverse complement strand
CTCGCCTGCATTGAAACGCCCGGAGGGCAGATGCTCCCCCTTGAACATCTTCCAGCCATTGACGAGCCAGTTCAGGTCGCCCTTTTCCGGCAGGTTGTCCTTGATATACACGACGATGAACACCAGCAGGCTGACGATGAACAGCGGCGCAAGGAAATTGTGCAGGTTCTTCGCCAGTGCGCTGAGCCACGCGAATAAGGTGTAGCCTATCACCGGCAGCAGAACGAATTTTCCAAACAGGATAATCAGGCCTGAAACGCCGAGCACGCAGAAGCTGATCCCCATCACCCAGTGCGCCCAGCGTTCCGCCAACGAGAAGCGTTCGATCATCCGGCCGCTGGGCTTGTCGTGCAGCTTGATGGGCCCCTGCGCAAAATAAATCGCGCCAATGATCGCGCACACCAGCACCACCAGCCAACCGCCGTAGAACGTAACCGGGCCATTCCTGAACTTGCGCCAGGCCTCGCCCGCCGTGGTCATTCCATCCTGGCCCGGAAAGCGGGCTTGCTGCTGAATCAGCACCCCGGCTTCGCGGCCTTGGGTGCTGGTGTAATTCGGCGTTCCCGAGCGCACATCGCGCCACACCGGGGCGTTGTTGCCGGGCTGATCGACGCTGCGCTTTTGCTGGTCCTTGATCGGATCAGCCGCGGCTGTCGTGGCGCTCACAGCAAGGGGCACCTGAGGCTGGGCTTGGGCGGCAGGCTGCTGAGCAGCGGCCGGCATCGCGGCCGCCAGCGCCAGAACCAACCAGCCCGTCACACGGAAGAACACGTGCATGGTCTTCTCCTTACGGTGTCCGGGCGTATTTATTGGTAAATGCGCTGGTGTTCGTGCTGCTCGAGCTGGCGCTTCTTGATCTGCTCTTCCCAGCTCGTGCGGTCGCCCTTGTTCCACTTGGGGCCCATCGCCAGCGGCTCGTTGCTCCAGGGATTGGCGTCGCGCTTCACCGTCTGGCCGGCCTGCTTGGCCGGCGAGCTGGCCTGTTCGACTTCCATGCAACCTCCGGCAAAGACCACGGCGGCTACCACCAGCAGGCGCCGCATCACGACTTGCCTCCGGCCGGCGCTGCGCCCTGTGCACCTTTGGGCGGCTGCCCATAGGCGCTGCCCCAGCCCCAAGCCTCCGCGCCCTTGCTGCCACGGCGCGCGACGCGCTCGCGGTAGATGTCGGCGATCACGTCGCCGTCGCCGCCAAGCAGCGCCTTGGTCGAGCACATCTCGGCGCAAGCCGGCAGCTTGCCTTCCGCCAGACGATTGCGGCCGTACTTCTTGAATTCGGCTTCGCTCTTGTCCACTTCCGGACCGCCGGCACAGAAGGTGCACTTGTCCATCTTGCCGCGCAGGCCGAAAGCGCCTGCCTGCGGGAATTGCGGCGCGCCGAACGGGCAGGCGTAGAAACAGTAGCCGCAACCGATGCAAAGATCCTTGTCGTGCAGCACCACGCCGTCCGCGGTCTTGTAGAAGCAGTCCACCGGGCACACCGCCATGCAGGGCGCATCCGAGCAGTGCATGCAGGCGACCGAAATGGATTTCTCCGCGCCGATCACGCCGTCGTTGATGGTTACCACGCGGCGGCGGTTGACGCCCCAGGGAACCTCGTTCTCGTTCTTGCACGCGGTGACACAGCCGTTGCACTCGATGCAGCGCTCGGCATCACACAGGAATTTCATTCTGGCCATGGCTATTTCTCCTTAAGCCTGGAACTTCGCCACTTGGCAAAGCGTGGTCTTGGTTTCCTGCATCATGGTTACGCGGTCATATCCGTAGGTGGTCGCCGTATTGACCGCTTCGCCGCGCACGATTGGCGCGGCGCCATCCGGATAAGAGGCCAGCATGTCCTGACCCTGCCACCAACCCGAGAAGTGGAACGGGATGAAACAGGTGTCCGGACCGACCCGTTCGGTGACTTGCGCCTTGACCTTCAGGCGCACGTGCTTGCCATCCACGTTCTTGGCGGGGGTGCTCACCCAGACGTACTCGCCGTTGCGGATGCCGCGGTCGGCTGCGGTCTTGGGGTTGATCTCGACGAAGTTGTCCTGCTGCAGTTCGGCCAGCCACGGGTTGGAGCGGGTTTCCTCCCCGCCGCCTTCGTACTCGACCAAGCGGCCGCTGGTGAGGATCAGCGGGAACTTCTTGTGCATCTCCTCCTTGACCGCGCTCTGCTGCACGGACTTGAACAGCGTCGGCAACCGCCACAACGTTTTCACGTCATCGTGGGTCGGGTACTTCTCCACCATGTCCGGGCGCGGGCTATAGAGCGGCTCGCGGTGCTGCGGGATGGCGTCGGGGAAGTTCCAGACAATGGCGCGCGCCTTGGCGTTGCCAAACGGGTGGCAGCCATGCTTGAGCGCCACGCGTTGGATACCGCCGGAGAGATCAGTGGCCCAGGTCTTGCCTTCGGCCTCCACCTTCTCCGCGTCCGTCAGGTCATCCCACCAGCCCAGCTTCTTCAGCAGCACGTGGTCGAACTGCGGGTGCCCGGTGGTGATCTCAGCGCCCTTCGGGTGAGATCCGTCTTCGGCGAGCAGGTTGACGCCGTCGCGTTCCACGCCGAACAGCGCGCGGAAATTGCCACCGCCATCCATGACATGTTTCGAGGTGTCGTAGAGATTGGGCGAACCCGGGTGCTTTAGCGCCGGGGTGCCGTAGCAGGGCCACGGCAGGCCGTAGTAATCGCCGGTCAGGTCGTAGCCGGTCTTCGCGTCCTTGCCGCCCTTGGCGCGTAGCGTTTTGACATCGAACAGGTGCATGTTGCGCATATGCGCCTGGATGCGCTCAGGCGACTGGCCGGTATAGCCGATGGTCCAGGCGCCACGATTGATTTCGCGCAGCGTGTCTTCCATCGATGGCTCCTCGCCGCCCTTGCCCTTCACCAGCTTGATGTTCTGCTTGCCGTCTTTCTTGCCGACCAACTGGTCAGCAAAACCGAGTTTCTGCGCCAGTTGGTACATGATCATGTGGTCGGTGCGCGACTCGAACAGCGGGTCGATCACCTTCTCGCGCCACTGCACCGAGCGGTTGGAGCAGGTCGCCGAACCCTCGGTCTCCAATTGGGTGGCCACCGGCAGCAGGTAGGCGCCGTCTTTTCTCACCATCGCGAACATCGCCGCGCTCGCCGAGGGATAAGGGTCCAGCACCACCATCAGGTCGAGCTTCTTCATCGCTTCGACCATATCAGCGCCGCGCGACTGGCTGTTCGGCGCGTGGCCCCAGAAGAAAATCGCGCGCAGGTTCGGGCCCTGGTCGATGACATCGTTCTTTTCTGTCACGCCGTCGATCCAGCGCGACACGGTCATGCCGGGTTTCGCCTGCATACCGGGCGCATAGCGCTCGGCGATCCATTTCGGATCCACGTTCCAGACGCGCGACCAATGCGCCCAGGAACCAGGAACCGCGACCGGGTAGTAGCCCGGCAGCGTATCGGGGTTGGGGCCGATGTCGGTGGCACCCTGCACGTTGTCGTGACCGCGATAGATGTTGCAGCCGCCGCCCGAGCGCCCGACATTGCCGAGCGCAAGCATCAGGATGTTCGACGCGCGCACGATGGCGTTGGCGTTGGTGTGCTGGGTCTGGCCCATCGCCCAGATGATGAAACCGGGCCGGTTCTCGGCCAGCGTCTTGGCGACATTGAAGATCTCTGCCTCGCTGCAGCCGGTAGCCTCGGTCACCTTGTCCGGCGTCCACTTGGCCATGACCTCTTTCTTGACTTCCTCCATGCCGTAGACGCGGTTATGGATGTACTGCTTGTCCTCCCAGCCGTTCTTGAAGATGTGGTGCAGGATGCCGAACAGCATCGGCACATCGGTACCGGAGCGAAAGCGTACGTAAATGTCGGCCTTCGCCGCGGTACGCGTGTAGCGCGGGTCGGCGACGATCACCTTGCAGCCGTTTTCCTTGGCGTGCAGGGTGTGCAGCATCGACACCGGGTGTGCTTCGGCCGCATTGGAACCGAGGAAGAACAGCGACTTCGAATTCTGCTCGTCGTTGTACGAGTTGGTCATCGCCCCGTAGCCCCAGGTCTGGGCCACGCCGGCGACAGTGGTCGAGTGGCAGATACGCGCCTGGTGGTCGCAATTGTTGGTGCCCCACAGCGACACCCACTTGCGCAGCAGGTAGGACTGCTCGTTGTTGTGCTTGGAGGAGCCAACCACAAACAGCGCGTCCGGGCCGCCCTTTTCCTTGTCGTTGCGGATCTCGATCAGCTTTTTCGAGATCTCGTCGTAAGCCGTGTCCCAGGAAATCTTCTTCCACTTGCCGCCCTCCAGCTTCATCGGGTACTTGAGGCGGTGCGAGTCGTGGGTAATGCCATGCTCACGGATCGAGGCGCCCTTGGCGCAGTGCGCGCCCAGGTTGATCGGCGAGTCGAACACCGGTTCCTGGCGGATCCATACGCCGTCCTGCACCACCGCGTCAATGGCGCAGCCCACCGAGCAATGCGTGCAAATCGTGCGCTTGACCTCGATCTTGCCGCCGGCTTGTTCTTTCGCCGCCTCGGCTGTGCCGATCATGCTGAACGGCAGTTGTGCCACCGAAGTTGCCAATACGGCGCCGGCACCGGCGGTGATCCCCGAGCGCTTGAGGAAGGCCCGGCGATCAATCGTCTTGCCCAGTACGCTGGACAGGCCCTGCGCCAAGCGACCGTGTTGAACCGCAGCCGTACGCTGGTCGGCAAGGCTTTCGTTTGCTTTTCTGGTGAGCAGCATGGCGCGCCTCCTAGACTTTGGTGGTGCGGTAGTAATTATTGATGTGCTCGCTGACCTGGTAGCCGCTGGTCGCGCGCTTGTCGGTTTTGTCCACTGTCGGAGCAGACACTTTGCCGCCGACCATGACCGCTGCGCTCGCGGCGCCGCCGACGCCCACCGTCAACAGGAAATTTCTGCGGGAGAGGACCGCTTTCTTTTGGCTCATGTTGCCTCCTTTGTTGCGTCCGACCCCTTGCATCAGTCTTGCGCTGTGGCGGGGCTTTTATGTGGAATTAGTCGCAAGTTACCTGTCTCTTACCCTTTGATCAAGATAAAAAAAGGCTCCAAGTGAAAATAATTCTTAGCAAACCCCCGTCAATTAGCAGTAATTCTCATGCACGATCAATCAAACCATTTCGAAAGCTTCGCGCTCAAGGTCAAAAAATTCGCGCGCAAAGGTTGCGGCCAGGCGGTAGAAATTCGCCTTGCTGGAAGCGGTTACTGCATCGCAAAACGCCACCCCACCGCGGTAAAGGAATCTGTCGAAGAAAGCCTTCTGTTCATCAAGGGCTCGATGTTGCACCGCAATAGCAAATCGCATGGTTTCGCAAATTCCGGCAACGTGGTCTTCCGGCTCGTGGGCAGTCTCGCGCCGCGCGATACCCCAGCGGATCAACTGCTGGCGCAATTCAACCAGCGGATTGTCGGTCGCATACTTGATCACGTAGTGCGTGAGGTACGGCGTGACCTCCGCCTTGCCAGGACCGATGAACAGCTCGGTATGTTCGTTCTCGAGCACCACAGGAAACGCGCTGCGGCAAGCTACGACGATCGCAGCCCAGGCTTGCGCGAGCTTTTTGCCGCGCACATCGGCAACCTGGCTGGCCTCGTTGAACACGTCCATGTGCAGTAACTGCCCCAGCAACTGCTGGTCGGGCGGCGCGTAGAAGAGGCGCGCGATCAGGCCGTAGAAAGCGGCGCGCGCCGCGTCCTCCGGCGCCAGCCCGGCAAGGTCGGCGCCTACTGCGGCCGGATCGCTGCCTTCCAGCGCGCTCATTTTCGCCCCGTGTAATCGAAGATCGAGGGCTCGTCCCTGGAACTCGCCATGTCGATGACGCGGCAGTCACCGCACATTTGCAGCCGCTGCAAAGCACCGCCGGTCGCGAACATCGAATGCGCACCCAGCCGGCCCGTCATGTTCTCGACCATGCGCCGGGTACCGAAGGGCTTGGCGCAGCGGACGCAGTGGAAGGGTTCGGCTTCGTTCAGGACCACCGCCTCTTTCGCCTGCGCCCCCAGCAGCAGCCGCGGCACCAGACGGATTGCGTCTTCGGGACAGGTCGTGGCGCACAAGCCGCACTGCACGCAATTGCGCTCGATGAAGCGCAATTGCGGCGCCTCGGGCGAATCGAGCAGCGCGGCTTCAGGACAAGCGCCGATGCAGGCCTTGCACAGCGTGCAGGTCTCCTTATTGACCGTGAGCGCGCCAAAGGGCGCCCCTGCAGGAAGACTTATTTCCTGAATTTTTCTGGTGGCGTTGTTGTGTAAAAAATCAAAAGCAAAGTCGAGCGAGGTGCGCTTTTCCGAAGACAGATTGAAGGTTGCCGGCTGCACCACCCCCCCAGCGGGGACGAGATCCCAAAGTTCGGCTTCGAGATTTTCGCCATCGACCAGGCCAAAGTGCTCCCCCGTGTAGCCCAGCCCCTGCAGAATCGCGGCGGCAAAAGACATCTGTTCCTTCAGGGCGACGAGGTAGCCCTCGACTGCACCCCCGGTCACCAGTACCCGTACCTGGCTGGCGCCATAGCAGATCGCGCCGAGCAGCACCTCGATGCCTATCGAGGCCACGTGGAAGGTTTCCAAGGGCATCACGCGCGCCGGCAGTCCGCGCCCCACACCCTTGCGTCCCAGTCCGCGCACGCCGAAGCCGGCGTTGCGACCTAGTTCGCGCACCGCATCGCGTCCCGCCTCGAGATCGTGTATCAGCACACAGGCGTTGCTGCCGCCCGCCCCGCGGAATACCGAGAGCATGGTCTTCAGCCTCGCCCCCAGTTCCGGAACGCCCGGATACGCGTAGCTCATGGCACCGGATGGGCACACGGTGGCGCATCCGCCACAGCCGGCACACAGGTGCGGCTCGAGCTTCACACGATCGCCATCCGAGCTAATCGCGCCGGTCGAGCATACGTCCAGACACTTGGTGCAGCCAGTCTTGCCGGAACGTCCATGGGCGCAAATCCGTTCGCGGTATTGGGTAAAACGCGGCTTGGCGAACTCTCCCACCATCCCAGTCAGGCGCTGCGCGGCGAGCGCCTGCTCGAGCGGATCGGCCCCGGGCGCAGCGTACCCCTGCGGCAGGTCGGCGACGCGAATCAGCGGTTGACGCGACAGGTCGAGCACCAGATCGAAGCGCTCCTTGCGCGCCGGTGACGAGCGCCCAAAATCGATTGCGCCTATGGCGCCGCAGGCCTTGACGCAGTCGCGGTGCGCCTTGCATTTGTCGAGATCGATCTGGTAGCTGAAATCGATCGCCCCTTCCGGGCAGGCGCGCACGCAGGCGTTGCAGCGCGTGCACAGATCGAGGTCAATCGGATTGTCCTGCAACCATTCGACTTCGAACGCGCCCAGCCAGCCCGAAATACCCGTGACTTTTCCCGACCACACCGGGTAGCTCCGCTCGGCGGGCTGTTTTCCCTGGCCTTTACCGGTCAGCAGCACGCTTACTTCCAGTGAGCCGGCAAGCCGCCGCGCCCAGTCGAACGCGACGTCCGACGGCCCGATGATCAACAACTGGCCGCCCGACTTGTAGTCCACCTCTGGCACCGGTTCGGGCTCCGGCAGCGCCGCAGCAGCGAGCAAAGCGGCGATTTTGGGCCCCGCTTCCTTGCCCTCGGCAGACCAGCCGGCGACCTCGCGGATATTGAGGAAGGTAATCCTGGCCTGTGACTGCGCCGCCGCAGCAAGTTCGGAGAAAAGTGGCGCTTCCTGGGTGCAAGCGACGATCAGGTCCGGATCGACGAGCGCCGACTGAAACGCGCCTGCCTCCTTGCGGCACAACTCGCGGTGCACGACCAGCGGCTGCTTGATATGCAGCGCCTCGGCGAGGCGCTTGGCATCGAGCGCGATGGTGCCGTTGCAGGAACAGAGCTTAAGCGTCTTGCTTGCCAACGACATCCTTTGAACCCTCCGGCAACGATTCAGCCTGTGGTGTAACGGTAAGTGAGCCGTCGGTTGGTGGTGGCTCGGATGGCGCCGCAGCAGCGACTGTGGCCTCGAGTTTCTTCTGCGGATCGTCAAACAACAGTCGTTGCGCCTGGTTCAGCGTCTTCAACATGGCCATCGGTATGGCCTCGCTCACCGTGTAATCCTCCGAATAGGCCTCGAAAGGGTCGGGAACGTTGAAATGCGCGTCGGCGAACAGCTTTTTCAGGGCGGCGCGGCGCGTTTCACCATCCACCTTCGAATTCATGAACGGCACGAAGTCCGACTCCGGGGTGAGATCCTCGATCGGCGGCAAAGGGGCAGCGGGCTCGTCCGCTGGCGTTCTATCCAAGGATGCAGGCGGCGGCGCGGACTGCTCCTCGGCCTGTTCGAGCTTGCGCCGCGACCAGCGATCGAGGAACGCTTCCTTTTCCTCGATCATCTTACCCGGTCCTTCGGATGGATGAAGGAACGCGGCCTGATGCGCTTTTTCGGCTCCGCCCGGTAATTCTTCTCCACGTACTCGCCGACCCAGGCAAAGATCGCCGGCGGCATGGTGACGCTGTCCACCGCATTGCCGCCGTCAAGCCAGCGCGCGCCTTCGTGGTAGCTGGCCGTGATCTGCAGAGGCACGCCGCTTGCGGCGTCCTGCACCTCCGTCGCCCCCTCGTCCATGCGCCACAGAACAAAGATGCGCGGCGAGCCCGACGACACATTCAGGTAGTAACCCTCGGTTTCGTCGCGGTGTATCGTCAGTTCGAAGCCCGGATGCAACCACTGTTCGGCATCGGCCTGCTTTACCAGGAGACGCGGCGATCCCGCCGGCTGGTCGGATTCCAGCACTGCCCAGGGTTCCCAGATCACGCTCTGCCACCGGTTGGTGGTGGTCCGGCGCTGCATGACCACCGCCAGCGTACGCGTGGGTTTTTCCATGACCTGAACGACCCTTTCTATTCGGGACGAACTATACTGCGATATCATCATCATCGCATTCTGAAGTATCAATAAACCCATGCCGCAAAAGGTTATTTTGATCAAGCCGGAATTCCGTTTGCCGGCAGCGCAAGCCCTCCGTTACGACAGTGGCCAAGCTGCTGGAACGGAGCTTGGTCCGTTGGCGGACACGCTCGGCCGGATCATGCGCGATCTGCGCATCTCGGTCACCGACCGCTGCAATTTCCGCTGCGTCTACTGCATGCCGCGCGAAGTATTCGACGCGAATTACAAATTTCTGCCGCATCAGGCGATCCTGAGCTTCGAGGAAATCGCGCGCCTCGCCGGCATCTTTGTCGGCCTCGGCGTGAAAAAAATTCGCCTCACCGGGGGCGAGCCGCTGCTGCGCAAAGGCCTGCCGGACCTGATCGCGATGCTCGTACCGCTGGGGGTGGACCTCACCCTCACCACCAACGGCTCGACGCTGGTCAAGCACGCGCAGGCACTAAAGGATGCGGGCCTGGACCGCCTCACGGTGAGCCTCGATTCGCTCGACGAAGCCACTTTTCAGGCCATGAACGATGCCGAGTTCCCGGTTGCGAAAGTGCTGGATGGCATCAGCGCCGCCGCCGCCGCGGGTTTTTCGCAGATCAAGATCAACATGGTGGTCAAGCGCGGCGTCAACGACCACCAGATCGTCGATGCAGCCGGCTATTGGCGAGAGTCGGGGCGCGGCGCGGGCCACATCCTGCGCTTTATCGAATTCATGGATGTCGGCAGCACCAACGGCTGGCGCATGGATGACGTAATTCCATCCGCTGAAGTGGTGCGCCGGATTTCAGCAGCATTTCCGCTGGCGCCGGCCGAGGCACACTACAGTGGCGAAGTCGCTGAACGCTGGCGCTACCAGGACGGCGCCGGCGAGATCGGTGTCATCTCCTCGGTGACGCAGGCCTTCTGCCGCGACTGCAACCGCATGCGGCTTTCCACCGAAGGCTCGCTCTTCACCTGCTTGTTCGCGCATCAGGGCCACGATCTCAAATCGCTGTTGCGCGCCGGCGCCACCGACGCCGAGATCCGCGACCGGATCGCGGCCGTCTGGCGCTTGCGTGCTGACCGTTACTCGGAAGTGCGCAGCTCCGAGACCGCACAAATGCGGGCGCAGCAGCACAAGGTGGAGATGTCCTACATTGGCGGCTAAGCAGCCCGCCCGGCCGCAGCTCAGCAACGCCGCCCGCCCCGCTACCTACACAGTGGAGGCGTACAACGAGCGC
Source organism: Betaproteobacteria bacterium (assembly GCA_009693335.1). Classification (GTDB taxonomy): domain Bacteria; phylum Pseudomonadota; class Gammaproteobacteria; order Burkholderiales; family SG8-39; genus RBG-16-66-20. The sequence continues at coordinate 11,379 of SHXK01000027.1, read as the reverse complement.
GGCGAAATGGTGCCGACCTCGATCGCCGGTGAGCATCCGCTCACGCTCTACCTGGACAAGCGCGAACTGGTCACCTTGATGACCCTCGGTCACGCGCCCGAAGCGCTGGCCATCGGCTTCTTGCGCAACCAGCGCCTGGTCATGGCGATAGAAGATATCGTAGCCGTGCAAGTGGACTGGGAAACTGACTCGGCGGCCATCACCACCCGTCGCAAGATCGATCTGAAGAAGAAAACCAGCAAGCGCACCGTTACCACCGGCTGCGGCCAGGGCACTGTGTACGGCGATCTGATGGCAGAGATCGACAGCATCAAGCTGCGCGACGACGTGACGCTCGAAGACACACAGCTTTTCGTGCTGCTCGAGAAAGTCCGCAAGTACGAGACCATCTACAAGCAAGCCGGCGCCGTGCACGGCTGCGCGCTGGCGACGCGCGCGGGCGAGATTCTGATGTTCGTCGAAGATGTCGGCCGCCACAATGCGGTGGATGCGATCGCGGGCTTCATGTGGCTGGAGGGCATCGACGGCTCGGACAAGGTGTTCTATACGACCGGCAGGCTCACCTCCGAGATGGTGATCAAGTGCGCGCAGATGCGCATCCCGTTCCTGGTGTCGCGCTCGGGGCTCACCAACATGGGCCAGCAGATCGCCGAACAAGTCGGCCTCACCATGATCGGCCGCGCGAGCGGCCGCCACTACCTCGCTTTCGCGGGCAAGCACCGCTTGGTGCGTAGTGCGCCGCAGCCCAGCGCATTGGCGTGAATTGAATAGTTTGAGGTAGACTTTGATCAAGAAGTGAACACCTAACGGGGAGGAATCTCATGAAGCGCATCATTTGGTCGTTTGCCCTTGCCGCTGCCTGCGCGATCGCGCCGCTTTCGGCAGGAGCGCAGGAGCGGGTAATCCGGATCGGGGTAGTCATGCCGATTTCGGGACCGGCGTCGTATTTCGGCGTGATGGGTAGGGAGGGCATCGATCTCGCCCTCGAGCAGTTCAAGGCCGGGGTCAACGGCTACCGCCTGCAGGTGCAGTACGAGGATTCCGCGTGCAGTCCGCTGCAAGCGACCAACACGGTCAAGCGCCTACTGGACCAGTTCAAGCCACACATCGTCATTGGCGAGGAGTGCTCGGATGCCTCTCTGGCGATCGCCCCTATCCTCGAGCAGGCCAAGGTGGTGCAATTGAACGCCGGCTCGGTGACCATGAAGCTCACCGAATCGGGCTACAAGTATGTGTTCCGCATCTTCCCGAACGCCGAGCAGCAGAGCCTGCCGCTCGCCAAGGTAGCCTACGAGAAGCTGAAGGCGCGCACTGCGGTGATCCTGCATGAGAAAACCAACGCCGGGAACGACAACGCCGAGGGCTTCGAGAAGCCCTTCGTCGCCATGGGCGGCAAAGTGCTGGCAAAAATCGACTTCGGTCGCGACGTGAATGATTTCACCGCCATCGCCACGCGCATCGCTTCGCTCGGCAAAGTCGATGTACTGCCGACCTTCGCGCTCGAAGGTCAGACCGTGCGCCTGTCGCAGGCGCTGGCGCAAGCCAGGATCGTCAAGGGCGGCGGCGGCAACGCGGTGCAGATGGGCTCGATCTGGCTGCCCTACGGTTACGACCAGAAAGCTGGCCAGGCTTCCGAGGGCTACGTGCGTATCGTGCAGTTCGATCCGACGGAAAACCGCAAGGTGGTGCAGGATTTCATCAAGGCTTTCCGCGTCAAGTACGGCGCCGACAAGGTGCCGACCCACATCAACGCCCATGCCTACGATGCGATCCTGCTGATTGTGGAAGCAGTACGCCGCGGCGCCACTGACACGGAGTCGATCCGCGACCGCTTCACCAAGCTGAAGGACGTCGAGGTGACCACCGGCAAGATCACCTTCGACGCCAAGGGCCAGAACTCCGACCTTTCGGTGGTGCACTTTGTCGAGACGCAGAAAGACCTGTCCTGGAAAGGGCTGAACTGGCAATAGCCGTCGTCCAGGAGACCACGTGACCGATCTCCTGACGCTGCTCGTTCAGCAGTCGGTCAACGGGGTCTACCTGGGCTGCCTGTATGTGATGGTGGCCCTGGGGCTCACCCTGATCTACGGGGTGCTGAACCAGATCAACTTCGCGCACGCCGACTTCGTCACCGTCGGCGCGTTCGCGGCCCTCTTCACCGCGACGCGATTCGGCACCAAGGTGCTGGGGCTGCCCGACACCGGGGCCTACCTCCTGTCCATGGTGGCCGCCCTGGGGGCGGGGGCGCTGCTCGGGCTGGCGATCAACGCAGCGGTGTTCGCGCCGCTGCGCGAGCGCGGCGATGAGCTGCGGCCACTGATCGCCACCATCGGCGTGTCAGTGCTGCTGGAGAACTTCCAGCTCTGGCTGTTAGGGCCGATTCCCTACCAGTTCGACTCGCCCTTCAGCCTCGAGACGATCCGCATCGGGCGCATTTTCTTCACCGCCCAGAGCGTGCTGGTGGTGGTGGCGGCAGCGCTGGCCATCGTGGCGCTCTACGCCTTCATGAAGTTCACTTTTCTTGGCAAGGCGCTGCGCGCGGTGGCGCAGGACCGCGAGACCGCCGGGCTGATGGGCATCAACCCGAACCTGCTGATTGCGCTGACCATCGTGATTGCCTCGGCGCTGGCCGGGGTGGGGGGCGCGCTGCTCGGGCCGGTCCTGGTGCTCACCCCCTTCGCCGGCGCCACGGTGATCGTCAAGGCCTTCGCCATCGTCATCATCGGCGGCTTCGGCAACATGCAGGGCACCATCATCGCCGGCCTGCTGGTGGGCGTGATCGAAGCCTTCACCGTGCAGTACCTGGGCTCGGGATTGATCGATCTGGTGGTGTTCGTGTTGCTGCTGGTCATGCTGGTGGTGCGCCCCACCGGCCTGATCGCCGAGCGCAAAGAGGAGAACGTTTGAGCGCCCGGCTGGTTTCTCTTCTGATTGCCATCCTGGTCCTTGCCGCCCTGCCCTGGCTGCTGCCAACGCCGTACTGGCGCGGCATCCTGGTGCTGTGCGCGATGAATGTGCTGCTCGCCTTATCGCTCAACCTGGTGCTGGGCTATACCGGGCAGCTCAACCTGGGCCAGTCGGCGTTCTTCGCCATCGGCGCTTACGTCTCCACCATCCTGGTCAAGACCTACGCCTGGAATTTCTGGCTGGCGTCGCTGGCGGCGGTGGCCGCCGCCGGCCTGCTCGGCTTGGCGCTCGCTGCCTTTGCAGTGCGGCTACGGGGGCATTACCTGGCCATCGCCTCGCTCGGCTTTGCGGTCATCACCTACCAGGTGTTGGTCAACTGGGAGAAGGTGACCGAAGGGGTACGCGGCATCTACGGCATCCTGCCGCCGGTCGCCAGCACCACCGGCCTCTTCTACCTCGTCGCCGGGATCACGCTGGTGGTCTACGTCCTGATCGACAACCTGATGCGCTCGCCGGTGGGCGACACCCTGCGCGCTATCCGTGAGGACGAGGTCTCGGCGGCTTCGTTGGGCGTCAACGGCGCACTCTGGAAAGCGTTCGCCTTCGGCCTGGGCGCGGCCATCGCCGGACTGGCGGGCTGTTTCTATCCGGGCTTCGTCGGCACGCTGGTGCCCGATGCCTTCAACATCATTGAGTCCTTCACCATGATGGCGATGGTAATCGTCGGCGGCATGGGCACCATGATCGGCCCGGTGATAGGCGCGATCGTGCTCACTTTCCTGCCCGAGGTGCTGCGCGACTTCGGTGAATTCCGGCTGATGATCTACGGGCTGGCGCTAACGCTGGTGGTGCTCTTCATGCCGGGGGGCATCGTGCAGGCCTGGCGCACACTGCTAAGAAGTCGATGATGTTCTTGAAAGCGGAAAATATCAGCAAGAGCTTTGGCGGCGTACGCGCGGTGCAGAACGTCTCCCTCGAAGTGCCGGAAAACTCCATCTTCGCGCTGATCGGGCCCAACGGCGCCGGCAAGTCCACACTACTCAACCTGCTCTCGGGCATCTATCAACCGGATGCCGGGCAGTTGACCTTTCAGGAAAAAAATCTGATTGGTTTGCCCGCGCACCGGCGCGTGCGGTTGGGCCTCGCGCGCACTTTCCAGAAGATCCGTCTCTTCAAGCAGCTCACGCTGCTGGAGAACGTGCGCGCAGGCTTTCACATCCACCAGGACGCGCCTTTCTGGAAGAATCTCCTCCACGGCAATAGCGGGAGCTTCCGCGACGAAGCGCACGAGCTGCTGGAATTCGTCGGCCTGGAATCCCTCGCCGGCGAACGCGCCGGCGCCCTGCCCTACGGCAAGCAGCGCTTGCTCGAAATCGCCCGCGCACTCGCCACGCGACCGCGCTTATTCATGCTCGATGAACCGGCGGCCGGCCTGAACGGCTCTGAGGTCGATTTTCTTCTGGATAGATTGATCCAGATCGCCGGCCGCGGCATCACCCTGGTGGTGGTCGAGCACAACATGGACCTGGTCATGAACGTGGCGCAGCGCGTTTTCGTCATGGACCACGGTGAGCAGCTCTTCGAGGGCGCGCCACGTGAAGTGCAGGCCAACCCGCGCGTCATCGAGGCTTATCTGGGCGGCGAGTTCCAGTGAGCGTACTTTTACAAGTGGAAAATCTGGAACTTGCTTACGGCGAAGTGCCGGTCTGCCGCGACCTCTCCTTCCAGGTCGAGGAAGGCGAGATCGTCACGCTCATCGGCGCTAACGGCGCCGGCAAGAGCACCACCATGCGCGCGGTTGCCGGCGCCATGCTGCCGCGCCGTGGGCGGATCATCTTTGACGGCCAGGAAGTCACCCAATTACCGGCGCACCGCCGCTTGCTGGCGGGCATCGCGCTGGTGCCCGAGGGCCGACGCGTATTCCCGGCGCTCACGGTGCGCGAGAACCTGGAGATGGGCGGCTTCAAGTTCCGCGGCGAGCGCCAAAAGCTGGACGCGCAAATGGCGCGCATGCTGGAAATGTTCCCGCTGCTGCGTGAGCGCGCGGCGCAGCCCGCGGGCACCCTCTCGGGCGGCGAGCAGCAGATGCTGGCACTGTCGCGCGCGCTGATGTCGGCGCCGCGCCTGCTGTGCATGGACGAGCCTTCGCTCGGTCTCGCGCCGCTGGTGGTGCAGGACATCTTCCAGAGCATCCGGGCCGCCAACGCCGCCGGCACCAGCATCCTGCTGGTCGAGCAAAACGCCCGCTACGCGCTCGATACGGCGAGCCGGGGCTACGTGATGCAGACCGGGGCCATCATCGCCAGCGGTCCTTGCGCGATCCTCAAGCAGGACGGGCGGGTCAAGGAAGCCTACCTGGGACGGCGATAAGAAAATTTGGGTAGGAGCAGATTGTTCATGAACCAAAAATACTCCCTCAAAGGAAAAGCGGCCATCGTCACCGGCGCTGGCGGCGGCATCGGCAGCGCGATTGCCCAGACTTTTGCAAAAGCCGGCGCCAAGGTGGCTTGTCTCGATCTCGATTTAAGCAAGCTTCCTGAAAAAGAAAATTTTCTCACTATCCGCTGCGATGTCGCTTCGGAGTCTGAAACCCGCGACGCGGTCGAGCAGGCGGCCAAAACCTTCGGCGGCCTCCACGTCCTGGTGAATGCCGCGGCGATGCGGGACCCCAGCGCCACCGTCGTCGAACTCGACCTGGAGGCCTGGAACCGCGTCTTCGCCGTCAACGTGGGCGGCGCCTTCCTCATGAGTCGCTGGGCGATCCCGCACATGGCAGCCGCCGGCGGCGGCTCGATCATCCACGTGGCCTCCCAGCTCGGCTCCGTCGGCTCCCCCGGACGCGTGGCCTATTGCGCCACCAAGGGGGCCTTGCTCACCATGGCCAAAGCCATGGCCGCCGATCACGCTGCGCAAAAGATCCGCGTCAACACGCTTTCTCCCGGCGCGGTGGAAACCGAACGCATGCCGTTGCGCTACGGCAGTATGGAAAAAGCGCGCGCCGCCCTCGGCCCGAAACACCTGTTGCAGCGCCTGGGTCTGCCGGAAGAAATCGCCGCGGCGGCGCTGTTTCTCGCTTCAGACGCTGCCAGTTTCATGACCGGCGCCGACCTGCTGGTTGACGGCGGCTACAACGCGGTATAGGTCGGACAAGAGCACGTATGCAGCTTGGGACTTCTACCGCCCTCGCTTCGAGTCCAGCAAGTGCAGCTTATCGGCGGCAATGTTCACACTTGAGTAGTGCCGTGTCACCGTTCAACCGCGCGCCGACGCGGGAGCGCCCAGGCGCTGCGTGCCGTCGAGCTTCGCGAGGTCGCGGTCGAAGGTGCCCAGTGGCAGGTGCCCCGCTCTACGGGCGATTTCCAGAACGAGGCAGTCGGAGAATCCCAGCGAAGGACGGGAGCGAAAGCGATCCAGCGCCAGCGCGACGACGTCGGCGTCCTGGAGCGTTAATTCCCTGTGGCCCAGCAGCAGGTCGATAGCGTTCGCGATCTGGAGGGACGTCCGGTTGTAGACTGAATCGAGCACCCAGGATGTTTCCGCCAGCACGAGGTGGGAAACCCACGCGCCTTTCGATACGAAGGTTTCCGCGGCATGCACCTGGTTCGCGTCGTCGCGCACCACCAATCGCACGAGCAGGTTGGTGTCAACGGCGCGCATGCTTGCGGCGGATGTACTTCCTGATGCCTTTCTTCACGCTTGTGGGTACCTTGCGTTTGGGGCTGCCTTCTGAAAACAGTGCTTGATGCACGTCCGACGAGGTGCTCTGCCCGGCTCTGCGGACGATCACCTGGTCGTTTTTCTGCTCCCATTCGAGAACTGATCCGGGTCCGATCCCGAGCTTCCTGCGCACTTCGGCCGGCACGGAGATCTGGCCCTGGGCGGTGAGTTTGGAGTGGGCGAGTGCCATGAAGTGGCTACATTACCGCGGTAATGAATTGCAGTCAACGAGAGAAGTGAAGCTAAACGACGAAGGCATGAAAATCAGATCGGGGTCGCAAGCAACGAAGGGACTTGCCCGGTGTCGGCGATGACCGTGACAGATTTGAGTACGGCTTGGTTTCCATCGATCAGTGCTTCCACACGGTAACGCCCGACGCTAAAGAGGCGTGACTCGCCTTCGAGGCTGGTCTGGAAGAGGCTATAGGACTGCTCGAAGGCGCAGAGTCCGTCCTTCGCCGCCGTGAAGTGCAGCGGGCCGAGGACGTGGCGGTCGTAGTGGGGGTTATAGACGTTGACATGGCGGTAGGACTCGACGCGGTCGCGCAGCATGTCCTTGTTGTCGCACCACATGAGCACGTTGGGCAGACCCTGCTCGACATTCTCACGCGTGACCACGCGGTAGTCGCAGTCCTCGGCGAAGAGCTCGACCCACTCCTCCAGCCGGTCCTCATCGAGGGTGATGGCGTATGCGGCCATTAAATCAGTAAGAATTTCCCGGGTATCCGTGGACACTTTCACCGGATGCCGCCCACGGGTTCCACGCCCATCAGTTCAGCCCAGTAGGACCAGAAGCCGCGTATCGGCGCCTCGGTGACGCGGTGCGCCTGGTCGGCCACCGGCCCGCGGCCGCCCATCTCGATCACGGCGCAGCCCTCGGGCGAGCTGCGGGTGGCCTTTTGCACAGCCTCGATCGCTTCGCCGTCTTCCATGCTGACGAATCCCGCCGGCCCGACCAGGTTGGCAGAGATCAGCCGGTGGCGCGTCATCGCTGCGTCGTCATCGGCGTAGCCGAAGAGGGTCTGGAACACTTCATGCGCCCCCGGTCCTTTGGGGCGGATCTGGCGTGTGCCGAGAGTGTTGTTGATCTGGATCAGCAGCGCGTTGGGGAAAAAAGTCGGCGCCGCCAGGTTCATGCCATCCGGAAACTCATCGTGGAATTTGAGCAGCTTCTGGTCGCGCAGGCGCATGCGGTCGAGCCGTGTAGCGGTGTCCGCGTACGCTGTTTTGGCGTCTTCATCCGAGTCGCTCGCGGCGTAGGCATGGTTCATGTTGTGGCGGTGGCGCGCGTCCATCTTCACACCGCCCTTCTGCGTCGCCCGGTCCACGCCGTAGGTAACGAAAAATTCATGCAGCAGGCTGGCATGGTAAGTGTCGCGCAGGTTCTCGGCGTAGAGCTTCCAGTTACCGGCAATGCGCTGGCGCGAATAGCCGAGAATGCGGATCGGACGCGCCAGAAAGCGCTGGATCATACCGACGCCGAATTCGCCGAGATAGGCCTCGAGCGGCTCGGCGCTCTCCGAGAAGGTGCCGAACAGCATGCCGTGGCAGTTGGTCACACGCAAACGCTGCGGCGACACCGCTTGCATGTCGAAGTCCTCGGGCATACCGCCTTCGCCCTTCAAGCCCTTGCGGAAAGGCAGCCCCGTGAGTTCGCCGGCATTCGAGTAGCACCAGCGGTGATACAGGCACACCAGGCGCTCGGCGTTGCCACGCAGCTCGCGCACGATCATGGCACCGCGGTGCGAACAACGGTTGACGAAAGCGTGGATTGCGCCGTCCTTGGCGCGCGACACAATCACCGGAGTGTCGCCGACCCAGGTGCTGCGGTAGTCGCAGGGCTTGGGAAGCTCTGCCTCTAGACACAGATAGCTCCAGGCCGGTCCGCGGAAAATGCGCTCCATCTCGAGCGCGTAGAGATCCTCGTCGTGGTGCAGCCAGAAGGGTACGCGCGAGTAGTCTTTGCGGGGCCAAGCGACGTCAGCTGGCATGCTGCCCTCCGATCCATGCGATGAAATCCTCCAGGGCCGCGGCAAGATCGTAGCGCGGCGCGTAGCCGAGATCATCCACGATCCGGCGGTTCGAGAACCGCGTGCGTGTACCGGGCGAAAGCGGAATCACGTTGCATGCCCCCAGGTCCGCCGACTCGCGCCAGCGGAACGCCGGGTAGCGCTGCGCCAGCAGCGCGCACCACTCGGGCAGCGCCCACGCAGCGCCAGCGCCCAGATGGTACAGCCGGTGCGTGGGGGCAGCGGCGTCGCGCAGGGCAATGAGGGCACGCGCGAGGTCAGGGGCATAGATGTAGTCGGTCGGGCCGAGGGGCGGAAACACCGCCTCACCACTGGCCATGGCGAGGCGCGCGATCTCGGTGGGCGGTGAGAGCCGGTCGCGTGCGCTCGTGGCGTGCTCCCAGCGACCGAACGCGGTCGCGAGACGGCCAATGCGGACATCGAAATTCCACAGCGCAGCGAGTCGCAGGCAAGCACGCTCGGCGGCGTACTTGGTGATGCCATACATCGATTCGGGGACCGGGCGGTGGCGTTCCTCGTCGAGGGGCTCGGCCACGCCTATCCCGGCCCCACCGTAGAGTGCGCCGGTGCTGGCATGCACGAAGCGCTGCACGCCGTGCTGACGCGCGGCTTCGAGAACGTTTATCGTGCCGATCAGGTTCACTTCGGCGATGCGGCGCGGTTCGCGGGCGTCACGCTGCGCTCCGGCGGTGATTGCGGCAAGATGAAAAACGCTCTGCGGTTTGTGCCGGGAAAAAACCCTGTCGAGAATATCCCGGTCAGTGACGTCGCCTTCTTCAAAGCGAAAATTCCCGCGCATGCCAGTCGGCGGTGGGCAGAGGTCGTAAATCAGCACCTCGTCGCCCCGCGCCAGCAGTTGCTCGACGACGTTCAGGCCGACGAAGCCCGCACCGCCGGTGACCAGGATCATTTCTTGAAGCCGAGGATCCCCGAGGCGGACGAGCGCGGATCGCGCCGGCTGCTGCGGCCTTCGTCCACGCGCAGGAAGAATTCGAGCAGCGCGCGGTTGAAAGCCTCCGGTTCCTCGATATTGATGGTGTGCCCCGACCAGGGCAGCACCACCAGACCGGCTGCCGGGATGTGGCGTTTCATCAGCAGCGCCGGCTCAAGACAAGGATCGTCCTCGTCGCCGGTAATGATGAGCGTCGGCACGTCGATTTTCTTCATGGCGTCGGTCAGCTCGTAGAGAGAGGGGCGCTGCATCTGCACGCCGCGCATGGTGAGCGCCTGGCCCTTGGACGAGTGCTCTTGCAGTTGGCTGGCGAATTCAGCCCAGCCGCGTGGATCCTTGTTCTGAAATTGCACGCGCGTCGGCCCGAGCGCGTACTTCTTCGCCGACTCGCTCCAGTTGGACTCGAAAGAGGCCGCCGCAGCATCGCACTCGGCCTGGAATTTCGCCTTTTTATCGGGCTCTGCACCATAGCCGCAGCCGGCGATGACCAGCGAACGAGCGCGCTGTGGATAGGCGATCCCCAGGTGCAGCGCCGCGAAACCGCCCATCGACAGACCAACCACATGGGCCCGATCCAGCTTCAGGTGATCGAGCACGGCGATTGCGTCGTCGCGCGCCTGCGCCTGGGAATAGCGCGCGCCGTCCTCGGGAATGTCCGAGGGCGGAAAGCCGCGCGCGTCGTAGGCAATGCAGCGGAAGTAACGTGCGAAGAACCGCAGCTGCGGCTCCCAACTGCGGTGGTCGCCCGCAAATTCATGGATGAAAATGACCGGCGTACCGCTGCCGGCCTCTTCGTAGTAGAGACGGGTGCTGTCCTTGGCGCTGGCGTAGCTCATGGCGGATTATGATGTATCACACGGAAGGAGACGAATAAAGTGGTCTAAGTTCGGCCTTGGAAGGGAAGAACAGCGACGCCGTCAGCATCCCGCCCGCCAGCACGGCGAGCACCAGGAATACATTCGCGAAACCGCCCTCGGTGCGGTGCAGGGCGGCGATCATCGGTACCGCCACCGCCGCCACGCCTAGCGACACCACGTAGCGCACGCCAAGCACGCGCGCGCGGTATTCGTCGGCGACGTACTTGCCGACGATGGCGTCGTTGAGCGGGATCTGCCCGAACACCGCGAGCATCATGCACAGCGCCACTGCGAGCATCGCCCAGCCTTGCAGGTTGGCCGCCAGCCACAGCATCGGGATTTGCACCAAGCCCACGCCGATCATCAAGCGGCGCAGTTCAGTGCGATCGATGAGCGCGCCCATCAGCACTTGCGCGAAAGCAGCGATCGAGTACACCGCAGCCACCAGCACCCCGATGCCGAGATTGGTCTGCGTCAGCTCGTGCAGCCGCTCGTCGAACACCTTGGGCATCGAGATCGTGGTCGAGTTGAAAATAACGCCGCCACAGGCAGTAGCAATCAGCATGATCGCGAAAATGCGTGTCATCGTGCGCCCATCCAAATGCAAGCCGATGGACTTGGAAGTCTTCTTTACCTTGCCGGGATCCTTGACCAAGCACAGGAAACAGATTCCGGCCAGAACGCAGAATGCACCCGGAACGAAGAAAGCAGCACGCCAGCCGGCGGCATCCATCAACGCGCCGGTGAGCAGCGCAGCGAAAGCGAGGCCCAAGTTGCCCCACAGACCGTTCCAGCCGAGCACCTTGCCCATTTTCTCTGGCGAGGCAACCAACATCGCAATGCCCACCGGGTGATAGATGGCGGCGAAGGCGCCCACCACGGTCAGTCCGAGCGCGATCTGCCAGGGCGACTGCGC
>SHXK01000026.1 GCA_009693335.1 Betaproteobacteria bacterium | reverse complement strand
CACCCCGGCCAGATCAAGAAGGCCGTGCAGCTGCTGCTCGAAGCCAAGCGTCCCATGATCTACACGGGCGGCGGCGTGGTGCTGTCGAACGCGGCGGCGCAGTTGACCGAGCTGGTGCAGCTGCTCGGATTTCCGTGCACCAATACCCTGATGGGGCTGGGCGCGTATCCGGGAACCGACCGCCAGTTTCTCGGCATGCCGGGGATGCACGGCACCTACCAGACCAACATGGCGATGCAGCACTGCGACGTGCTGCTGGCGATTGGCGCGCGCTTTGACGACCGGGTTATCGGTAACCCGGCGCATTTCGCGCAGAATCCGCGCCAGATCATCCATATTGACATCGATCCGTCCTCGATTTCCAAGCGCGTCAAGGTGGACGTGCCTATCGTCGGCAACATTCCCGACGTGCTCGACGATTTTTTGAAGCTGTTGAAAGGAAGCAAGCCCCAGGACATCAAAGCCTGGTGGCAACAAATCGAGGAGTGGCGCGGTAAGGACTGCCTCAAGTACGACCGCACCTCGAAGCTGATCAAGCCGCAGTTCGTGCTCGAGAAGCTCTACGAGGTGACCGGCGGCGAGGCGATCATCACTTCCGACGTCGGCCAGCACCAGATGTGGGCGGCGCAGTTCTACAAGTTCAAGCAGCCGCGCCGCTGGATCAACTCCGGCGGCCTGGGCACCATGGGTTTCGGCCTGCCCGCGGCCATGGGGGCGCAGATGGCGAACCCCGGCGCCACCGTGGCCTGCGTCACTGGTGAGTCGTCGATCCAGATGTGCCTGCAGGAACTCTCCACCTGCAAGCAGTACCGTCTGCCGATCAAGATCATCAACCTTAACAACAAGTACATGGGCATGGTGCGCCAGTGGCAGCAGTTCTTCCACGGCAATCGGTACTCGGAGTCCTACATGGACGCGCTGCCCGATTTCGTCAAGCTTGCGGAAGGCTACGGCCATTCGGGCCTGCTGATCGATAAGCCGGCCGACGTAGAACCAGCGCTGCGCGAGACCTTCAAGCGCAAGAAAGACCTGGTGTTCCTCGATTTTCTCACCGACCAGACGGAAAACGTCTACCCGATGATTCCCGGCGGCAAGGGAATCACGGAGATGATCCTCTCCGAGGATCTATGAGCGGCAAAAGGTCCGCGCTTCCTCCCCGGTGAGGCACATCATCTCGATCCTGGTCGAAAACGAGGCCGGGGCGCTGTCGCGCATCTCGAACATGTTTTCGGCGCGCGGCTACAACATCGAGTCGCTGACCGTGGCGCCGACCGAGGATGCGTCCATGTCGCGTCTGACGGTGGTTACCAAGGGGTCGGACGAAGTGATCGAAAAAATCACCAAGCAGCTGAACAAGCTGGTTGAGGTGGTGAAGGTCGTGGATCTGTCCGAGGCCGAGCACATCGAGCGTGAACTGATGCTCATCAAAGTGCGCGCCGGCGCCAAGGAACGCGAGGACGTGAAGCGCATGGCCGACATCTTCCGCGGACGGGTCATCGACGTATCGGACAACACCTACACCATCGAACTCACCGGCGATGGCGCGAAGCTGGACGCTTTCATCCAGGCGCTCGACCAGAGCGTGATACTGGAAACGGTACGAACAGGGGCCAGCGGGATTGGCCGTGGCAATCGAATTCTTAAAGTGTGAGGAGTTTGGATAAATCATGAAGGTTTACTACGATAAAGACGCGGATCTTTCTCTCATCAAGGGAAAGAAAGTCACCATTCTCGGCTACGGCTCCCAGGGGCACGCGCACGCATTGAACCTGCACGAGTCGGGCATGAAGGTCACCGTCGGCCTGCGCAAAGGCGGTCCGTCGTGGGACAAAGCCAAGAAGGCAGGGCTGAAGGTCGCCGAAGTCGCCGACGCCGTGAAAAGCGCGGACATCGTCATGATGCTGCTGCCCGACGAGCACATCGCCGCCGTGTACAACGAGTTCGTGGCGCCGAATCTGAAGAAGGGCGGTGCGCTCGCTTTCGCGCACGGCTTCAACATCCACTACGGCCAAGTGTCCCCACGCAAGGATATCGACGTCTGGATGGTCGCGCCCAAGGCGCCAGGCCACACCGTGCGCTCGACCTACGTTGGCGGCGGCGGCACGCCCTGCCTGGTGGCGGTGCACCAGAACCCCTCGAAGAAGGCGCGCGATATGGCGCTGTCTTATGCTTCGGCGATTGGGGGCGGCAAGGCCGGCATCATCGAAACCAACTTCAAGGAAGAGACCGAGACAGATCTATTCGGCGAGCAGACCGTGCTGTGCGGCGGCACCGTCGAGCTGGTGAAAGCGGGCTTCGACACCCTGGTGGAAGCGGGTTACGCGCCCGAAATGGCCTACTTCGAGTGCCTGCACGAGCTGAAGCTGATTGTTGACCTGATGTACGAGGGGGGCATCGGCACTATGAACTACTCGATCTCGAACAATGCTGAGTACGGCGAATACGTGAGTGGTCCGAAGATCATCGACGAGGGCGTGCGCAAGCGCATGAAAGAAGTGCTCGCGCGTATCCAGTCGGGCGAGTACGCCAAGGACTTCGTGCTCGAGAGCCGCGCCGGCCAGCCGACGCTGCTGTCGCGCCGGCGCCAGACCGCCGAGCACCCGATCGAGAAAGTCGGCGCCCGGCTGCGCGAAATGATGCCGTGGATCCGCAAGAACCGGCTGGTTGATACCTCCAAAAACTAGCATGCAGGAACAGGAGAACCGAGGTTCCCCCGTACCCCGCATGAAGGAACAGGGGAACCCAGGTTCCCCCGTACCCCGCATGAAGGAACAGGGGAACCCAGGTTCCCCCGTACCCCCTCCGTATCCGCATCCAATCATTGCCAGGGAAGGTTGGCCGTTCCTGGCATTGGCGTTGGTATTGTCATCGGCAATCCAATTCTCGCTCGGTTGGGCGTGGGCGTTGCCGTTCTGGCTGACGACCATTTTCATCCTGCAGTTCTTCCGCGATCCGCCGCGCGAAATCCCGGACGATCCCCAGGCCGTCCTGTCTCCCGCCGACGGCCGTATCGTCGCGGTGGAAAAGGTGCGCGATCCCTATCTCGACCGAGATGCGCTGAAGATCTCGGTCTTCATGAATGTGTTCAACGTGCACTCGAACCGTGCGCCGGTGGACGGCATCGTCAAGCAACGCTGGTACCACGCCGGTAGCTTTCTCAACGCTGCGCTCGACAAAGCGTCGCTGGAGAACGAAAGAAACGCGCTGTGGCTGCAGACTCGCGCTGGCCAGGACATCACCTGTGTGCAGATCGCCGGTTTAGTCGCGCGGCGGATTCTCTGCTATGTCGATCAGGGCGCCGGGCTGGAGCGGGGGCAGCGCTACGGCTTTATCCGCTTCGGCTCGCGCGTTGATGTGTATCTCCCGCCGGACGCAGAGGTCAAGGCGGCGCTGGGCGACAAGGTATACGCGACGGAGTCGATCCTGGCGAGACTGGGGGAACATGATGCCACGCGATAGCTACGAGGAGGGCGGACCAGAAACCGGCGCCCGCGCCGATGATGTGCAGCGCCGGCGTAGCCTCGGCGTATTGCGGGGCCGCGGCATTTATCTGCTGCCGAACTTGTTCACCACTGCGGCCCTTTTTTTCGGCTTCTACGCCATTGTGCAGGCGATGAACAACCGCTTCGAGATCTCGGCCATCGCGGTCTTCGTCGCCATGGTGCTGGACGGCCTCGACGGCCGTGTGGCGCGGCTGACCCACACGCAAAGCGAGTTCGGCGTGCAGTACGACAGCCTCTCGGACATGGTCTCTTTCGGGGTCGCACCGGCACTGATCATGTACGAATGGGCGCTGAAAGACTTGGGCAAGCTTGGTTGGATCGCCGCTTTCGTCTACTGCGCGGGGGCCGCGCTGCGCCTAGCGCGCTTCAATACCAATATCGAAGTCATCGACAAACGCTACTTCCAGGGCTTGCCCAGCCCGATGGCGGCGGCGATGCTGGCGGGCCTGGTCTGGGTGTTCGACGACCTGGGCATCGACCGCGAGCTCTGGCTGAGCATCATCGCCTGGGTGTTTACCATGTACGCAGGCGTCACCATGGTCTCGAATGTGCCTTTCTACAGCTTCAAGGAAATCAACCTGAAAAAAAGCGTGCCCTTCTGGGTGGTCGCGGTGTTCGCTGCGGGCCTGGCGGTGGTATCGCTCAAGCCCTCGGTGGTGCTGTTCCTGATGGTCTTCGCCTATGCTGTTTCCGGCTACGTGCTTTGGGGTCTGGGTCGGCGCGCCAAACCGGCGGCCTGACCACGGACGACTTTCGATCGGCTGTCATTTCTTTGCCAGCGCGCGTAGCGCGGCCGCTGCTTCGGGATGTTCGCTTTCCAGGGTCTTCGCGGCGACTTGCGCCGCCCGACTAGCCGCGGCTCGGCCCCCTGACGGCAGCGCTTTCCAGGCGTCCTTGAGTCTTCCGGGAAACGCTTCTTCGAGGGCTGCGGCGAGTACCGTTGCTTGCTCTAGATCCTTTTTTCCCTTGCTGAGTTGTGCGCGCCGCATTTGCGACGAGTAGAGCTTGTGCAGGATGAAGCGCTCGGGCGTGGCGACGCGCACCGGCACGATCTGGTTGGGGCTGAGGACGACGCTCTCCAGCGGCGCCTCGACAAGAAACTCCAGCAGCGGAACGCTCTGGCCGTGCGTCGCGAGTTCTTTCACCGCAACCACCTTGCCGGCTTCGCGCCCCGGGACCAGCAGATCGATGAGGAGACCTTCGGCGCCGGGCAGCTTGAACGACGCCGATGGGCGGCTGGAGGGCAGACCGGGCACCGGCACGAAGGCGAGGCCGCTTTGGTTCAACACTGCAGCGAAGGACTCGTCCGCCGGCAGTGCGAGCGCCAGCGGCTGCGTGCGGGCAAGGTCCAGGTCCTGGGTGCGATAGGCGGGAGCGATCACGCCCAGTTCGTTCAGCAGCACGCCGTAAGCATGCGAGCCGACGAGCGTGAGCCCGGCCGCGTACAGACCACGATTGAAGAAAACGGCGAGAACGGCGGCCGGCTTGCGTTCGATGCGCTGGAACCCGGCAAGCCTGAGCGCGCTCGATGCCGCGGCGAGCGTACGTGCCAGCTCCAGCTCGGCGCGCAGCTCCGCCACACGAGCAGCGCTGAGCGCAGTCGCCGGGCCAAGGTATTCGTCGGTCTTGGCGCCGTCGATACGGATGTATTCGCGCACCCAGTAGCGCTTGTCGCTCTGGGTGCGCTGTTTGAGCGTACCGGGCGTTCCGCCCAGTACCCGCGCCTGCGCGCGCGCGCGTTGGACCACGTCCTGGAAGCGGACCTGACTGGACGGGTCATGTCGCCGAAACAGCCCTCGCACGTCTTTTACCTCCAATTCATGGATTAGAGGTAAAGATGCGCTTGTTACCTCTAAAATGCAAATTTTCGGTAAAGCATCGCCAGCGCCGATTTGCGGCACGGCATTTTTACGTTATATTGCGGCCCATGAGCTCCGCGACCGCACTCCACGCAGCTATTACTACTGCGGCGACCCTTACCAGCCTGCTACTCCTGGCTGGCCTGCTGCTGCGCCCCGCGCGCACACACTAGATCCCCCAATTCGGTAGTACCCCTGACCGCTCCACCCGGCGGTAAGGACTTTTCGCATCCCCATCAAGGAGTGGCACATGAATAGCGAAAAATTGATTATTTTTGACACCACCATGCGCGACGGCGAGCAAAGCCCGGGCGCCTCCATGACCAAGGATGAGAAGCTGCGCATCGCGCGCCAACTGGAGCGCATGCGCGTGGACGTGATTGAAGCGGGCTTCCCGGCGTCCTCGAACGGCGATTTCGAGGCGGTCAAGGCGGTCGGCAAAGTGATCAAGGACTCGATCGTCTGTGGTCTGTGCCGTGCCAACGACAAGGACATCCAGCGCGGCATCGATGCGCTGGCCGGCGCCAACGCCTGGCGCATCCACGTCTTCATCGCCACCAGCGCGCTGCATATGGAAAAGAAGTTGCGCATGACGCCGGATCAGGTATTCGAGCAAGCGAAGCTGTCGGTGCGCTACGCGCGACTAGCCTGCCCGGATGTCGAATTTTCACCCGAAGACGGTAGCCGCTCGGATCCGGATTTCCTCTGCCGCGTACTGGAGGCGGTGATCAAGGAGGGCGCCCGCACCATCAATATTCCAGACACGGTGGGTTACGCGGTGCCCGAGCAGTTCGGCGAAATGATCCGCTCACTGCGCGAGCGGGTGCCGAATTCGGACCAAGCGGTCTGGAGCGTGCACTGCCACAACGACTTGGGCATGGCGGTGGCGAACTCGCTCGCCGCGGTGCGCTTGGGCGGCGTGCGCCAGATCGAGTGCACAGTGAATGGTCTGGGCGAGCGCGCCGGCAACACCTCGCTCGAAGAGGTGGTGATGGCGTTGCGCACTCGAAAAGATTTTTATCAATTGCAAACCAGAATAGACACCACGCAAATCGTGCCCGCATCCCGGCTGGTCTCGCAGATCACCGGCTTCGTGGTGCAGCCAAACAAAGCCGTGGTTGGGGCCAACGCTTTCGCGCACGCCTCGGGCATCCACCAGGATGGGGTGATCAAGGCGCGTGAAACGTACGAGATCATGACCGCGGAGGACGTGGGTTGGAGCGCCAACAAGATCGTGCTTGGCAAGCTCTCGGGCCGCACCGCGTTCCGGCAGCGCCTGGAGGAAATCGGCATCGAACTCGACAATGAGGACGCCTACAACAAGGCTTTCCAGCGCTTCAAGGACCTCGCCGACAAGAAGTCCGAAATCTTCGATGAAGATCTCCAGGCACTAGTAGCGCAGGAAGCCAGCATCTCGAGCAACGAGGTCTGGGGTCTGGTTAGCATGAGCCAGGCCAGCGGCACCAATGACAAGCCGCAGGCTTCGGTGGTGTTGCAACAAAACGGGAACGAGGTAAAAGCGGACTCGAAAGGCGACGGCCCGGTGGACGCCACCTTCAAGGCGATCGAAAGCGTGGCGCAAAGCGGCGCCGAATTGCTGCTCTTTTCGGTCAACGCGGTGACGCAGGGTACCGAAAGCCAGGGCGAAGTCACGGTGCGGTTGTCCAAGGGCGGGCGCATCGTTAACGGCGTTGGCGCCGACACCGACATCGTGGTCGCCTCGGCTAAGGCCTACATCAACGCGCTCAACAAGCTCGAGAGCAAAATGGAGCGGCTCAATCCGCAGCACCAGATGTGAGAATCCGTGCATACGTCACCGCCGCAATAAAGAAAATTACGCTGAGTGCGGC
Source organism: Betaproteobacteria bacterium (assembly GCA_009693335.1). Taxonomy (GTDB): domain Bacteria; phylum Pseudomonadota; class Gammaproteobacteria; order Burkholderiales; family SG8-39; genus RBG-16-66-20. Next base: position 15,595 of record SHXK01000026.1, on the reverse strand, counting down.
CTCGGCGAGCGCCAGTGTCTGCGACAGCCCGCTTTCGCTCCAGGCGCGCATGACGCCCTCGGCAAAATAGGCCAGCACGAACATTGAGGACCACTGGTAGGTGTAGCGCCAGCCCAGAAGGATGCCGAGGAGCGGTAGGCCTAGCGGCGCGGCTTTGAGGGCGAGATAGGAGCCGCCCGGCCGCAGCGGCGCGAGCCACAGCTCCCACGCCAGGCACAGCACGATCAGTGCGATCAGCGTGGCTGACGCGACGAGCCGCAAGATGCTCGCCTCGAGCTTCAGCGTAGTCCTAGTTTCAGAGTGATCAGCTCGACCATGCCTGTATCATAGCGCCCCACGATGGTCGAAATTTCCCATGCTATTCCTCGCCGCGAGCGCCTGATCGTAGCGCTCGACGTTTCCTCCGTTGCGGAGGCCCAGGCCCTGGTCGAGAAACTCGGCGATTCGGTGCGCTTCTACAAGATTGGCCTCGAGATCTCCACCTCGGGCGGTTATTACGAGCTGCTGGACTGGTTGGTGAAGCGTGGCAAGCGCGTGTTCTGCGACTTGAAGCTCTACGACATACCGGAAACCGTGCGGCGCGCGGTCGCCAACCTGCGCGGTCGCGGCGTCACCTTCCTCACCGTGCATGGCGACCGCGCCATCATGGAAGCCGCGGCGCAGGAAAAGGGCGAGATGAAGATACTCGCCGTCACCGTGTTGACGAGCCTCGACAAACGCGACCTGGAACAAATGGGCTATCGAGGCGAGGTCAGTCAACTGGTGCTTGCACGCGCAAGTGGCGCACTCGCCGCCGGTTGCGACGGTGTCATCGCGTCTGGCTTGGAAGCGCCGGGCATCAAATCAGCACATGGCGCAAGGCTGTTGGTCGTCACGCCCGGCATCCGACCGGCGGGAGGCGACAGGGGCGATCAAAAGCGCACGGTGGACGTGGCGCAGGCCTTCGGTAATGGCGCCGACTACATCGTGGTCGGCCGGCCGATTCGCGACGCGCAGGACCCTGCCGCAGCGGCGGCAGCGATCCAAGCAACGATGGCGGGGTTTTTTCCTTCGTGATTCAGGCTCTGGCGGGAGTGGCCGGATTGCTCCTGCCGGCCTGGACGGTACACTCCACCTGAGACTTTCTACTTCAGGTTAAATTTCATGTCCGACATCATCATTTACGGGCTCGGCGGGTTGGTGTTCTATCAGGCGTACGTCACGATTCGCCTCGTGCGCAGCAAGTCCTTTCCCCCAGAAAAGAAGGGGCGTCAGGCTTTATTCATCTGGCTAGTCCCGTTCATTGGCGCTGCTACCACGCTTGCTGTTCTGGCAACGGATAAGGAACCTCCTGCGCGCTCTGGCTCGAGCTGATGTTCTAGGGGATCGGCACAGCGGCGAGCAGCAGCGCACCGATGTCGGTGCGGCTCATGGCGTCGCGCGCCGGGCGCAGCCGATGGACGGCGACGCCGGGCAGCACGGCCTGCACGTCTTCCGGAATCACCTGGTCGCGACCTTCGATCAGCGCCCAGGCGCGTGCTGAGTGCACCAGCGCCAGGGCGGCGCGCGGCGACAGGCCGGCGGCGAACTCAGGCGAGCGGCGCGTGTACTCGACGATCGCCTGCACGTAGTCCAGCAGCGCCAGCGCGACGTGTACACGCTGCGCGTTGCCCTGCAGTTCGACCAACTCACCCGGCGCCAAGCAGGGATCCAGTCCGGCGAGCAGGTCCCTGCGGTCCGTTCCGGAGAGTAGTACGCGCTCGGCATGGTGGTCCGGGTATCCCAGTTCGATGCGCATGAGGAAGCGGTCCAACTGCGATTCGGGCAGTGGAAAGGTGCCGACTTGCTCGCTCGGGTTTTGCGTCGCGATGACGAAAAACGGCTCGGGCAGCTTGCGGGTCTCGCCCTCGGCGGTGACCTGATGCTCTTCCATCGCCTCGAGCAGCGCCGACTGGGTCTTGGGCGTCGCGCGGTTGACCTCGTCGGCGAGGATTACCTGGGCGAAGATCGGGCCCGGGTGGAACTTGAAGCTAGCGCTGTCGCGCTCGTAGATCGAGACGCCGAGGATGTCCGCCGGCAGCATATCGCTGGTGAACTGGATGCGCTGGAAATTCAGCCCCAGCGAGCGTGCCAGCACGTGCGCCAGAGTGGTCTTACCCACGCCGGGAATGTCCTCGATCAGCAGGTGGCCGTGCGCCAGCAGGCAGGCCAGCGCCAAGCGGATCTGCGCTTCCTTGCCAAGGATAATCTGGCTCGCCGCCTCGACAATGCGCGCGACCGGCGAGAGCCCCGCAGCCGGGATTTGTCGCTTCAGAAGCATCGCAACATTCTACTCGTGCGTTGAATTCTCTACGTTATTATGCAAAAGCACATGGCCACGGCTTTCATCACGCACTCCGACTGCCTGAAGCACGATATGGGCGTCGGCCACCCGGAGCAAGCAGCGCGGCTGACGGCGATCGAGGATCAGTTGATCGCAGCCGGGGTCGCGGATTACCTGCAACGCTACGAAGCGCCGCTGGCAACGGATGCCCAGTTGACGCGTGTGCATCCCCTCGAATATGTGCGCGCCATCCGCGCGGCCGCACCCGCAACAGGCATCGTGCATCTGGACCCCGACACCGCGATGAATCCGCACAGCTTGAACGCCGCCCTGCGCGCCGCGGGTGCGGCGGTGCTAGCGACGGACCTGGTGCTGCAGAAAAAAAACGATGCCGCATTTTGCAGCGTGCGTCCGCCCGGCCACCACGCTTGCCGCGCGCGCGCGATGGGTTTTTGCATTTTCAACAATGTCGCGGTGGCGGTGCGCCACGCACAGCACGCGTATGGCCTGCAGCGCATCGCTATCATCGATTTCGACGTGCACCATGGCAACGGCACCGAGGAAATCTTCGCCGGCGATCCGCAGGTGCTGATGGTTTCGACCTTCCAGCACCCGTTCTATCCCTACAGCGGCACCGAGAGCCCAGCTTCGAACATGGTCAACGTGCCGCTGCCTGCAGGCGCGGGCACCAGGCAGTTTCACGAAGCGGTGACCAAGTTCTGGCTGCCGGCGCTGGATGAATTCCGACCCGAACTGGTGATTTTCTCAGCCGGCTTCGACGCTCACCTCGAAGACCAGATGGCGATGCTGCAACTGAAAGACACTGACTACGGTTGGGTCACCGAGCAGGTGAAGGCGATCGCCGAGCGCCACGCCCAGGGCCGCATCGTCTCCCTGCTCGAGGGCGGCTACGCTCTCTCCGCCCTCGGCCGCAGCGTGGTGCAGCACCTCCGGGTGCTGGCCGGCCTGAACTGAGCACGCATAGGATTGCTCGTCGGCCGCCGTTCAGGCGGCGCTTATCGCCAGGTGCTTGAACATGTGACCGCGGGCCGCGTCGTCCATGTCCGACTTGAACGTGTGTTTGTCCTTCAGCCCGATCGCGCGCGCGGCGGCGGGGCGTGCGCTGACTTCATCGACCAGCCGCTTCAGATGGGGGAATTTCTCCCAGGCGCCTTCGCCAAGGATGAACGGCAGCATGCGCGCCCAACCCCACAGGTCCATATCGACGATTGAGTAGCTGTCGGCGACCATGTAGCGGCGCTTGGCGAGGTGGCTATCGAGCACGCTGAAATGGCGCTGCGCTTCGTACTGGTAGCGGTTGTGCGCATAAGGGATTTTCTCGGTAGTGAAGTGCCGGAAGTGGACTGCTTGGCCGGAAAAGGGGCCGACCCCCGTGGCCACGAACATTAACCAAGACAAGAGTTCGCCGCGCACCGCCGGCGAGCCGGCGGGCAGAAACTTGCCGGTCTTTTCGGCCAGGTACAGCAGAATGGCGTTGCTGTCGAACACCGTGACATCACCGTCCACGATCGTCGGCACCTTGCCGTTCGGATTGACCGCCAGATATGCCGCCCCGAACTGCTCGCCCTTGCGGGTGTCAATCGGGACGAGCTCATAGGCAATGCCAGCTTCTTCCAGAAACAGGGCGACCTTGGTCGGATTGGGTGATCCATTGAAATAGAACTTCAGCATGTGCGTCTCCGTTGGCCGAGTGCGGTGGTTGGTGCAGTTGTGTGGTAATTGGGAAAATAAGGGAACAGAAATTTAACATGATTGCAGCGCGCTTCCTACGGCCGCGTGGCGCTGTTGCACGATGCTGCGCGCCAGACGGTCAAAGGCGACTTGCTCGGCGGAGTCCAGCGGATACACCGGTGCCACGGCGAGGCGCGGGAAGTTGCGCGCGGCCGAGCGCAGGTAAGCCGGGTCGTAGTGCTCTTGCAACAGTCGCGCGACCACGGATGGCCATTCGCCCGCAGCGGCGAGCGCCTTCCATACGCCCACTTTTTCGCTACCGTGCATAGCGACGAGGCAATCCAGCTGCGCGCCCAGCGTCGCGGGATCCGCAAAGAAATGCCGGTATTCGTCCAGCAACAGCGCGATGCGCGTGGCGATGTCGGTCTGCAGGTGCAGGCATTCGCTGGCGCGCATGCGCTCGATCAACGCTTCGGGGATCTGTAGTTGACCGATTTTTCTTGACTCGCCTTCAATAAAAATTTCCCTTGAGGAATCCAAGGCAACCAGCGACTGTAAAAGCAGACTTTCGAACATCTTCTGCGAGGGCTGTGGCCGTTCAGGCAGATTGCCGAGCACTGAACCGCGGTGCGCGGCCAAGTCTTCCAAGTCGAGCACCTGGGCGCCGGCGGCGTGCAGCGAGCGCAGCAGACGGCTCTTGCCGCTGCCGGTGACGCCATGTATCACTTGGAAAGAATAATTCGCTGGCAGAGCAGCCAAGGAGGTGACGACGTGGCGCCGGTAGGCTTTATAGCCGCCCTCAAGAATCTTCGCCTCCCAGCCCACCTCGCGCAGGATGTGCGCCATGGCGCCAGAGCGCTTGCCGCCGCGCCAGCAATAGACGAGTGGTTTCCAGCCTTTCGGTTTATCCGCAAAGGAAGATTCGAGGTGCTTGGCGATATTTCTCGCCACCAGCGCGGCGCCGAGTTTCTTTGCCTCGAACGGCGAGACCTGCTTGTAGAGCGTGCCGATGCGTACACGCTCTTCGTTGTCCAGCACCGGGCAGGAGAGCGCGCCCGGCACGTGGTCCTCGGCGAATTCGGCGGGCGAACGCACGTCGAGGATCGCGTCGCAGTCCCGCAGCGAGGCGGCCGCCACGGCAATGCTGGTGCGCGACAGCGGCCTCATGCGGAGGATTCTACGCCCCGCGTTCGAGTGCTGCGCACAGCACCCGGGCCAGTGCGGCACGCTCGGCGGTAGGCGCGAACAGGCGCCGACGCGCCGCCAGAGCACGCTTCAACAATTGATAAGACTCATTTTCCTCAATATTTTTTCTTATTAAGCTGCTCAGCGCTTGCTCGTCGAAGAGCGGGAAATAGCCGGGGTAGTTGCGGCCCAGCATGCCGACATTGCCCGACATGTGGGAGGCCAGCACCGGCGTACCGATGCGCGCCGCCTCGCTGATGACGTTGGCGCCGCCTTCCATCACTGAACTGACGACCAGCAGGTGGCTGCGTGCGATCCAGCCGAGGGTCTGGGCGTGGGTGCGGCCGCCGAGCCAGCGGTAGCGGGCATCGCTCTGCATATGTTTTTCCGCCTCCAGTTTCATGAGCGGCGACAGCGCGTCGCCGACCTGCACCACCTGCAGATCCTGCTGCAAATGAGGCAGGGCCAGCGCAGTGCGAAACGGGTCCTTTTCCTCGCGTAGGTGGCCAACCACGGCGACGCGGAATATTTTTTTCGGTGGCGAATGGCGGACGGCAGTCTTGGCGGATTGGTACACGATGTCCGCTTTTTTTCTGGTCTTGGCATCCAGAAAATGAAGCGCATCTTCTTGCAAAACAATAACCCGGTTCGCTAGCTGTAGCGATTGCCGTGCCTCACGGGAGGCCGGCAAGTCACGGTAGAGATCGGTGCCGGTCAGCGTCACCACCAGGGGCTGCTGCGGGTACTGCTGGCGGTACTCGAGCACCGAGGCATGGCTGCGGCGCGCGTGTAGCGCGAGCATCAGGTCGCAGGGCTTGCGGTCCCATTCGACCATCACCGAGACGCGCTGCCCGAGCGCGCGCAGCAAGCCGGCCCAGCGCAGGGCGGTGTGGCGATTGCCGTTGCGCGTGCCGGCGCGGGCGGGCGTGACGATGCAGATGTGGGCCATGGGGCTGGGCTAGACTTGAGCGCCATGTTAGCCGACCCCGGCTGCTCCAGCCCCTCCCAGCTCGAACGCGATCTGCTGGATGCGCGCGCGCGCGCCCTGCGCATCACGGGCGATCTCGAGGGCAAGCGCCTGCTCGGTCCGAGGCTGGCAATCGTCAATCCACCACTCTGGGAAATCGGACACGTCGCCTGGTTCCAGGAGCTCTGGTGCCTGCGGCAGCGCGCGGATGGTTCGCTGGCCGCTTCGGTCCTGCCGGATGCGGACGCGCTCTATGATTCCTCCACGGTAGCGCACGACAGGCGCTGGAGTCTGCCGCTGCCCGAGTTGAAGGCGACCCGTGTCTACGGCGAAAGAGTGCTGGAGCTGGTGCGCGAGCGTTTGGCGCGCGAACCCGAAAGTGCAGCGCTCAGGTATTTCGTGCAGCTGGCGGTCTTCCATGAAGACATGCATGCCGAAGCGTTTCATTACACGCGGCAAACGCTCGCTTATGAGGATCCTTTTCTTCCGGAAAATGAATTGCAAGGGAAAAACGGCAACCAGATCGATCTTCGCGACATGGAGATTCCCGGCGGCACCTTCATTCTTGGAGCGAGGCCTGCGGACGGTTTTGTGTTCGATAACGAGAAATGGGCGCACCCGGTCGAGCTCCAGCCGTTCCGCATGGCACGCTCGCCGGTGAGCAACGCGCAATACCTGGCGTTCGTCGAAGCGGGGGGCGCCGCGCCGCGCTACTGGCGGAAGGAAGGGGGCGCATGGCGGCAGCGGTGTTTCGACCGCTGGTTGGCCCTGGCGCCGAGCGAACCGGTGCGGCATGTCGACTGGCACGAAGCGCAGGCCTACTGCGCTTGGGCGCAGCGGCGCTTGCCGACCGAAGCCGAATGGGAATGTGCGGTCTGCCGCGGACATCTGCCGGCTAGTGCCGGGGTTTGGGAGTGGACGGCGAGTGCCTTCCATCCGTATCCCGGGTTCGTGGTCGATCCCTACAAGGAATATTCGGAACCTTGGTTCGGCACCCACCAGGTGCTGCGGGGTGGTAGTTTTTCGACTCCGGCGCGATTCCTGCGCAGCACCTTCCGTAATTTCTACACCGCGGATCGAGGCGATGTGTTCGCGGGTTTTCGTAGCTGCGCGCTCGAATAGAATAGCGACTTCTAAGGAATGCCATGTCCACTGTACTGGAAAAAATTCGCCTCACCGAGTTCAGCCACGGCGGCGGCTGCGGCTGCAAGATTGCGCCGGCGGTACTAGCGGAACTGCTGGCCGCGACCCCGATTCGCGGCTTGCCCGCAGCGCTGCTGGTCGGCACCGAGACCGCGGACGATGCGGCGGTCTACAAACTGAACGACAGCCAGGCGCTGGTCGCGACCACCGATTTCTTCACGCCGATAGTCGACGATCCCTATGACTTCGGGCGCATCGCGGCGACCAATGCCATCTCCGACATCTATGCCATGGGCGCCAAGCCCATTTTCGCCCTGGCGCTGGTGGGCATGCCGCTGGACAAGCTGCCGCTCGCGGTGATCGGAAAAATTCTCTCCGGTGGCGAATCGGTATGTGCGCAAGCCGGCATCCCGATCGCAGGCGGGCATTCCATTGACGTGCTGGAGCCAATTTACGGCCTGGTGGTGCTGGGTCTGGTGCATCCGGACAAAGTGAAGCGCAACAGCTCCGCGCAGGCGGGCGATGTGCTGATCCTTGGCAAGCCGCTGGGCGTTGGCATCCTGTCGGCGGCGCTGAAGAAAGGCCAGCTCTCGGACGCCGGCTATGCCGCGATGCTTCAGTCCACCACCCAGCTCAACACCCCGGGCGAGGCACTCGCCGAAATGCCGCAGGTGCACGCGCTCACCGATGTGACCGGCTTCGGCCTGGCTGGCCACCTGCTGGAAATCTGTCGCGGCTCGCAGCTGTCGGCAGAGGTTTCTTTTTCCGAGCTGCCTGTTCTCGAAGAAGCCTTGAGCTGGGTAAAGCAGGGTGTCGCCACCGGTGCCTCCGACCGCAACTGGAAAGGTTATGGACAGGATGTCTCGCTGCCCGTCGGCGCGCCGGAGTGGCAGCGCAAACTGATCACCGATCCGCAGACCAGCGGCGGACTGCTGGTTGCTTGCGCGCCGCAAGCCGAGCAAGCCGTGCTGGCGGAGTTCCAGAAGCGCGGCTTCGCGCAGGCGAAGACCATAGGACGGCTGACGCCGTGGGCCGGTGCGTCCGCCGGTGGCGCGCGCTTGGTTTTCTCCTGACTATTTTTTCTTGAGCAGCGGGGCGAGCCGTTGCCAGACGTTCTTCAACACCGCGGCCTGAGCTGCTTCAGTTGGGTGGATGCGGTCGGCCTGGAACAGTTCCGCTTTTTCGCCGAAGCCTTCCAGCAGAAACGGTAGTAGCGCGGTGCGGTGGCTCTGCGCCAGATCTGTGAACGCGCGCTCGAAGGCTTTGCTGTAGTCCTCGCCGTAGTTCGGCGGCAGGCGCATACCCACCAGCAGCACTTTGGCGCCGGCTTTCTGCGAGCGTTCGATGATGGTGGCAAGGTTTTTCTTCATCGCCGCCACCGGCAGCCCGCGCAGGCCGTCGTTCGAGCCCAGTTCCAGCACCACGATGGCCGGCTGGTGCCGCTCGAGCACTTTGGCGATGCGCGCAAGGCCACCCGCGGTGGTTTCGCCCGAGATGCTGGCGTTGGCGACGCTATAATCGGGTCGCTCGCGTTGCAGCCGTTCCTCGAGCAGAGCCACCCAGCCACGCCGTTCCGGTATGCCGTAGGCCGCCGACAGGCTGTCGCCGAAGACCAGGACCGTTCCCGCGGCAAACGCGCCGCCGCTGGCCATCGAGATCGCCCCTACAAACAGAAACCGGATCGCGCACTGGAAAATTCCCCGCATAGTGCGCATTCTGCGCGAATTCGCAGTGGCGGTCACGGCCGCGATCACGACAGGCCCGCGGATGGCAGACGGAGTACACTCCCTTTTTTAGGTTTTCTACTTCTCGTTAGGCACCACAGATGGCCACCAAAAGAAAAGCGCAGACGGACGCGCGCGATGAAGCCGCGCGCGCCGCTGGCTGTGGACGTTATGCGACGGAACCGTAAGAGGTGACGTGGTGCCGCCGAAGATAAGAGAGATTGTTGGAGACCTTGAACGAGCGGGGTTTGTCGACCGAAGCGGCAAAGGCAGTCACCGGAACTTTGTCCACCCGAAGGTTGCAAAACCCATCACAATATCCGGTGCGCTTGGCGATGACGCCAAGCACTATCAGGTCAGCGCCGTGAAGCGCGCTGTTGAGGAGTCAAAATCATGAAAGATACTGCGCGATACGCAAAGATCGTTGAGTGGTCTGAGGAGGATCAGTGCTTTGTCGGCAGCTCTCCGGGTCTGATCTACGGCGGGTGCCACGGTGCGGACGAAAAGGCCGTCTTCGCGCAACTCTGCCAAGTCGTAGAGGAAGCCATTGCACTTTACCGACAGGACGGAAAGGCTCTTCCTTCGTCTACGTCCGGCCGCGACTTCGCGAACAAAATGCAAAACGTTGCATAACCACGCAATCCACACAAGCGCGCAAGAACGGTGCGCTCTGGTGATTGTGGACGTACTGTTGACGGCCGGCGGGTCCGCCGCTAACCTTCGTCATACACTGTTATACGAGGAATCCGGCGGTGCTTGCCTTGCGACTTGAAAAGGAACTCGACGCGCAGTTGGGCGCGCTGGCGAAATTGAAGCGCCGCAACAAGAGCGAACTGGTGCGCGAGGCCATCAAGCGCCTGCTGGAGGACGAGGAAGACCTCGATCTCGCCCAACGCGTGCTGGCAAGATCACGTGCCGCCAAGCCGCTCAGGCAGCTCAGGAAAGAGCTTGGCCTGGACCGTTGAGGTTGCCGACTTCGCCGAACGTCAGATCCGGAAACTCGACCGGCCAGTGCGCGACCGGATTCTGGACTACCTGGACGAGCGCATCGAAGGCTGCAAGAATCCGCGCCACTTCGGTGAGCCTTTGAAGGGCGGCAAGGCGGGCTTCTGGCGGTACCGCGTCGGGGACTACCGCATTATCTGCGAACTGCGTGACGATCATCTGCTCGTTCTGGCCCTGTCGGTTGGGCATCGCCGTGAGATCTATCGCCGCTGACCCATGGATACAACCCTTGGCAACACGGCGGCGAGAACCATCCTGCACGCCAGCGGCATCGGCAAGACGGTCAAGAGCGGCGCCAGTGATCTTGTCATTCTGCGCGCAATAGACCTCAGCGTTACGGCGGGCGACGCGGTCGCCGTGGTCGGCGCTTCGGGCTCCGGTAAATCCACGCTGCTGGCGATCCTCGCCGGCCTGGATACCCCCACCGCGGGCACCGTCGAACTGGACGGCGCCGACCTCTTCAAGCTCGATGAAGATGCGCGCGCCGAGCTGCGTGGCAGGTCGGTGGGCTTTGTGTTCCAGTCGTTCCAGCTATTGCCTTCGTTGAGCGCCCTTGAGAACGTCATGTTGCCTTTGGAGCTGGCAGCACGCTCGGATGCTGAATCGGTGGCGCGCGAGATTCTTGCAAAAGTAGGTTTGGGCGAACGCTTGTCGCATTATCCCAAACACCTCTCCGGTGGCGAGCAGCAGCGCGTAGCGCTGGCGCGCGCGTTCTCGGTGCGGCCCAAGCTCCTGTTCGCGGACGAGCCGACCGGTAGCCTCGATGCCGAGGCGGGCGCCGGGGTGATCGACCTGCTGTTCGAACTGAATCGCAGCTTTGGCACCACGCTGGTGATGGTGACGCACGACGAAACCTTGGCGCGGCGCTGCGGCCGGGTGATCCGTCTGGTGGCCGGAAAAATCGCCGCCGGATGAAGCAAGTCATGCAAATGCTGCACCAGGGGGGGCGCATGCTGGCCCGGGACTGGCGGGCGGGGGAGCTGCGGGTGCTGGCGCTGGCGCTGGTGGTGGCCGTGGCAAGTGTCACCAGCGTCGCATTTTTCGCCGATCGGGTTGGCAGGGCGCTGGTGCGCGATGCGCATCAACTGCTGGGCGCTGACCTGGTGCTGGTTTCCGATCACCCCTGGCAGGCCGGCATCGCTGAGGAGATCACGCGCCGCGGTCTGGAGAGCGCGCGGGCGACCACCTTCATCAGCATGGCCATCGCGGGCAACGTGAAGGACGCCGCGCAGCAGCGTGAGGACCCCGCAGAGCAGCGTGCGGTGCTGGCGGGTGTCAAGGCGGTTTCCGACAACTATCCGCTGCGCGGCAGGCTGCGGATCGCGGCCTCGTTGAACGCGCCGGATGCCCCGGCGCCGGCGGGTCCGCAACCCGGCACGGTGTGGATCGAGGAGCGCTTGGTGAGCGAGCTTGCCGCCCCGGTGGGCTCGAGGCTCAAGCTCGGCGCCTCGACGCTGGAGGTTGCCGCGATTCTCACCCTCGAGCCCGAGCGCGGTGCCAATTTCTTCAACATCGCGCCACGCCTGTTCATGAACCTCGCCGACGTCCCGGCTACTGGACTGGTGCAGACCGGGAGCCGCGTCTGGCACTACCTCTATGCCGCCGGCGCTCAGGAACAGATAGCAGCATTGGAAACTTGGGCCAAAGACCGCATGGAGCGCGGTCAGCGGGTGGAGAACCTGGAAAGTGGCCGGCCCGAAGTGCGCGCCGCGATCGAGCGCGCGCAGCGTTTCCTCGGCCTCACCGCTTTGCTCTCGGCGATCCTCTCCGGTGTTGCCATCGCACTGGGCACGCGCCGCTTCGTCGAGCGGCACCTGGACGGTTGCGCGGTGATGCGCTGCTTTGGCGCGACGCAGCGCAGATTGCTGACCTTGTTCAGTTTGGAATTTTTTCTGCTGGGGTTGTTTGCCTGCGCCATCGGCACCGGGATCGGCTTCATCGCCCAGTTTTTGATCGCTGAAATTCTCGGCGGCCTGCTGCGCGCCGACCTGCCGGCGGTGTCCTTGCTGCCGGCGCTGCAGGGATTCCTGGTCGGACTGGTGCTGCTGTTCGGTTTCGCGCTGCCCCCGCTGGTGCAATTGAAGAACGTGCCAGCGGTGCGCGTCATTCGCCGCGAAGCCGGCGCTGCCTCCAGAAGTGCCTTCGCGGTTTACGCGGCGGGCTTGGGGTCGCTCTCGGGCTTGCTCGTCTGGCAAGCGGGAGACCTGGGCCTAGGCATGACCGTGGTCGGCGGCTTCGTTGTCGCGGTGGCGGTATTCGCGGTAGTGGCCTGGGGGGCGCTGCGGCTCGCCGCCAGCGCCCCGGTGGCGCGAGGGCTCGGGTCCGTGATGCGGTGGTGGCCGGGCGGTGCGGGCCTGGCGCTGCGCTATGGCCTCGCCAATCTGCGTCGGCACGCGCGCAGCAACGCCATTCAAGTGGCGAGCCTGGCACTCGGACTCACCGCGGTCTTGCTGTTGACCTTCACCCGTAACGATCTGGTGGACGCTTGGCGGCGCAGCGCCCCGCCGGATGCGCCTAACCGCTTCCTGCTTGGGGTGCAACCCGACCAGCTGGCCGCAGTGCAGGCTTTTTTCGCTGAACGCAGGATCGCGGCGCCCGAGCTGAGCCCAATGGTGCGCGGCCGACTTGCTGCGGTGAACGGCAAGAAGGTAACGGAGGCCGACTACACCGACGAGCGCGCGCGGCGCCTGGTCGAGCGCGAGTTCAATCTGTCCTTCGCCGAGCAACTGCCTGCGCACAACACCGTGCTCGCCGGCAAGTGGTTCGCGTCGGGCGCGCAGGAAGTTTCGGTGGAAGAGGGCATCGCCAAGGCGCTTGGCTGGAAAATGGGCGATCAGCTCAGTTTTGCGGTCGGCGACGAATCGTTCACGGCACGCATCAGCTCCTTGCGCAAGCTGCGCTGGGATTCGATGAAGGTGAATTTCTTCGTCATTGGGCCACCCAGTCTGATTGGGCGTTTTCCGACGAGCTACCTCTCGGCGTTCCGCCTCGCAGCCGGCGACGAAGCAGTGATGAACCAGCTGACCGCGCGCTTCCCCAACCTCACCGTGGTGGATGTCGGAGCAGCCCTACGGCAGGCGCAAGGCGTCATTGACCAGGTGATTCTGGCCGTGCAGGTGGTGTTCCTGTTCGCGCTCGGCGCGGGGCTGCTGGTGCTGTACTCGGCGCTGGTGGCGACCGAAGACGAGCGCCGGCGCGAGGCGGCGGTGATGCGCGTGTATGGGGCCTCGCGCGCCCAGGTCACCGGCAGCCAGCGCGTCGAATTCCTTACTATGGGTCTGCTCGCCGGCATCCTTGCCACCCTCGGCGCCGCGGCCATCGGCCAGTTGCTGGCGCGTCGCGTGTTCGAGCTCGACCTGCCGCCCAGCCCTGAACTCTGGATCGCCGGTCCGCTCGCCGGTCTGGCGCTGCTCTCGCTGAATGCCTGGCTCTCGGCGCGCAAAGTGCTGTCCGCGTCCCCAGCCTTGACACTGCGGGACTCGGTCTAGAATTCGCTATGGCTGAAGCGGCGATCGTGCTTGCTCTTGCGGGTCTGGCGCTCGGCATCTGGCTGATGCTGAAAATCCAGTCGACCCTCGAAGGGAAGCATCGCCAGATGCTCGGCGACCTGCACGACGGCTTAACCAAGCAAGGCGACCGGCTGGGTGGGCAGCTCACCGAACTGCGCGAAGCCATTGCCGGAAAATTGGACGCGCGTCTGGACCAGATCTCCAATCGGGTGAGCGAGCGGCTGGACGAGGGCTTCAAGAAGACCAACGAGACCTTCGTCAGCGTGATGCAGCGCCTCGCCACCATCGATGAAGCGCAGAAGAAGATCGATTTGCTCACCGGCAGCGTGGTGAGCCTGCAGGAACTCCTCGGCGACAAGAAATCGCGTGGTACATTCGGCGAAGTCCAGCTCGAAGCCCTGGTGCGCAATGTTCTGCCGCCGAACGCCTTCGAGCTGCAGTACACCTTGTCCAACGGTACGCGGGTCGATTGCGCGCTGCGGCTTCCGGCGCCGACTGGCCTCGTATGCGTGGATTCGAAATTTCCGCTCGAGAACTACAATCGTATGTTCGAAGGGAGCGACGCGGAGCGTGCGCTGGCGAAAAAGCAGTTCCGCATGGATCTGCGCAAGCACGTGGATGCGATCGCCTCGAAATACATCATCGACAACGAAACCTCGGACGGCGCGGTGATGTTCGTGCCGGCGGAGGCGGTGTTTGCTGAGATCCATGCCTACCACGCCGAAGTGGTGGACTACGCCCAGGCCAAGCGCGTCTGGATCGTTTCGCCCACCACGCTAATGGCGGTGCTGAACACCGCGCGCGCGGTGCTGAAGGACGTCGAAACCCGTAAGCAGATCCACGTCATCAAGGACGCGCTCGGCAGGCTAGGAGTGGATTTCCGCAGATTCGATGAGCGCATGAAAAAACTCGCCGACCATATCCGCCAGGCGCACCAGGATGCCGAGGACGTACAGACCTCGAGCCGCAAGATCTCGCAGCAATTCATGAAGATCGAGGCGGCCGAAATCGACGCGCCAGCACCCGAGCCGAAAATTTCTTCAGTGAAGGTGGTGCGACTGCCCGACGAGCGAAAACCTGGGAGCGCTTAGGCTGAAATCCGGGACCGGCCGCCAGATCGACGAATCCGACATCAGGGCTCTGCACCGGCTCGATGAGTTGCGCAGCCGAAAAAAGGACGACTGAGCGCGGATGGAGCCCTACGACTACGCCTACGAACTGACCGACGAGCAGCTGTTGCACTTCAGTTCGTTGCCCGCGATCGCCAAACTGCGCTGGCTTGACGAGGCGCGCCGATTCACGCTGATGGCGCGCCGCGCACGGGAGGCGTATTACGGTGATCGCGTACTGGAGGAGTCCGCTGTCCCAGCGATGCGAGAACCGGACTAAGAGCGGCGCGTTTTCAGTCCTTGCGCCGTCCAAAGCGCAGCGCCGAGCAGTAGCACCGCCCCCGCTTGATGCGCGGCGGCGAGTGGCACGGGCACCGCAAGCAAGAGCGTGGAAATCCCGAGCCCGGCCTGGATGAAGAACATCGCCAGCAGATGGTGCGACGCGATTTTGGCCTGCGTACGTCGCGCTTGACACCACAGCAGAGGGATCAAGATGAGCAGCAGCCAGAAGAAGCAGCGGTGGACAAGTTGCACGGTGGCCACATTCCAGAAGAAGTTGCGCCACCAGGGCTCGAGCATGAAGGCTTCCGGCGGGACCAGGTGGCCGTTCATCAGCGGAAAGCTGTTGTAGGCGTGCCCCGCGCGCAAGCCAGCGACCAAGCCACCGGAGAGGGCCATGAGGAAGACCAGTCCGGCGACCGCGAGTGCCAGGGGTTTGCGTTGCGACGGGCTGCTTTCTCCCGAAGCAAGCAAATCAAGCGCAAGCCACAACTCTGCTGCGAATATCACGAGCGCGAGGCCCAGGTGTGCGGTCAGGCGGAAGTGGCTCACGCGCGGGTCGTCCACCAGGCCGCTTTGCACCATGTACCAGCCCATCGCGCCCTGCAGCCCTCCGAGAACGAAGATCCCGGCTAGTTTCCAGGCAAGGGAACGGGATAGGCTTTTCTTGAAAAGGAAGT
>SHXK01000025.1 GCA_009693335.1 Betaproteobacteria bacterium | reverse complement strand
TGCTGGTTCTCGGCTCGGGGCCGGGTGGTTACTCGGCTGCGTTTCGCGCCGCCGACCTTGGCATGAAGACGCTCCTGGTCGAGCGCTACCCGGTGCTGGGCGGGGTGTGCCTGAACGTGGGTTGTATTCCTTCCAAGGCGCTACTGCACACCGCGGCGGTGATGGACGCGGCGCGCGAGCTCGCTGCGCACGGCATCGCTTTTGGCGATCCCAAGGTGGACTTTGACAAGCTGCGCGCCTTTAAGAGCAAAGTGGTCAGCAAGCTCACCGGCGGGCTGGCCGCGATGGCGAAGATGCGCAAGGTGACGGTCGTGCAAGGCGTCGGGAAGTTCGTCAGCAATCACATCATTGACATCGATGGCAAGAAAATCACCTTCTCCAACGCCATCATCGCCACCGGTTCGCAGGCGGCGAAGCTGCCGTTCCTGCCGGAGGATCCGCGCATCGTTGATTCGACCGGTGCGCTCGAGCTGCGCAGCCGGCCAAAAAAGCTGCTGGTGATTGGCGGCGGCATCATCGGCCTGGAGATGGGCACGGTCTATTCGACGCTGGGGGCGCGCTTGGAGGTGGTCGAAATGCTGGATGGCCTGATGCTCGGCGCCGACCGCGACCTGGTCGCCGTCTGGCAGAAGTTCAACGCCAACCGCTTCGACAAGCTGATGCTGAAAACGAAGACGACCAAGGTAGAAACTACGCCACAGGGCATCAAGGTATGGTTCGAGGGCGAGCAAGCGCCGAAAGAGCCGCAGTGCTACGACATGGTCCTGGTGTCGGTGGGCCGTACGCCGAATGGCAAGAATATTGGCGCTGAAAGTGCGGGCGTGGCAGTCAATGAGCGCGGTTTCATCCCGGTGGATTCCCAGATGCGCAGCAACGTCGCCAACATCTACGCCATTGGTGACATCGCGGGCAATCCGATGCTCGCGCACAAGGCGGTGCACGAAGGGCATGTCGCGGCGGAAGCGGCAGCGGGCCTGAAGTCGCATTTCGATGCCCGTGTGGTTCCCTCGGTGGCCTACACCGATCCGGAAATCGCCTGGGTTGGCGTCACTGAGGACGAAGCGAAACACACAGGCAGGAAAGTCGGGGTCGCTAAATTCCCCTGGGCTGCTTCCGGGCGCGCGATCGCCAATGGCCGCGACGAAGGTTTCACCAAACTCATCTTCGATGCCCAGAGCCACCGCATCGTCGGTGGCGCCATCGTCGGCACCGGCGCTGGCGACCTGATCAGCGAACTCGCCCTGGCGGTGGAAATGGGCGCCGACGCCACCGACATCGGCAAGACCATCCACCCGCATCCGACGCTCGGCGAATCGGTCGGCATGGCGGCCGAGCTCTACGAAGGCGTCTGCACCGACCTGCCGCCGCAACGCAAGACAAGCCGGACGAAATGACGCAGGACGAACTGAAGCAGCAGGTTGCCCAGGCCGCACTGAAGTACGTAGTCGAGGACGCCGTGGTCGGCGTGGGCTCGGGTTCGACGGTGAATCTGTTCATCGACGCACTGGCAACAATGAAAGGCCGCATCGAAGGCGCAGTGGCCGCTTCCGAGGCGAGCGCCGAGCGGCTGAAAAAGCACGGCATTCGTGTGTTCGACCTGAACAGCGTTGCCGAGCTGCCGGTGTACGTGGATGGCGCTGATGAAATCACCGAGCACCTGCACATGATCAAGGGCGGCGGTGGGGCGCTCGCGCGCGAGAAGATCGTCGCCGCAGTCGCCAAAACCTTCGTCTGCATTTGCGATGCCTCCAAGCTGGTGCCGGTGCTGGGAAAATTCCCGCTGCCGCTGGAAGTCATGCCGATGGCGCGCAGCTACGTCGGGCGCGAGCTGCTCAAGCGTAAGGCGCAGCCGGTGCTGCGCGAGAATTTCAAGACCGACAACGGCAACCTGATCCTCGATTGCCACGGTCTGACGATTCTCGATCCGCCCACGCTCGAGGCAGAGCTGAACAATATTACCGGCGTGGTGACCAACGGGCTGTTCGCGCGCCGTGGTGCGGACATCCTGCTGCTCGGCGCTGCAGACGGCGTAAAGATCTACAGGAAGAAGATCTAAAGTCGCTTCAAAAACACTTTCGATCCACGCTTCCAGTTGTACAGGGTTTGCCGCTGTTCCGGCAGCACCGATACCCCGGCTTCCTTGAAGCTCTGCGTCAGAAACCAGTGCTGGGCGCGGGTGGTGAGCGCAAAAATACGCCGGATCTTCATTTCCTTGGCGCGCGCTTCGCAGGCCTGCAACAAGCGCTCGCCATAGCCGGCGTCGCGGTATTCGGGCGCCACCGCGAGGCAAGCGAGTTCGGCGACCTTCTCCTGCGCGTAGGGGTAGAGCGCGGCGCAGGCGCGGATCGTGCCGTCGTGCTCGATCACTTCGAAGTTGCTGATTTCCTGCTCCAGGCGCTCGCGGTTGCGTTTGACCAGTGTGCCATCGGCCTCCAGCGGCTCGATCAGCGCGAGGATGCCGCCGATGTCCTCGATCTTCGCCTGGCGCAGCCGTTCCACCGGGTCGGCGGTAATCATGGTGCCGACCCCCGAGTGGGTGAAGAGCTCCAGCAGCGTCGCGCCCTCGGCGCGGCGCGACAACAGGTGCACACGGCCAACACTCGCACGCACGGCGCGCAGCCCATGTTCGATCGCGCGCGCCGCGGCTGCGGTGAGCCCATCCTTCTTCAATAGCGTCTCGGCCTCGCGCGCGGTGAGCTCGGAGATGATCTGTCCACGGCGGCCGGTCGGCAGTTGATCCACATACAGCAGCAGCTTGTCGGCTTTCAGTGCACGGGCCACGTTTTCGGCGACGTCTTCCCAGGTCAGATTGAACACCTCACCGGTGGGCGAGTAACCGATGTGCGGCACCAGCACCACCTCACCCGCCTCCAGGCGCCGTGCGATCGCTGCGCTGTCCACCTTGCGCACCATGCCGGTGAACTGGAAATCCACGCCGTCCAGTACCCCGATTGGCTTGGCGGCGATGAAATTGCCCGAGGCGACGCGGATCTGCGCGCCGGCCATCGGCGAATTGGGCAGCCCTTGAGACAGCAGCGCTTCGATCTCGACGCGCAGGAAGCCGGCCGCGTGCTTGACCGCCACCAGCGATGGGGCGTCGGTGATCCGCAGCCCCTTGGCATAGCGCGAGCGTTGGCGCTTGGCGCGCAGCTCGGCCTCGATTTGCGGCCGCGCGCCGTGCACCAGGACCAACCGAATGCCCAGCGCCGCGAGCAGGTTCAGGTCGTGCAGGAACTTGACGAAACGGCCGCGCTCAGCGACCAGTTCGCCGCCGAAACCAACGACGAAAGTGCGGCCGCGGAAGGCGTGTACATACGGCGCCGCCTGGCGGAACCAGCGAACGAAAGCTTCTGGATGCGGCAGCGTGCTCATGCAAGCCCTGAGTGTTAGATCGGCAGCGGATTCTAAGGCAGCTAGAAATCCCCGGCGATGGCGTTGAGAGCAGCCAGCGCGGCCAGGGCTGCGGTTTCGGTGCGCAGGATTCTCTGGCCCAGGCGCACCGGCACGAAGCCGACGCGCGCGAGCAGCTGTTCTTCCGTGGCGCTGAAGCCGGCCTCGGGGCCCACCGCCAAGGTGATAGCGCCTTCGATTTTTATGTCTTTTAGTCCGGTTTTTCCTGTGGGGGAAAGCAGCAGGCGCAACGATGTCTCGCCGGGCGTCTGGCAGTAAGCCTCCACGGACAGGGCTTCCCGCACCTCAGGCAGACGGTTGCGGCCGCACTGCTCGCAGGCGGCGATGACGACCCGCTGCCAGTGGGCGAGTTTTTTTGTTTCGCGCTCGGCGCTCAGGCGCACCACCGATTTCATGGCCAGAAGCGGCTGTATCGCGGCGACGCCGAGTTCGACCGCTTTCTGGATGCTGAAGTCCATTTTCTCGCCGGAGGACACCCCCTGCACCAGGGTCACGGCGAGCGGCGATTCGCGCTCGACATCACGCCGGACGCCGATTTTGGCTACCACTTGACCGCGGCCCGGTAGGCAGAGGCGCGCTTCGTATTCGCCACCCCGGCCGTCGAACAGCAATACCGGCTCGCCATCGCGCAGCCGCAGCACGCGAGTGGCGTGATGCGCTGTATCGTCAGACAGGATCAGCCTGGCCTGCGGGCTTAGTTCGGCGTCCACGTAGAGGCGCGGCACACGGCCCTGATGATCCTTCATGCGGGGATTTTCTCACGCCCGAGCGCCCGCTCAGCGGGTGCAAGCCCAGGCGATCAAACTGCAGCTCGCTCCCCGATTCTGCTCGCCGCAGCGTCGCAGTGTTTTGGTCTCAGCTTCGTCGCGCGTCGCGCCCGAGGCCGCCGCCTGGATTTTCGGTCCGTCGGCGAGCGCCGCGCAGCCGTTTCTGAACTTGTGTACGACTTCACATTGACGATGGCCGCACTGTTTCAAGGCCTCGACGTTCGCCTCGCGGGCCCGCGCGTAGTCATAGCCCAAGCCCCAGGCTTGGCTGGCGCGGTGATAAGCGATGGCGCCGTAACGGTTCGGCGTCGCGGAGTGCTTGCCCCCCTTGTCGCTAGCCGCGAGCACTGCCGCGGCGGGAACGGCGAGCAGCAGGGCGACGAGCAGAAGCACAGCGCAAGACAGGCCGCGCTTTGCCGCCGCGCCCCTAGTTACATGGTGGCGCCAAGTACCCATGGTGCGAACTCGTCCTCGCCGTAGCCGAGCAACTCAGACTTGGATTTTCCCCCGGAAGCGGTTGCTAGCAGCAGCTCGAAAAATCTGCTGCCAGCCTGCTGGACGGATTCCGTGCCGTCGATGATGGTGCCGCAGTTGATGTCCATGTCCTCTTCCTGGTGTTCCCAGAGGGCGGTGTTGGTGGCGAGCTTGAGCGAGGGCGCTGGCTTGCAGCCGTAGGCCGAACCGCGGCCGGTAGTGAAGCAGATCATGTTGGCGCCGCCGGCAACCTGGCCGGTCGCCGAGACCGGGTCGTAGCCTGGGGTGTCCATATAGACGAAACCCTTTGCCGTCGCCGGCTCGGCGTACTCGAGGACCTGCACCAGATTGGTGGTGCCGCCCTTGGCGACGGCACCCAGGGACTTTTCCAGGATCGTCGTCAGCCCGCCCGCCTTGTTGCCCGGCGAGGGATTGTTGTTCATTTCGTTGCCATTGCGGCGGGTGTAGTCCTCCCACCATTTGATGCGCGCGATCAGCTTTTCGCCGACTTCCCGGCTGACAGCGCGGCGCGTGAGCAGGTGTTCGGCGCCGTAGATTTCCGGCGTCTCCGACAGGATCGCCGTGCCGCCGTGGCGCACCAGCAGGTCCACCGCGGCGCCCAGCGCCGGATTGGCGCTGATACCCGAGTAGCCGTCCGAGCCGCCGCATTGCAGGCCGAGCGTCAGATGGCTCGCCGGCACCGTTACGCGCTGCACCTTGTTCGCCTCGGCAAGTATTGCCTCGATACGCGCCACGCCCTCACGGATCGCTTTCGTGGTGCCGCCTTTCTCCTGGATGGTGTAGGCGTGCAGCTTGTCGTGGCGTTTGAGGCTCTGTGTCGAGAGCAGGCTGCCGATCTGGTTGGCCTCGCAGCCCAATCCGACCACTTGCACCGCGCAGAAGTTTGGATGACGTGCATAGCCCGCCATGGTGCGGCGCAGTACGTCCATTGCCTCGCCGTCGGAGGCCATGCCGCAGCCTGATTTGTGAGTGAGGGCCACCACGCCATCGACATTGGGATAGGCCTCCAGCCTGTTCTCGAAATGACGCGCCACGGCGCGTGCCACGGTGGCCGAACAATTCACGCTGGTCAGGATGCCGATGTAGTTGCGCGTCGCGACCCGGCCATCGGCGCGCACGATTCCCTGAAATGTTGCCTGGGGACTCAGGTAGTCGGTAACTTTCCTGTCCGAAGAAAAGGAATAATCCCGTTCAAACTCTCCCATCCCCAGGTTCTGGACATGTACGTGTTCGCCAGCCTGGATCTCGCGCGTGGCGAAGCCGATGATCTGGTTGTAGCGCCGCACCGGTTGCCCGATTTTCACCTCGCGCACCGCGACCTTGTGCCCGGCGGGCACGCGTGTGGTGATGACGACGTTGTTTTCCTTAACCAGGGTGGTTCCGGCGGGCAGTTCGACGCGCGCGATGACCACATCGTCGGCGGGATTGAGGCGGATGGTGAGGTCGGCGGCTTGCAGCATGCGATCTCCGTGGGTGCAGGGTGATTCTAATCAGAATTGCAATACGCCACGACCACGTATGCCGCCAGCGATCACTCGCTCGCAGTAGGCCGGGAGCTCGGCGAAGGACACCTTGGTGACGATGCGGTCGAGGTTGCGGGGGCGCAGGTCGCCGGCGAGCCGTCGCCAGGCGTCGCCGCGCAGGCCGACCGGGTGATTGGCGTTGACGCCGACCAACTGCACACTGCGCAGGATGAAGGGGTAGATCGAGGTGGTGAAGTTCTCGCCGGCGGCATTGCCGTAGGCGCAGACCACGCCGCGCTTGTTCATCGTGCGCAGCAGGTCATCGAGCGGCTTGCCGCCAACGGCGTCGATCGCGCCCGCCCAGAGCTGAGTTTCCAGCGCTTTTGCGCCTGGCGCGATCGCGTCGCGCCCGATGATCTCTTTCGCACCCAGTTCGCGCAGGTAACCCGCTGCTTCCGGTTTGCCGGTTACCGCGACGACGTGAAAGCCCAGGCCCGCGAGCATGTCGATGACGAAGCTCGCACAACCCCCAGTCGCGCCGGTGACCGCGACCTTGCCTTTGTCGGGCGACACACCGTGCGCGATGAGTTCCTCGACCGCGACTGCTGCGGTGTAGGCGGCGATACCGAGCGCGACGACGCTGAAGCTGTCAAAGCCGCCGGAGACCGGGTACACCCACTCGGCCGGAACGCGCACGAATTCGGAGTACGCGCCATCGTGGCGGATGCCAAACTCAGCTCCACCCTGGACCGTGACCACGTCGCCTTCGCGGAACTTCGGGCTCTTCGAGCTTGCGACGATGCCGCCGACCTCAATACCCGGGATGCACGGCAAGCGCTTTACCACATTGCCCACACCCGTGACCGCGCGCGCGTCCTTGTAGTTGACCGCGGCGTATTGCGAGCGGATCACCACATCGCCCGGATCGAGATCGTCCAGGCGCGATTCTTCAAGGCGGCTGACGCGGTGCCCGTTTTCGTTGTGCAGCCGGACGACCTTGAACGTTGTCATGCCTGCTGCGATGAGATTTTTTGCTGCACTACCGCACCGTCCGCGAGTAGCCGGTCGATGGTGTCGCGCGGCACGTCATATTCGGCGAGCACCTCGACCGAATGCTGGCCGAGGACGGGTGGCGGTCGGTGCTGGCGCGCTTGCGCATCCAGGTCGCCGATGGCGAATCCCGGGAGCTTCAAGGGGCCGGCGACTGGGTGATCGATCTGGATGGCGACACCGCTGGCCGCGAACTGATCGGTCGAGGTGAGCTCGTCGTAGTCGACGATTGGCGCGCACAGTATGTCCCGCGCTTCGAGCAAGGGCAGCCACTCGCGGGTGCTCTTATGGCGGAATGCCGTGGACAGGATATCGACCATTCGCGCGCGGTTTTTCACGCGTGCCGCGATATTGGCGAACGAAGGATCGGTGGCAAGTTCGGGCTGGCCGATCAGTTCGCACAGCGCCCCCCAGCGGCTCTCCTGGTAGGCCGCAAGCATGATCCAGCCGTCCTTGGTGGGAACGGCTTCATTCGGCGCCGCGTAGGGAGCTGCGCTGCCGATGCGTGCTGGCTTCTCGCCGGAGGCGAAGTAGGTCGCGAGCGCCGGCAACTGCAGCAGCATCGAGGCGTTGTACATGCTGACGTCCAGATGTTTTCCTTGTCCGCTGCGTTCCGCAGTGCGCAGCGCTGCGGACACAACCAGGGTCGCAAGGAATCCGGTGGTCATGTCCACTGCCGGTACCTGCACCTTACAGGGCGGTGCGCCTTCGATGCCGATGTTGCTCATCAGGCCCGAGATCGCTTGCACGATGCCGTCAACTCCGGCGCGATCGCGCCAGGGACTCGTCTGTCCGTAAGCCGATACTGAGCAGTAGACCAGCGGCGGACGAACTGCAGCGAGGTCGGCGTAGCCCAGACCGAGGCGCGCCATCACGCCCGGGCGGAAGCTTTCGATCAGGACGTCGGCGCGCGCCGCCATGCAGCGCACCGTCGCCAGCGCTTCTGGTTTTTTCAAGTCGATAGCGAGGCCGCGCTTATTACGGTTGAAGCTCATCGCGATCACGCTCTCGCCGTTCAGCCAGGGTGGGCCGAGTCGCCGACCGAGGTCGCCGCTGAGCGCTTCTATCTTGATCACATCGGCGCCCATGTCGCCCATCAACATGCCGCAGAGCGGTCCGGCGCCGATCTGCGAAAAATCGAGCACCCGCACCCCGCTGAAGGCGGCACCCAGCATGCCTCAGTCCACTTTCAAGCCGGTGTCATGAATGAATTTCTGCCATTTGGCGAGATCGCGCCGGATGGTTGCGCCGAGTTCCGCAGGGCCGGCGTGGCCTGGCTCGAAGCCTTGCGCGACCAGGCGCTCCCGTATTTCGGGCAGTGCCATGACCTTGCCAAACTCCGCACTCAGGCGCGCGACGATATCAGGCGGTGTGCCCGCGGGTGCGAGGATCGAATACCACAGTGCGACGTCGTAGCCCCGCAGGCTTTCCGCCACGCTAGGCACGGTCGGCGCTGCCAGCGAGCGCTTCGGGGTCGCAACCGCGAGGGCGCGCACCTTGCCCGCTTTTACGTGCTGTTCGATCGAAGCAAGCGTTGCGAAGGCCGCTTGCACCTGGCCGCCGAGGAGGTCTGCGATCGCCGGCCCGGTGCCTTTGTAGGGCACATGGGTCACCCGGATTCCGGCCATGTGATTCAGCGTCTCGAACGCAAGATGTTGCGGCGTGCCGGTGCCCGGCGTGGAATGGTTCAATTTCCCCGAGTTCGCTTTCGCTTCCGCAATGAACTCGGCGAGGTTGGTCGCTTTCACCGACGGATGCACCGCAAGCAGCATCGGCACCGAGGCGATGAGCGCCACAGGTGCAAAATCCTTCTCGATGTCGAAAGGCAGTTTCTGGCCGAGTGCCGGGTTGATGGTGACTTGGTTCGAGGCGATGAGGATGGTGTAACCGTCGGCGGCAGACCTGGCGGCGAACTCGGTGCCGATGTTACCGCCGGCGCCGGGCTTGTTGTCGATGACCACCGGTTGGCCGAGTAGATCACCCAGCTTCTGGTGCGTCGCGCGCGCGAGGAGGTCATTGCCTCCGCCCGGCGGGAACGGCACCACGAACTTGATCGGCCGATCCGGATATTTTTGCGCCAGCACCAGCGACGGCGCGGTCAGAAAGGCAGCGAGCAACACGGCAATGGCGTAGCGGAAGCAGTGCATATCAGTTCACTTTGGTGATGGGAGTGCGGAGGATTCTAGCTTGGCCGCGCCAGCGCGGCGGCCTGCTTTTACCGCGGTGCCAGCGCCGCGGCCTGACGGAGCGCTGCCAGCATGCTGCGCTCGTCTGCTTTGCCGGTGCCGGCGATGTCGAAAGCGGTGCCGTGGTCGACCGAAGTGCGCACGATGGGCAGCCCGGCGGTGACATTCACGCCGTGCTCCAGGCCCAGGGCCTTGACCGGGCCGTGGCCTTGATCGTGGTACATCGCCACCACCAGGTCGTAATCGCCGCGGGCTGCCAGGTAGAACAGGCTGTCGGCTGGCAGTGGCCCGTCGACCTTCCAGCCGCGGGCCCGCACCGCGGCAATCGCCGGCGCGATCTTTTTTTCTTCTTCGCCGCGGCCGAACAAGCCAGCTTCACCCGCGTGTGGATTGATGCCACAGACGCCGATGCGCGGCTCCCGCCCAACGCCGGCCCGGATCATCAGTTCGCGCCCGCGTGCGATGGTGCGCTCGACCAGCGCGGCGTCTATTTTCTCGATGGCGTCCAGCAGACCCAGGTGCGCGGTGACGTGGATGACGCGCAGTTTCGGAGAAAACAGCATCAAGGAAACTTCGGGCGTGCCAGTGAGCGCGGCCAGGATCTCGGTGTGGCCCGGAAAATGGTGTCCGGCGGCGTTGAGCGCTTCCTTGTTGATCGGTGCGGTGCAGATCGCATCGATAGCACCCGCCAGCGCCAGCTGCACGCCGCGCTCGATGTAGCGGTAGGCCGCTTCACCGGTCGCGGCGGAGACTTTGCCATACGGGATATCGGCGCGGAGCAAGGCCAGATCCAGCACAGCCACCGTGCCTGGTTTGAAGCTTGCCTTTTGGGCATCTGCGACGGGAAAAATTTCCAGTGCTGACGGCAAAAACTTTTCCGCTCTCTCCAGTTGCCACCGGTCGCCGATCACCAGCGGCCGGCACTGCGCGTATACCTCGGGGTGGGCGAGCGCTTTCAGCACGACCTCGGGGCCGACGCCGGCGGCGTCGCCCATGGTGATGCCAATTCTTGGCAGCGTCACCGCTTAGTGGTTATCGCGCGGCACGAAAGCGCCTGACTTGCCGACGAGAAAATCCAGGTCCGCCCCCTGGTCAGCCTGTAGCACGTGGTCGAAATAAAGTTTCCAGTAACCACGGTCCAGGGGCGGCTTGGGTTCTTTCCAGGCTTTCTTTCTCTGCGCAATTTCCTCAGGCGAAACCAGCAATTCCAGCTTCCGCTTGGCAACATCCAATTCGATCATGTCGCCGTTTTGCACCAGCGCCAGCAGCCCGCCGGCTGCCGCTTCGGGAACCATGTGCAGGATCACCGTGCCGTAAGCGGTGCCGCTCATGCGCGCGTCCGAAATCCGCACCATGTCGGTGACACCCTTTTTCAGGAGCTTCGGCGGCAGCGGCATGTTGCCGACTTCGGCCATCCCGGGATAGCCCTTGGGGCCGCAATTCTGCAGCACCATCACGCACTGCGCGTCGATGTCCAACTGCGGATCGTCGATGCGCTTGTGAAAATCCTCGATGTTCTTGAACACCACCGCGCGACCGCGGTGCTTCATCAGCTTGGGTGTCGCCGCCGAGGGTTTGATGATCGCGCCGCCCGGGCACAAGTTGCCGCGCAGCACTGCGATGCCAGTGTTCTTCTTGAATGGCTTCTTGAACGGGAAGATGACGTCGCGGTTATGGCAGGGGGCGTCTTGGTTGTTTTCCCAGATTGTTTTGCCATTGACGGTGATGGCATCCTTGTTCAGAAAATCCGCCTCGCCCAGTTCCCTGAGTACCGTGGGCAGTCCACCCGCGTAACAGAAATCCTCCATCAGGTACTTGCCGTTGGGCATCAGGTTGACCAGCGTGTGTACGCCGCGCCCGAGCCGGTCCCAGTCGCTCAGGGTCAAGACCACACCCAGGCGCCGCGCGATGGCGATCAGGTGGATGACGGCGTTGGTCGAGCCGCCGATGGCCGCATTGGCGCGGATCGCGTTCTCGAAAGCCTGCTTGGTGAGGATTTGCGAGATCGTGACCTTCTGCTTCACCAGCTCGACAATGCGCCGGCCCGCCATGCGCGCCAGCACGTTGCGGCGCGCATCCACCGCCGGGTAAGCCGCGTTGCCGGGCATGCCGATGCCCAGCGCCTCCACCATCGAGGCCATGGTCGAAGCAGTGCCCATGGTCATGCAGTGCCCGTGCGAGCGGTGCATGCAGGATTCGGCCTCGTGGAATTCGTCCAGGGTGATCTTGCCCGCGCGCAGTTCTTCCGACATGGACCAGAGGTTGGTGCCGGAGCCGATATCGGTGCCGCGATACTTGCCCGAAAGCATGGGCCCGCCCGACACCGCGATGGTCGGCAGGTCGACGCTTGATGCGCCCATCAGCAGCGACGGCGTGGTCTTGTCGCAGCCGACCAGCAGCACCGTGCCGTCGATCGGGTTGGCGCGCAGCGATTCTTCCACGTCCATCGAGGCGAGGTTGCGATACAGCATCGCAGTCGGTCGTAGCAGCGTCTCGCCCAGCGACATCACCGGGAATTCGAGCGGGAAGCCACCCGCTTCCAGCACTCCCGCCTTGACATGTTCGGCGAGGACGCGGAAATGCGTGTTGCAGGGCACCAGCTCGGAATAGGTGTTGCAGATGCCGATTACCGGGCGGCCGTCGAACTGGTCGTGCGGAATGCCGCGGTTCTTGGTCCAGCTGCGGTAGAGGAAACCGTAGATGTCCTGGCGACCGAACCATTGGGCGCTGCGCAGGGGAATGATTTTTTTTTTCATGTCAGTAGGTGGCCCTTCCGCCGGAGATGTCGAACACGCCGCCGGTGGAGAACGAGCAATCGACGGACGCGAGCCAGCAGGTCATCGCCGCAATCTCCTCCACCTTGACGAAGCGTCCCATCGGGATTTTGGAGAGCATGAACTTCGCGAATTCTGGTGTCACTTGATCGAGGATCGCGGTTTGCGCCGCTGCCGGGGTTACGCAGTTGACCAGGATTCCGCTTTGCGCGAGCTCCTTGCCGAGCGCTTTGGTGAACGCAATCAGCCCCCCCTTGGCGGCGGCGTAAGCGGCGGCGTTCGGATTGCCCTCCTTGCCGGCGACCGAGGCAATGTTGACGATGCGGCCATAGCCCGCCTGCACCATATGTGGGACCACGGCGCGGCAGCACAGGAAAGGGCCTGTCAGATCGACCCGGATGACGCGCTCCCACTGGTCGATCGGGTAATCGACCACCGGCATGGTGGGGCCGGCGATGCCGGCGTTGTTGACCAGGATGTCGATCTTGCCGAGCTGATTCAGCGTGCTTTTGAGCGCGCCCAGAATCGAATCGTTATTGGCGACATCCACTTTGCCCGGCCCATCCAGATCCCAGATCGCCACTTTGGCGCCCGAGGATTCGAGCCGCTTGACGATCGCGGCACCGATACCCTGCATGCCGCCGGTGACGACCGCCGTTTTTCCCTTGAAATCCAGTTGGTTCATGTCTCTCCTTTGCAGTCTCAATCATAAGCGATGTGGTCGGGCACGCGAATGATAGCCTTGTGCACTGCAGATCTGCGAAACGGGGAGAATCCGCTTGGGACGGCTTGACGGAAGGGTTGCAATCATCTCAGGCGGCGCGGGCGGCATCGGAGCTGCGACCGGGAGCCTGTTCTGCGAGGAAGGGGCGAGCGTGGTGCTCGTAGATCATGAAGCCGGTGCGATGGCGGCGGCGTGCGCCGGGATCCGCAGCCACGTGCCTGGAGCGCAGGTGCACGATGTAATCGCCGACGTCGGCGTCGAAGAATCCGCCGCGCAGATCGTCGCGGAGGCGAAAAGCCGCTTCGGTCGGATCGACGTACTCGTCAACAACGCCGGCATCCGTTCCTACGAGCCGCTCGCCGAGGCCAAACGCGAAACCTGGGAGCGGATCATCGCGGTCAATCTGCTCAGTTATGCCTATCTGTCTCGCGAAGCGCTGCCTGCGCTGCGCGCATCTGGCCGTGGCAGCATCGTCAATGTGTCCTCCATGCACGCTTTCATCCCTCGCGCCGGCATGGGGCAGTACGACGTAACGAAGGCTGGAATCGTTTCAATGACCCGCACACTGGCCTTCGAGGAAGCGCAGCGCGGCGTGCGCGTCAATGCGGTCTGCCCCGGCGCTACCTTCACGCCCTTTCACAAGAAGCGCTTCGCCGCGGACGGCCGCACACAAGAAGAGATCGACGCCATTGCGGCTCGCGCCTGCCTGCTGCAACGCTGGGCGGCGCCGCGCGAGATCGCCTATCCGATCCTCTGGCTTGCGTCCGACGAGGCGAGCTATGTGACGGCATCCGCCATCATGGCCGATGGCGGCGGGCTAATGTCCTAGATTCGGTAAAACCGGGCGGCGTTGTCGTGAAACAGTTTGCGCTGGTCGGACACCGATAGCGCGGCGCTCATGCGCTTGAAGTCCTGGAACATCCGGTCATACGAAACGCGCAGACTGTCCACCGGGAAGTTGGACGCAAACATGCAGCGGTCGATGCCGAAGATCTCGATCGCCTCCAGCACGATGCCGCGGTTGTCCTCGCAGTCCCAGGGGTCGTCGGGCAGGCACAGGCACGAAAGCTTGCAGCAGACGTGCTCGCAGGCGGCGAGCGCTTTCATCCCGCGCCGCCACTGCTCCAGTCCGGCGTCGCTCCGGTCCCAGGGGAAACCCGTGTGGTTCAAGACAACCGCGATGTCCGGATTCGCGCGCGCCACCTGCGCGGCTTCCTCCAGATGCCAGGTCGGCACGCGCAAATCCCATGACAGGTCGAATTTCTTCAGCAGCCGCAGGCCCGCCAGCCATTTCGGGTCCTGCATCGATCCCGCGGCCCCGGCCACCGACTCCCCTGGGCTGCGGCTGGTCACGGGCTTGGAACGGATGCCGCGAACCAGGGGGAATGATTTCTGCCGCGCGAGGATTTCTTCCGCGTCGGCGGTGTGGAACCAGGCGTGTGCGACGATGGCGTTCGGCATGCCGTAACGGGCATTGACCTCCGTAAGCCATTGCGTTTCGGCAACCTGCTGGTCGCGGCGGCACTCGGCCTCGACGTGCACCTTCTTGACGACATTGTGCGCGGCCGAATCGCGCCGGTAATCCGGCGGCAGGTAATCGCGCTTCAGCGATGCATAGTCGCCGAGGAAAAATTCATGCGGCTGCGGGTCCTGCAGCCAGGGGTAGTAAAGCGGACCGCCTGAAAGCCGCCACAGGTGGTGATGCGCATCGATAATCGGCAAGTCGTCAGCGCTCATAGAGCTTGAGCACCGCCGCAGTGTCCAGCTCGCTATGCCCGAGGTGCGCGAGCATCCGGTACAGCGTCAATGCCTCGCTCATCATCGGCGTCGGCGCCTTCAATGCACCCGCGAATTCGTTCGCCATCTCCAGATCCTTGAGCAGCTGGCGCACGTAGCCCTGCGGCGCGAAGTCGCGCTTGACCATGCGCGGGTACAGCTTTTGTAGCAGGGCGCTGTCGGCGAGGCCGCCCGCCAGGCACGCGGGCAGGCGCGCCGGATCGATCCCCGCCGCCTCCGCCAGCACCACCGCTTCGGCCATTACCGCGTGGCCGGCGCCGACGATGAGCTGGTTGAGCATCTTGGCCGCCATGCCGGCGCCGCTTGGCCCCATGTGGGTGAAGCGCCCGGCGACATCGGCAAACAGCGGCTGTGCGCGTTCGATGTCGGCCGATTCACCGCCTGCCATGATCGTCAACGTTCCGTCGCCCGAGGCGGGCGGTCCGCCCGAGACCGGGGTATCGATCCAGCCGGCGCCCGTTATTTCGCGCAGGCGCTGCGCGAACGCCTTGCACTGGGTGACCTTGATGGTGGAGAAATCAACCAGGAGTTGCGGCGGCCGCAGCGTCGAGGCGACGCCGTTGTCCCCGAACACCGCGGTCTCCACCGCCTCGGGGGTGGGCAGGTTTACGAGGACCAGGTCGGCTCCCCGTACCGTATCGGCCGCAGACGACGCGACAGCCGCGCCTGCGTCGCGCGCCTCTGCGAGGCGTTGCGCGGAGATGTCGTAGGCACGCACGGCGTAACCGAGAGAAAGCAGCCGCTTGGCCATGGGCATGCCCATCAACCCGACACCGACATAACCGATCTTCATTTTTCCGCTCATTGTTTCTCCATGTCGTAGATGCGCACTGCATTGTCGTGGAAGAAAGCCTGCTGCTCGGCCGCGGGAAAGCCGCGCAGGATCTCGCGCATGCCGGTGGCGATCGCGTCGAAACTGCCGCACAGGCCGTCCACCGGAAAATTGCTTGCGAACATGGCTCGGTCGATGCCGAACAAGTCGATCGCCGCGAGTACCACGTCGCGGTTCGAGGCCGCGGTCCATGCCTGGCCAGGCACGCCCAGCCCCGAGATCTTGAGCGCCGCATTCGGGCAGGCGGCGAGCGCGCGCATGGCATCCTTCCAGCCGGCGATTCCCTCTGGGCTGCGGTCGGCCGGCAGCCCGGTGTGATTGAGAATGATGCGGGCGTGGGGGAAATCGCGCGCGAGCTGCACCGCTTCGACGAGTTGCGTCCAGGGCGCCTGCAGATCGAAACGCAGCCCCTGCCAGGCGAGCTGCGCGTAGCCCGCGCACCAGCGTTGGTCCGACATTTGCCCGGGACGGGGCTTGTGGCGGATGCCGCGCACAAAATCGAATTGCGTCAACGCCTCCAGCGTTTGCGTCAGATCGTCGCGGTCCAGCCAGGCCTGCGCCACCGCGACCGTGGGCAAGCCGGTCTCACGCCGCAGCCGCTCCACATAGCGCATCTCGCCGACTGGGTCGCGCGGATCCCATTCGGTTTCCACGTAGACGGTTTTCACCACCTGGTGGGGCCGGGCGTCGAGTAGATAATCGGCCGGCAGATAGGGTCGCCGCAACGCCGCATAATCGCCGTAGCGGAAGGGGGCCGGTGGCTGGTCGCACAGCCAGGGGTGGTAGTTGATGCGCGGATCCCAGAAATGCTGGTGCGCATCGACGATAGTGAACGGGGCTGCCATGGAACGCCATCGTAGCGCGAGCGGCGCGCTATGATCGCGTCCATCTCAAATAGGGGAGGGGTTCCGATGGGTGAATCATCCGGCGTGCGCCCGAGTGCGATCAGGCAGCGCGTGCTGGCCGGCGACACAGTGCTCGGCGCTCTGGTGTTCGAGTTCTTCTCGCCTGGCATGCCGCAGGTGCTGAAGGGGGCCGGCTGCGAGTTCGCGCTGTTCGACATGGAGCATACCGGCCTCGGGTTAGAGACCCTGAAAATGCTCGTCGCGGGCTGCCGCGGCATCGGCATCGATCCCCTGGTGCGCGTGCCGCGCAGCGAATACCACTTCCTCGCACGGGCGCTCGATGTGGGCGTGCACGGCGTCATGGTGCCGATGGTCGAGAGCGCCGCCGAGGCGGCACGTATTGCGGAGGCCACGCATTATCCGCCGCAGGGCAGGCGCGGCGCCGCCTTCGGCGTGGCGCAGGACGACTATTCGGGCGGCGATGTGAAGGCCAAGGTGGCCGCCTTGAATGCGCGCACGCTGGTAATCGCGCAGATCGAGTCCGAACGCGGGCTGGCCGAGGTGGAGGCGATCGCCGCGACGCCGGGCATCGACGTGCTTTGGCTGGGGCACTTCGATCTGACGAATTTTCTCGGCATCCCGGGTGAGTTCGACTCGCCCAAGTACCTCGCTGCGGTGCGGGCTATCGTCGCCGCCGCGCGCCGGCACGGCAAGGGCCTGGGCTTCATGGCGGCCGACGCCGCCTGGGCAAGGCGCTATCGCGATCTCGGCTTCAACATGATCGGCGCCGGGCTCGATCCGGCGCTGCTGCAATCGGCGATCCGCGCGGTGTTGGCGCCGCTACGGGAGCAGGGCTGATGGCCCGCTTCAGTCTCGGCATCGTGCGCGACGTCCTCAACGCCTCAGGCGAGCCCTCGTTCGGCAACGGAGCGCTCGAGGTTCTGAAAGGCAACCCCGAGCTCGGTTGGGAGTACACGAAGGAATCCCTGAAGGAAATCACGCCGGATGTCGCTGCACGCTACGACGCGCTCTACGTCAATTCCTCGCGCGTGAGCGCCGCCACCGTTGCAAGCGGCGACTGCCGCTTGCGCATCATCGCGCGCCACGGCGTGGGCTACGACTCGGTCGATGTGCCTGCGTTGAGCGCGAAGCGCATTGTGCTCACGAATACCCCTCTGGCAGTGCGCCGACCGGTGGCGGTCGCTACGCTGACCCTGCTGTTTGCGCTCGCGGGGCGCTTGTTCGCCAAGGATCGCATCACCCGCGCCGGGCGCTGGACCGACAAGAACGACCTGATGGGCATGGGACTGGTCGGCCGTACACTCGGCGTCGTGGGTGGCGGCGGCATCGGACAGGAACTGCTCCGGGTCTCGGCGCCGTTTGGCATGCGCCGCGTCGTTGCCGACCCCTACGCCAGCGACGAGGCGATGCGCGCGCTTGATGCATCGCGCGTGCCGCTCGAACAGCTGCTGCGCGAGTCCGACTTTGTCGTCATTACCTGCCTGCTGAATGAGGAAACGCACCATCTGATCGGCGCGCCGCAGTTCGCGCTGATGAAGCCGGGCGCCTACTTCATCAACGTGGCGCGCGGGCCGATCGTGGACGAGTTGGCGCTGATCGAGGCCCTGCGGGCCGGCAGGATCGCCGGCGCGGGTCTCGATGTCTTTGAGCAGGAACCAGTCGATTCCGCCAACCCGCTGCTTGGCATGGACAACGTGATCGTCACGCCGCACGGACTGTGCTGGACCGATGAATGCTTCCATGCCATCGCCTCGTCGGGACTGCAGGGCGTGGTGGATTTCTCGCTCGGTCGGCGCCCGGCCCATATCGTCAACCCGGAGGCCTGGGGGCGCGCCTGATTGGAAACTGCAAGCGCCGGCGGTTTAGCACCAGCAGCATGGTGTTCCATGCCACCGCCACCGCCAGCGCGAGCAGCAGCGCGGCTGTCACGCTCATGCGCGCTGCGGCGAGGTGCAGCACCGCCAGCGCCAGGCCGAAACCGAGCATGCCCTTCAAACTGATCACCAGCACCGAGGCGGCGAAGCGGCCACCGCAGCGCGGCTGCAGGATCAGCACCAGGCAGGTGAACACCACCGGGTAGGTCGCCAGCACCCCGGCTACCGTGGGGCCAAGCGCGTGGCTGGCGTACGTCGTTGCGAGCACCACCACCGCGACCAGCAGCGCGCGCAACGCAAGATCAAAGCGCGCGCGTGGCACTGGCGGCGCCTCGAGTGCGACGGCATAGCGCCGCAGGCCACGGATTGCGAGAATGAAGGCACCGACATACAGCAAACAGGCTTCGACGAAGCTCCAGTCACGAAATTGCAGCGCCAGCGCCACCGCGAACCAGGCGAGTGTCGCCAGCGCCAGCGACGCGGGCGTGGCGAGGCGCTGCGCGGCTACCGCGTGCGCGCCGACGAAGGCGGCCGTGGCGGCCGTGGCGGCGACGCTCATGCGGGCGCTCTCGGAGATGAATGCCGCGCCATGATCGATGGCGAGAAATACGTAGACCGGGCCGGCCGAGACCGGCAGGGTGGCGATCATGGCGCCAAGCAGCGGTCCCGCGCGCTCGGTGGCGCGCGAGGCTGTAACCACGATGATCGCCGCCGCCGCGACCTTTGCGGCAAGCACCAGTCCGCTCGATTCCATCAAAGCTTTCTCCCTTTATAAACGTAAACGGGGGGCAGACCACGTTTTCGCAGAACAAAAACGTGGTCTGCCCCTGATTTCACTTCATCCAACGCAGCATAGCGAACGCCAACACGAATGCTGCACCGCAAGGTTCGTTGCGGTATTGTAAAAATTATTGACTTTGCGTAGACGTGAAGGCAGATTGTCCTAACGCGGCCGCAACGGTTGCGAAGTCTATCCAAGGGGGGGGGAATGAAACGCAGAAAGTTTCTGAAGGCTACCGGCGCGGGTATTGCGGCGACCGGTCTGGCGGGGATTCTTGCATCGCACCGCGCGCCCGTATTTGCGCAGGCCAACACCATCCACATCCTGCGCTGGAACGATTTCGTGCCGGCCGCCGACAAGGTACTGCGCGACGTCTATGTTCCGGAGGTACAGAAGGCGCTTGGCATCAAGCTCAACGTCGAGACGGTGAATGCCAACGACATCCCGGCGCGAGCCACCGCTGCGATCCAGTCGGGCAGCGGGCCCGACATCATCATGCTGCTCAATAACAATCCGCAGCTCTATGCCGCGGGGTCGGTGGACGTGAGCGCCCTCGCCGAGGAGATCGGCAAGGCGCAGGGCGGCATGTACACCCTCCCGAGGGCCATGTGCACGGTCGGTGGCAAGTGGGTGGCGATGCCCTGGGCGACGGTGCCGGCGCTGCTCGCCTACCGCAAGTCCTGGTTCGATGAAGTCGGCGTCAAGGAATTCCCCAAGACCTGGGCTGCGTACCATGAGGCCGGCAAGAAGCTGAAGGCCATGAAGCGGCCTATCGGCCAGACGCTTGGCCACACCTTCGGTGACGCACCGACCTTCGCCTATCCGCTGATGTGGTCCTACGGCGGCCAGGAAGTCGACGCCAAGGGCAAGGTGGTGCTCAACTCCAAGGAAACCGTCGACTCGGTGCGATTCATGACCCAGTTCTGGAAGGACGCGCACGACGAAGGCGGCCTCGCCTGGGACGACAGCAACAATAATCGTGCTTTCCTTTCCGGCGACATCAGCTCGACGCTGAACGGCGCTTCGATCTACGTGGCGGCGTTGAACGGCGCCGACAAGTTCAAGACCGAGAAAGGCGCGCCGCTGCATACCGATATCCTGCACGCAGCGATGCCCGCCGGGCCCAAGGGCCAGTTCCCGTACCACACGGCGTTCACCCACATGGTCATGAAGTACTCGAAGAACGCCAAGGGGGCGATGGAATTCCTGCGTTGGGCGCATACGCCTGCCAACTACGAAAAGTGGATCGTGGTGCAGAAGGGTTTTGCGATAGCGCCCACGACGCAGTGGGAGAACCACAAGATGTGGGAAGCCGATCCGGTGATGCTGCCGTTCAAGACCGCGTCGCAAAAGGGCCGCCACATGGGTTTCGGCGGCGCGCCGGACAAGAAGGCCGCAGAGGCGTGGAACAAGTACATCATCGTCGACATGTACGCGCAGGCGGCGAACGGCAAGATGAAGCCCGAGGAGTCGGTGAAGTGGGCCGCGGGCGAGCTCGCCAAGATCTATACGTGATCGTCAGGCCTTGAAGGACCCCGTGGCGATGGGCGCGGGAGGTGCCGCGGGCGCGGCGCTTCCCGGCGAGCGCGTCCGGGTTTCGCGCCTGACCCGGATGCTCGAGAGCGAGAAGCTGCTCGCGGCCGCGCTGCTCGTGCCGGGCGTGGCCATTCTCCTGATTTTCATCGCCTATCCGTTCGTGATGGCGCTGTGGTACTCGCTCACCAGCATCCGGGTGGGCGATCCGGGTCATTTCGTGGGGCTGGCCAATTTCGCCAAGGCCTGGAGCGACACCATCTTCCAGACCGCCTTCAAGAACACCGTCTTCTATACGTTCTGGGCCACCATCTTCAAGTTCGCCCTGGGCATGTGGCTGGCGCTGCTGCTGAACCGCAGCTTCCGTTTCAAGCGGATCATCCGCGCTTCCATGTTGTTGCCCTTCATCATCCCGACGGTGCTCTCGGCGTTTGCCTGGCGCTGGATGTTCGATCCCACATTCAGCGTGTTGAACTGGCTGCTGTTCCACAGCGGCCTGATCACCGACCGGCTGCCGTTCCTGTCCGACGGCGATTGGGCGATGTGGTGCGCGGTGCTGGTCAATACCTGGCGCGGCATGCCGTTCTTCGCCATCACGCTACTCGCTGGCTTGCAGACCATCAGCCCGGACCTGCACGAGGCGGCGGCGCTGGATGGCGCCAACGCCTGGCACCGCTTCTGGCACGTTACCTGGCCGCTGCTGCTGCCGGTGACGCTGGTGGTGGTGGTGTTCTCGGTGATCCAGACGTTCTCGGATTTCCAGCTCATTTACGTACTCACCGGCGGGGGTCCGGCCAACTCCACCCACTTGATCGCTACCTACGCCTATCAGGTGGGCGTTGCCTCGGGGCTGCTGGGCGAGGGCGCTGCCCTGTCTTTGTTCATGTTCCCGGTGCTGTTTGCGGTGGTCTGGATCCAGTTGCGGTACATGAAGCGCATGGACGGGGCCTGACCGATGTTGATCGAGCGCAAATGGAAGAAGTGGGTCACCTTCTACCTGCCGATGGCGGTGTTCATCGTGTTCACGTTGTTCCCGTTCTACTGGATGGCGGTGACCGCCTTGCGCCCGGACCACGAGTTGTACCGCACCTGGCGGCAGGCGAGCGCGACCCCGTTCTGGACGCTGGAACCGACCCTCGAGCACTTCAAGGAACTGCTCCAGACCACCGCCTTCCCGAAGTGGCTATGGAACACGATGCTGATCGCGATGGTCTCGACCCTCATCTCGCTCATTTGCGGCATGTTCGCCGGCTACGCGCTGGCGCGCCTGAAGTTCCGCGGCTCGGAATTCCTCGGCACCGCGATCTTCGTCACTTACCTGGTGCCGCAGACGCTGCTGTTCATCCCGCTCGCCGACATCATCCGCGACCTGCACCTGGGCAACACGCCCTGGGCGCTGATGCTCACTTACCCCACGTTCCTGATCCCGTTCTGCACCTGGCTCCTGATGGGCTATTTCAAGACCATCCCGAAGGAACTGGAGGAGTGTGCGCGTATCGACGGCGCGACGCGCTTCGGCGCCATGGTGCGCATCATTTTTCCGGTGGCGATCCCGGGAATCCTTTCGGCCGGCATCTTCGCTTTCACGCTGTCGTGGAACGAGTTCATCTACGCGCTGATTTTCATGTCCTCGGCGGAGCTGAAGACGGTGCCCGTGGGCGTGGTGTCGGAACTCATCCGCGGCGACATTTTTTTCTGGGGCCAGTTGATGGCGGGGGCGCTGCTCGGCTCGATCCCGGTGGCGCTGGTTTACTCGTTCTTCGTTGAATACTACGTCACCGGACTTACTGGCTCAGTGAAAGGATAAACCAGGGTCCCTGGTTTCAACATGGCGAACGTCAGCATCCGCAATCTGAACAAAAATTACGAAAACGGCTTTCACGCCGTCAAGGACGTCAACCTTGAGATTCGCGACAAAGAGTTCATGGTGCTGGTCGGGCCCTCGGGCTGCGGCAAGACGACGACGTTGCGCATGGTGGCGGGGCTGGAGGAGGTCACTTCGGGCGAGATCCTGATCGGCGCTCGGGTGATCAACGATCTGCCGCCGATGGACCGCGACATCGCTATGGTGTTCCAGAACTACGCGCTGTATCCGCACAAGAGCGTGTACCAGAACATGGCTTTCGGTCTGCAGATGCGCAAGTACCCGAAGGACGAGATTGAGAAGCGGGTGCGGGAAGCGGCTGAGGTTCTGGGAATCGAATCGCTGCTCGAGAGGAAGCCGCGCCAGCTCTCCGGCGGCCAGCGCCAGCGCGT
>SHXK01000024.1 GCA_009693335.1 Betaproteobacteria bacterium | reverse complement strand
CTCACCGTGCTCGACATCTCGCCGACGCTATGCGTCTTCGAGAACACCGATATGGCGCTGGCCCGCGCCTTCTACCACTGGTTTTTCCTGATCCAGCCCGCGCCGATGCCCGAGCGCATGATCGCCAGCATGCGCAGAGACTACCTGCTGGGACGCATCGGCCGCGGCCCAGGCGGCCTGGGTGACTTCTCCAAAGCGCTGCAACGCGAGTACCTGCGCTGCTTCGATGCGCGCGGCATACACGCCTCCTGCGAGGACTATCGCGCCGCAGCGAGCATCGACTTGGTGCACGACAGAAAGGACCGGCGGAAAAAGCTGCGCATGCCTGTACTAGCACTGTGGGCCAAGCATTCCCCGGTCGGCACCATGTTCGACTGCCTCGCCAACTGGCGCGCAGTAGCGACCGACGTGCGCGGTCGCGAGGTCAACTGCGGCCACTTCCTGCCCGAAGAAAGACCGCGGGAAGTACTGGCCGAGCTCCAGCGCTTCCTGACGATACATTCGGACCACCACGCTTGACGCGCGCAGCGAAACAAAAGCAAAAACCCCCTGAAATCAGCCCTCTATAGTGCTATTTGCAGGGGCAATAAAAAACGTGTTCAATGAACGTATTGCATTGCATCGCTGAGACGGCTCCATAACTCGCTTGCCTAACTGCCTACGGCATGCCCGGTAAAACGGTCAAGGATTTTTCCCTGCCCTCGACCGGCAGCGGCGCCTTCAAGCTTTCGGACCAACGGGGCAAGACGCTGGTCGTCTTCTTCTACCCCAAGGACAACACCCCAGGCTGCACACTCGAGGGCGCGGATTTCCGTGACCGATACGGGGATTTCGCCAGGGCGGGCGCGCAGGTGTCCGGCATCTCACGCGATTCACTGAAGTCGCACGAAGGCTTCAAGGCAAAGATGAAGTTTCCCTTTGAGTTGCTGTCGGACACCGACGAGCAGGTCTGTACGCTGTTCGGCGTCATGAAAATAAAAAACATGTACGGCAAAAAAGTCCGCGGCATCGAGCGCAGCACTTTCGTCCTGAACGGCGACGGCGCTATCGTGCGCGAATGGCGCGCGGTCAAGGTTCCCGGCCACGTTGAGGAGGTATTAAACTTTGTTAAAACCCTATGATGTCGAACAGGCCGGTGTAGCAGTAGCAGCATCCTCCATCCACGACGTCATGGCTAAGCAATCCCACAGTCCCCGTAAAACCAAGCTCAAGAAGCTGTTCGTGCTCGACACCAACGTGCTGATGCACGATCCGGCCAGCCTGTTCCGCTTCGAAGAGCACGACCTCTATCTGCCGATGGGCACGCTGGAGGAACTAGACGGCCACAAGAGGGGGCTTTCGGATGTGGCGCGCAACGCCCGCCAGGCAAGCCGCTTCCTGGACGAGATCGTCTCTGTGAAAGGTGGCGACATCGCCGCAGGCCTGCCGATCCGCGCGCCGAATTTAGCCGGCCGGGGCGGGCCTTCGGCGCGGGGGCGCTTGTTCCTGCAGACCGAGGCGATCGGCGGCGACCTGCCGGTCACATTGCCGGCTGGCAAGACCGACAACCAGATCCTGG
Organism: Betaproteobacteria bacterium; assembly: GCA_009693335.1. Taxonomy (GTDB): domain Bacteria; phylum Pseudomonadota; class Gammaproteobacteria; order Burkholderiales; family SG8-39; genus RBG-16-66-20. Next base: position 21,569 of record SHXK01000024.1, on the reverse strand, counting down.
CGGTGGTCCGGCATCTGCAGAAGAAGGACCCCGCGCGCAGCGTGATCCTGGTGTCGAAAGACATCAACATGCGCATCAAGGCGCGGGCGCTCGGCCTCGCCACCGAGGACTACACCAACGACAAGGTGCTGGAGGATACGGACCTCCTCTACACCGGCGTGGAGAAGCTCGCGGCGAATTTCTGGGAGACGCATGGCCGCGGCATGGAGTCCTGGAAAAAAGACGGCCATACCTACTACCGCGTGCACGGACCGCTGGTCCCGCGACTGCACCTGAACAGCTTCGTCTACGATGAGTCGGGCGAACGGCCTCTGCACGCGCTGGTCAAGGAAAAAACCGGGCGCGTCGCGGTAATCGCAACCCTGCGCGACTACAGCCATGCAAAGAATTCAGTATGGGGCGTGACGGCGCGCAACCGCGAGCAGAATTTCGCTCTCAACCTGCTGATGAATCCGGAGATCGATTTTGTCACTCTCCTTGGCCAGGCGGGTACTGGCAAGACGCTGCTCACGCTAGCCGCCGGCCTCACCCAGGTGCTGGACGAGAAGCGCTACTCGGAGATCATCATTACCCGGGTGACGGTGCCGATCGGCGAGGACATCGGCTTCCTGCCGGGCACCGAGGAAGAGAAAATGCAGCCCTGGATGGGTGCGCTCGAGGACAACCTGGAGGTGCTGAACGTCTCGGACGGATCGGGTGGTGACTGGGGTCGTGCAGCGACACGCGACCTGGTGCGCTCGCGCATCAAAGTTAAATCGCTCAACTTCATGCGCGGCCGCACCTTCCTCAATAAGTGGCTGATCATCGACGAAGCGCAGAACCTGACACCCAAGCAGATGAAGACACTGATCACGCGCGCCGGACCCGGCACCAAGGTGGTATGTATGGGCAACATCGCGCAGATCGATACGCCCTACCTGACCGAGGGCAGCTCGGGCCTCTCCTTCGTGGTGGATCGGATGAAGGGCTGGGCGCACGCGGGGCATGTCACGCTAGCGCGCGGCGAACGGTCGCGCCTCGCGGATTACGCCGCAGAAACGCTCTGACTTCTGTTACCCTGCGCGGCAGTTTTCAGGACTTGCTCATTTCAGAATAATCTTTCAGGGGATCCGAAGAATGAAATTGTCGATCAAACTCACCGCACTGCTTGCCGCCGGTTTCCTCTTCGCCCTGCCCGCCGCCGCGCAGAAACCCTACGAGCCGCAGGTCGGCCAGTCTGGCAAGGACGTGATCTGGGTGCCGACCCCCGACGAGGTGGTCGACCGGATGCTGCGCATGGCGCAGGTGACCGCCAATGACCTGGTGTACGACCTGGGCGCGGGCGATGGCAAGATCGCCATTGCCGCGGCGAAAAAATTCGGCGCCCGCGCGGTGGGCATTGAGTATGACGCCGAGATGGCCAAGCACGCGCAGGGCAACGTCGAGAAAGCGGGCGTCACCGGCAAAGCGCGCATTCTCAAAGGCGACATTTTCTCCACCGACTTCAGCCAGGCAACGGTGGTCACCATGTACCTGCTGCCCGCGTTAAATATCAAACTGCGGCCGACGCTCCTGTCGATGCGCCCAGGCACGCGCGTGGTCTCGCACTCATTCACGATGGAAGACTGGGAAGCCGACGAGGCCTCGAGTATGGACGGGCGCCGCGCCTACTTCTGGCTGGTGCCGGCCAACGTGCACGGCGGCTGGGCCCTCGAGGCCGGTGCCGATAAATCCGAACTTACCTTCGAGCAGAAATTCCAGAAAATTGAAGGCACAGTGGCTCTGGGCCTGACGCAGGGCGGCCTGCGCGATGCACGTCTGCGCGGCTACAACATCAGCTTCACCTACATCGATGGCAACAGTGTGCGGCGCGATTTCACCGGCCGCGTCGCTGGCGGCAAGATGGAAGGCAACTTCCGTGCCGACAACGGCAGTGAAGGGCGCTGGTCAGCGACCAAGAAGTAGGCAGGCTACGCCTAGAGTTTTTTGTGTGACCCGTCGCAAAAAGGCTTGCCTGCACTGTGCTTGCAACCGCATAGCCAGACTTTCTGCGCTTCGGTGTTGGTGAACTTGATGGACGTGAACGCGGTAGCCTTGTGCGAGCCATCGCAAAACGGCTGGCGCTTGGATTGCCCGCAGGCGCACCACCAGTAATCGCCCGGCGCGAGTTCTACGGCGTAAGGCGTTTTCTGCGGAATTAATGGCTCTGCCATGTGCTCTCCCTCGCTCGGTCCTCGAATCTCGTGTACTGACCAAGAAAGGTCAAATTGACGGTGCCTATAGGACCGTTCCTCTGCTTGGCGATGATTACTTCGGCCTTACCCTTGGCATCGGGTTTCTCGGGGTAATACACCTCGTCGCGATAGATGAGCAGTATGACGTCAGCGTCCTGTTCAATCGCTCCCGACTCACGCAAGTCCGACATCATCGGCCGCTTCTCGTTGCGAGTTTCCAGCGCGCGATTGAGTTGGGACAGCGCCACCACGGGCACACTCAGCTCCTTGGCGAGCGCTTTCAGTGAGCGCGAAATCTCGGAGATTTCGGTGGCGCGGTTCTCGCCGTCCTTCGAGGCCGACATCAACTGCAAGTAGTCCACCACAATCAGGCCCAGCTTGCCGCACTGCCGATGGATGCGACGTGCGCGCGTCCGCAATTCGAGTGCATTCAACGCTCCGGTTTCGTCGATGAAGATCGGCGCTTCATGTAGCTTGCCCATCGCCGTCGACAAATGGCTCCACTCCTCGTCGTTCAAGCGTCCGGTGCGCATCAGGTGCTGGTCCACCCTGGCGATTGAACCCAGCAGGCGCATGGCGAGCTGGGTGGCGCCCATTTCCATACTGAAGATCGCCACCGGCACGCCACTTTTCACAGCGACATGCTCCGCCATGTTGAGCGCCAACGCAGTCTTGCCCATCGACGGGCGGCCAGCGACGATCACCAAGTCGCCCTGCTGTAGGCCCGCGGTCTTCTCGTCCAGATCGGCGAAGCCGGTCGGCAGACCCGTGACATCCGACTTGTTTTCCAGGTGGTACAAGTGACCGATACGCTCGAATACGCGCGCCAGCACCGGCTGGATCGATTCGAAGCCCTGGGTGCCGCGCTGCCCACGATCGCCCACCTCGAGAATGCGCAATTCAGCCTCGTCCAGTAGCTGGCCGATTTCTTTGCCGGAAGGCGCCAGCGCGGATTCGGCGATCTCGGTGGCGACGTGGATCAGCCGGCGCTGCACCGAGCGTTCGCGCACCAGCTCGGCGTAGCGCCGGATGTTGAGCGCGCTGGGGGTGTTCTGTGCCAACGTGCCTAGGTAGGCCGGGCCGCCGGTCCGGTCCTTGTCTTCGCTCGCCTCGATGGACTCGGCGACGGTGACCACATCCGCCGGCTTGCCATGCTCGATGAGCTTGGTAAGGTGGCGGTAGATGCGACGGTGATCATCGCGGTAGAAATCCTCGGCTCCGACCAGATCGGCGATCTTGTCGAAGGCCTGGTTGTCCAGCAGCAAGCCACCCAGCAGCGACTGCTCGGCCTCCGCCGAGTGCGGTGGCACCTTGAGCGCCAACAACTGCGGATCCGAGGGTTCGCTACGACGCGCTTGAGGTTGGGCCATGGCAGGGGGCTATGCTACAAAATTAAAAGGGCTGTCGCCAGCCCTTTTTAGCTGTTAGCAGCCCTTTCTTTTGCAATCCTTCTGCGAAAAAAAATATTTCAGGTCTCGCCGATCACCGCTACCGTAATCGTGACCACCACGTCCGTGTGCAATGCGATCAGCAGCGGGTGCTCGCCGACCTGTTTCAGCGCGCCCGACGGCATACGGACCTGCGAGCGCTCGACCTCAAAGCCCTGCGCCTTGAGCGCATCGACGATGTCATGATTGGTGACAGAGCCAAAGAGGCGGCCGTCCACGCCCGCTTTCTGCGAAATTTTTAGCGTCAGGCCGCCGAGCTTGGCACCTTGCTCCTGAGCCTGCACCAGCGCCGCGGCTTGCGTCTTTTCCAGCTCCGCCCGGCGCACTTCGAAGGTTTTCAGGTTTTCCTCGGTGGCGCGCTTGGCTTTGCCTTGGGGAATCAGGTAATTCCTCGCGTAACCGTCTTTCACTTTGACGACGTCGCCCAAGTTGCCGAGGTTCGCCATTTTTTCCATCAAGATGACTTGCATGAGCGAATTTCTCCTATGGTCCTCAGTGCAGGTCGGTGAATGGCATCAGCGCGAGAAAGCGTGCGCGCTTGATGGCGGTCGAGAGCTGGCGCTGGTAACCGGCCGAGGTGCCGGTGATGCGCGCCGGAATGATCCGGCCGTTCTCATTGATGAAGTCCTTGAGGATATCGATGGCCTTGTAATCGACCCATTCGATCTTCTCGGCAGTGAAACGGCAGAACTTGCGGCGCCTGAACAGCGAGCGCTGTCCCCGGTCCTTCTTGTCCTTACCTTTGCCCTTTAACTTCCCTTTGCCGCGTCTTGGTGGAGGCATCTCAATTTCCTTCAATGAATTCGATGTTCGTCACGTGCAGCACCGGCTTCCTGGAGCGCCGGTTCTTGGCACACAAAAATCCTTCGACCTTCAGCAGCCGACCCAACGGGCCTGCCGCCAGCAGTCTGGCCTGGGCTTCAAAGGCAAGCGCATCCAACTCGGCGCTCACCTTGCGCTTAGCGCCAGCTTCGGCGCGCTCCGAATCATGCGCGAGACGGAACTCAACGACCGGAACCCCGGCCGGCGTATAGCGCAGCGACTGCAATTCGGTGAGCACGCCCGTAATCTCGACCCGGTTCGCCGCTTCGATCAAGGCGAGGTGGAGGCGACTGCGGACGCCGCCGTGGCGGACGACGCTGCCGAGACCACAGCAGGGGCCGCCGCAGAAACCTCAGCGGACCTGGCTTCGCCGGAGCGCTCCATCATCGAGCGGGATTTCTCCTCCTTCATCATCGGCGAGGGATCGACGATCGCCTTGTCCATCTTGACCGTCAGATGGCGCAGCACCGCATCGTTGAAGCGGAACGACTGCTCGAACTCGTTGATGGTCTCGTTGTCGCACTCGATGTTCATCAGGACATAGTGCGCCTTATGAACCTTGGCGATGGGGTAGGCCATCTGGCGGCGACCCCAGTCCTCGAGGCGGTGCACCTTGCCGTTGCGTGCGGCGACGATGCCCTTGTAGCGCTCGACCATCGCGGGCACCTGCTCGCTCTGGTCCGGATGGACGATAAAACAGATTTCGTAATGCCGCATTCGGTGATTCTCCTTATGGGTAAGCCACCCGCGATGCGTAAGCGGTGCGGCAAGGATAATGCGCTCCGGAGGAACGCAAGGGCGCGGATTATATGAGGAAAGAGGGGCGCGGCACAAGCGATTTTAAGTGCTTGCACGCCGCCGCACCGACTCGAACAAGCAGATCCCGGCCGCCACAGAAGCATTCAGGCTCTCCACTTGTCCTTGCATCGGAATGCGCACCAGCAGGTCGCAGCTCTCGCGGGTCAGGCGGCGCATGCCGGCCCCTTCGGCGCCGAGGACCCAAGCGACGGCATGGGGCAACTCTTTTACAGAAAAAATATCTTCCTTGGCTGAGGCGTCGGAACCCAGCACCCAGATATTCCGGTCTTTCAGGTCAGCGAGCGTGCGCGCCAGATTGGTGACCATGAAGTAGGGGGTGATTTCGGCGGCGCCGCAGGCGACCTTGGAGACCGTGGCGTTAATGCCCGCGGCATGGTCCTTGGGGGCCACCACCGCGTTGGCGCCGGCGGCGTTGGCCACCCGCAGGCAGGCGCCTAGATTGTGCGGATCGGTGATGCCATCCAGCACCAGCAACAGCGGCGGGGTCTTGAGGCTCTCCAGCAGTTCTTCCAGCGTTTGCTTGGAGTGGTTGACCTCGACCCGGGCGGCGACGCCCTGGTGCCTGCCGCCGCCAGCCATGCCATCCAGGCGGCTCGCCGACACGCGCATCAAGCGCGCGCCCGCGCGCTCGACCTGCATCGCAAAGTCCTTGGCGCGCGCATCCTTGCGCGATTCATCGAGGAACACTTCGAGCACCGAATTTGAATCGGCCCGCAGGCGCGCGAGCACCGTGTGAAAACCGAAGATAACGCGTTCGGGTTTGATGCTCACGCGCGCTCCGGCTCGGCGGGAACTAGGTCTATTTTTCTAGTCTCTAGATCGACGCGCACTAGCTTTACCTTCAGGCGGTCAGCGAGCCGATAGCGCTTGCCGGTCCTCTCTCCCAGCAGCATGTGGCGGGTGGGCTCGAAGCGGAAGTAATCGCGTCCGAGCTCGGAGATGTGTACCAGGCCATCGACAAAATAGTCGTCCAGCATGACGAACAGGCCGAAAGCAGTAACCCCGGTGACACGCCCCTCGTAGACGCCGCCGACGTGATCCTGCATGTAATAGCACTTGAGCCAGTTCTCCACGTCACGGCTTGCCTCGTCGGCACGGCGCTCGGTTGCGGAACAATGGCGGCCCGCTTCCTGCCAATCAATACCGGAATATTTTTGCTTCAAAAGCAAAGCTTTGATCGCCCGGTGCACCAGCAGGTCCGGATAGCGTCGGATCGGCGAGGTGAAATGCACATAGGCATCGAAGGCGAGGCCGAAATGGCCTAGGTTTTCAGGCGTATAGACCGCCTGCTTGAGCGAGCGCAGCAGGATAGTCTGCAGCAGCAGGAAATCCGGTCGCGTTTTTATCTTCTCGAGAATCTGCGCGTAATCCTTAGGCGAGGGCTTCTCCCCGCCGGGCAGCGCCAGACCCAGCTCGGCGAGAAAGTCGCGCAGCGCGGCGATTTTCTCGGGCGCTGGCACATCGTGCACCCGGTAGAGGACCGGATGCTGGTGCTCCGAGAGAAAATTCCCGGCGCAGACGTTGGCCGCCAGCATGCACTCCTCGATCAGGCGGTGCGCTTCGTTGCGTGCTTCGGCAACAATGCGCAGGATCTTGCCATTGGCGTCGAAGACCATCTGCGTTTCGACGGTCTCGAAGTCGATTGCGCCGCGCCGCGCGCGCTCTAAGGCCAGTGCCTGGTAACACTCGTACAGGGCCTGCAGGTTGGCGTTCGCCTTGCCCTTTGAAATCATCTCCCAGACGCTGGTGTAGGTCAGCCGCGCCTGCGAGCGGAACACTGCCGGGTAGAACTCGTAGTGCGTCACCTTGCCATCGGGTGCGATCGCCATATCGCAGACCATCGCCAGGCGATCCACGTCCGGGTTGAGCGAGCACAACCCGTTGGAGATCTTCTCCGGCAGCATCGGGATCACGCGACGCGGGAAGTAGACCGAGGTGCCGCGCTCGCGCGCCTCTGCATCGAGCGCATCTCCGGGACGCACATAATGGCTCACGTCGGCAATGGCGACCCGCAAGCGAAAACCCGCATTTTTGCCGCCCGCTACCCCTGCCCCACGCTCCGCATGCACCGCGTCGTCGAAATCTTTCGCCGTTTCGCCGTCGATGGTGACGAACGGCACGCCGCGCAAATCACGCCGGCCTAGCGCGCCCGTGGCGCTTTTCGCATCCTTCAGATCCTTCAGATCCTCGGGGCGGACTGCGTCCGGCATCGCCCGCGCGGCAGCGAGAGCTTGCTTCGAGAACTCATTCGGCAGGTCGAACTTACGCAGCGCAATCTCGATTTCCATGCCCGGATCGGTGTAGCCGCCCAGCACCTCGGCGACGCGACCGATAGGCTGCGCGTGCTTGGAGGGCTGCGCGATCAGCTCGACGGTCGCCACCTGTCCGGGTTTGGCGCACCCGGCGTCTGCCGGGGGAATCAGGATGTCCAGCGTGTAGCGCCGGTCCTCGGGCACCAGGAACAGCACGCCATGCTCCTTGTGCAAGCGGCCGACAATGCGACGGTTGCAGCGCTCCAGGACTTCGACGATGGCGCCTAGCGGCCGCCCGCGCGGGTCCTGACCGGAAATGCGTACCGAAGCACGATCGCCATGCATCACCTGGCGCATCTCGGCGGGCGGCAGGAACACCTGCGCGCAATCATCGTCGGGGACCAGGAAACCGTGCCCGTCGCGATGGCCTTCGATGCGCCCGGCGAGCACATCGATGCGTCTGGCGGCGAGGAAACTGCCGGCGCGGTTCTTCACCACGCGCCCGGCGCGCTCCAATACGCCGAGCGCGTCCTTAAACGCCACGCGCCGGGGTTCTTCACCACGTCCCTGGATGGAGAAGCCCGCCATCAGTTCGGCCAAGGTGAGCGGCGCACCGGCGCGTTCGAGGGCGCCAAGGATTTCCTTGCCGTAGACATCCGGCGCCAGGGCCCGTTGCTGGGATAACTTTTTATGTTTCTTTTTTGACATGGATGGAGCAGGACCCTAAAATCCGCCTCCTTGCCGAGGTGGCGGAATTGGTAGACGCACATGGTTCAGGTCCATGCGGTGGCAACACTGTGGGGGTTCGAGTCCCTTCCTCGGCACCACGCCTATATAAGCATTGGGAATCAAAGCCCGCACCAGTAGTTTAATCCATCCGACCGTCGCGTCTCAGGATTTCCGTTGGCTCTCAGCGCGACCATTTATAACTTCTCGATTCAGCTCGCCGACGTCGATCGCGGCGTCTACGAGGCGCTGGCGCTGAAGGTGGCGCGTCACCCCTCGGAATCCGGGGAACACCTGGTCACCCGCGTGCTGGCCTATTGCCTGGAGTACGCCGAAGGTATCGGCTATTCGCGCGGCCTCTCCGACCCGAATCAACCGGCGCTCTCGGTGCGCGACCTGACCGGTGCGCTCAAAGTCTGGATCGACATCGGCTCGCCCGATGCGGCACGCCTGCACAAGGCCGGCAAGGCTGCGCCGCGTGTCGTCGTCTATACCCACAAGGATCCGGCCCAACTGCGGCTGCAACTCGCTGGCGAGCGGATACACCGCGCCGACGCGTTGGAACTGTACGCCGTCGATCGCGAATTGATCGACGGCCTAGTGAAGCGCCTGGGGCGTCGAATGAAAATCGACCTCTCGGTGACCGACCGCCACCTGTTCCTGTCGATCGGCGCGACCACCTTGAGCGGTGCGCTCGAGCGCATCCACCTCGCCCCGTAGCTTCCTAGATCAGGTGGGACTTAGCTAGCGTCGAAGGGGTGGCGCAGAGCGATGATTTCGTCGCGCTCCGGGCCGGTGGAGATCAGGGCTATCGGCACCCCGCACAGAGACTCGATGCGCTGCAAGTAGTCGCGCGCTGCTTGCGGCAGCCCGGCGTAGGCCTTGACCCCGACCGTGCTCTCGTGCCAGCCGGACATTTCCTCGTACACCGGCACGCACAGCGCCAGTTCCTCGGCGCCGACCGGCAGGATGTCGCTCACCTTGCCTTCCACTTTGTAGCCAACGCAGATCTTTAGCGATTCGGCGCCATCCAGCACATCCAGCTTGGTGATGCACAAACCTGAGACACCGTTCAATTGAATCGAGCGCTTCAGCGCCGCCGCATCGAACCAACCGGTACGGCGCGGCCGCCCGGTGGTGGCGCCGAACTCCTGGCCGCGCTGACGCAGCCGCTCGCCGACATCATCTGAGAGCTCGGTCGGGAAAGGTCCTTCGCCGACGCGCGTGGTGTAGGCCTTGGTGATACCGAGCACGTAATGCAGGTGCTGGGGACCGACGCCGGCGCCCGCTGCGGCCGCACCCGCCACGCAGTTCGATGAGGTGACAAACGGATAGCTGCCGTGGTCGATGTCGAGCAAGGAGCCCTGCGCGCCCTCGAACAACAGGTTGCTGCCCTCGCGATTGGCTTCGTAGAGCGCGCGCGGCACGTCGGCCACCAGCGGCGCGATGCGCGGCGCCAGAGCGAGCGCATCGTCGAGCGTTTTCTTGAAGTCTATTTGCTTTTGTTTGTAGTAATGCTTGAGAACAAAATTGTGAAAATCGAGCAACTCGCGCAGCTTGTCGGCGAAGCGCACGGGCTTGAGGAGATCCTGCAGCCGGATCGCGCGGCGCGCGACCTTGTCCTCGTAGGCCGGGCCGATGCCGCGACCGGTGGTGCCGATCTTATTGGCCCCGCCCTTGGCGCTTTCGCGCGCCTGATCGATGGCCACGTGGTAGGGCAGGATCAGCGGGCAGGCTTCCGATATGCGCAGCTGCTTCGCCACCACGACGCCTGCGGATTCCAGTTCGTCCATCTCCTGCACCAGCGCCTCGGGCGATAGCACCACGCCGTTGCCGATGTAGCAGTTGACATTGCCGCGCATGATGCCCGAAGGAATCAGGTGCAGGACGGTCTTCTTGGCGCCGATCACCAGTGTGTGGCCGGCGTTGTGCCCCCCCTGGAAGCGCACCACGCCCTGAGCGCGGTCGGTGAGCCAGTCGACGATTTTGCCTTTCCCCTCGTCGCCCCATTGGGTGCCGATGACGACTACATTGCGGGCGGTGCGGGTCATCTTTTTTTCTTTTTCACTACTGAAGCAATGCTCCTCAATTCAATCGAAAATCCCGTCGCCGCGCGCGGCCGGCCGAAAGCCTTGCCAACCTCATCGTAGCGCCCGCCCCGGGCCACCGGGCCGGCGACGCCGTCGCAGTAGGCGTCGAACACCACGCCGGAGTGATAGTGATAACCGCGCAGCTCGGCGAGATCGAAACTCACCGGAATGGGGCAGGCCTTGGCCAAAGCCCGCAGGGTAGCCAGTGCTTTTTGCAGCTCTGGAAGTTTCGGTAATTTTTTCTCAGCGACTTCCAGAATGGCGGCATCACCATAAAGTTCTGGCAACAGCAGGAGCGCGGCGCGCGTCTTGGGGTCGAGCTTTTTCGTCAACCCCATGAGCGCAGACAGGTCCTTCTTCTGCAGCGCTTCGAACAGATCGCCCTCCAGCTCGGCGCCTATCCCTGCCGCCCGCACCAGCGAGCGGAACACAGCGACGTGCCCCACGTCCATGCGTACGCCCTTGACGCTTGCAACCTTGAGCGCCTGACACAACAAGCCCTGAATCTCCAGGTCGCTGCCGATCCCGGCGTGGCCAAAAATCTCGGCGCCAATCTGGATCGGCTCGCGCGTCGCCGCGGGACCCGCCGGTCGCGCATGCAACACGCTGCCGCAGTAGCACAGGCGCGTCACACCCTTGCGGTTGAGCAGGTGGGCGTCGATGCGCGCCACCTGCGGCGTGATATCAGCGCGCACCCCCAGCATACGGCCCGAGAGCTGGTCCACCAGCTTGAAAGTGCGCAGGTCCAGATCGTGCCCGGTGCCGGTCAGCAGCGAGTCGGTGAACTCGACCAGCGGCGGTATGACTAATTCATATTTTTTTTTGAAAAATAAATCCAGAATGCCGCGGCGCAGAAGCTCGATGCGCATCGCTTCTTCGGGCAGGATGTCTTCGATGTGCTCGGGCAGCAACCAACGCACGGGAATTTTTAATACCTTGATATATAAAGAATAATCAAACCAGCGATCATCGAAGTCAGACCGAAGAAGCGAATCTGCCCGTCGGAGAGTTGCATCAGGCGCTGAAAGGTCTCGCGCCAGAGCTTAGGCGCGAGGAATGGCAGTAAGCCCTCGATCACCAGCATCAGGGCCAGCGCCATGAGGAGCGTGGTGGCCATCGCGCATCATTTCCGGTCGCCAGCGGTCATTTCTTGCCGCCCTGCTTGCCTGCGGAATCCCTCAGGTAGCGGAAGAAGTCGGAATTCGGCTCGATCACCATGACATCCGACTTAGCGCGGAAGCTCGACTTATAAGCTTCCATCGAGCGGTAGAAGGAATAGAACTCCGGATTCTGCTGGAAGGCTTGAGCGTAAATGGTCGCCGCCTTGGCATCGCCCTCGCCCTTGACCTTCTGCGCGTCGCGGTAGGCATCAGCCAGTATCACCTCGCGCTGCTTCTCGGCGTCCGCCCGGATGCGCTCGGCTTCGGCGGAACCGGTGGAGCGTAATTCGGAGGCAGCGCGTTTGCGCTCGGATTCCATGCGCCGGTAAACGTCGGCACTTACGCCCTGGGGAAGGTCGACGCGCTTTAAGCGCACGTCCACGATCGAGACGCCGATTTTCTTCGCGTCCAGCTCCACGCGCTCGCGCACCTTGCTCATCACCTCTTCGCGCTCCCCCGAGACCACCTCGTGCACCGTGCGCTTGCCGAACTCCTCGCGCAGCAGGCCGTTGACGGTCTGACTGATGCGGCTGGCCGCGCCGCGCTCGTCACCGACCGCGAGGTAGAAGTCGCGCGCATCCGAGATCCGCCACTTCACAAAAGTGTCCACCAGCACCGGTTTGTTCTCCGAGGTGATGAAGGACTGCGGATCCGGATCGTCCATGGTCAGGATGCGCGTGTCGATGTAGCGCACGTTCTGCAGCACAGGCAGCTTGAAGTGCAGACCCGGCTTGATGATGACGTCCTTTAGCTCGCCGAACTGGAACACCATCGCGTTCTGGCGCTGGTCCACGGTGAATACCATGGAACTGCCGAGCGCAAACAGCGCGATCAAGCCTGCGAATACAGGGATCAGATAGCGCATCATCGCTCCCCCCTGCCCCGGTCGCGCAGCGCTTCGCGCGAGCGCGGCGCTGCCTCGGGCGCCGGCGGCGGCTCCGGTGGAGGCTGGCGCGCCACGCCCGACTGGTCAATCACCGGCGCGGCCACCTGCTGCATCAGCTTGTCCAGCGGCAGGTAGAGCAGATTGCCCCCGCCTTTGTAGTCGAGCATGACTTTCGAGGTTGAGGTGAAAATCTGTTGCATGGTTTCGATGTAGATCCGCTCGCGGGTCACCGCCGGTGCTTTGGCATATTCCGTGAGCACCTGCTTGAAGCGGGAAGCGTCGCCCTCCGCGGTGGCGATCACGCGCGAACGGTAACCCTCAGACTCCAGCAGCAGGCGCTGCGCCACGCCACGCGCCCTAGGCACCACTTCATTGAAGTAGGCCTCGCCCTCGTTTTTCAGGCGCTCGCGATCCTGGCCCGCTTTCTGCACATCGTCAAACGCGCTCTGCACCTGCTCCGGCGGCTGCGCGTTCTGCATGTTGACCTTGCTGATCTGGATGCCGGTCTTGTAACGATCGAGGATGGTCTGCATCAGCGGTGTCGAATCGTCGGCGATCTTCTGGCCCTGGTTGAGGACGAAATCCATCTTGTTCTTGCCCACCACCTCGCGCAACGCGGTCTCCGCGGCCTGCAGCACGCTGTCTTCGGGCCGGCGGTTGTTGAACAGGTAGTCCTTGGCGTCCCGCACCAGATACTGAACCGCGATTTGCACATCGACGATGTTCTCGTCGTCGGTCAGCATGAGCGACTCCTTGGCGACCTTGGTCTTGATGGTGTTGCGGTAGCCAACCTCGACGCTGCGCACCTGCGCCAGATTCACGATCTCGTGGGACTGAAACGGCCAGGGCCCTCGCCAGTTGAGGCCCGAGCTGGTCTGCGAGAAGTACTGGCCGAAGGTCAGCACCACGCCGCGTTGGCCTTCGACCACGATGTAGAGGCCGCTGGCCAGCCAGAGCGCGACGATGATGGCGGCGATCACGGCCACACCGCCGCCGAATTGCGCGCCGCTAGGCATGCCCGTAGGCGGCTCGGTGCCGGGCCGCTTGCTGCCGAACAGATCGTTCAGCTTGCGGTTGAAGCTGCGCCAGAGCTCATCCAGATCAGGTGGGCCCTGCTTGCCTCCGCCAGGCCCGCGGCTTCCACCCCCACGTCCCCAGTTCGGGTCGTTCAGCGACATTAGATGCTCAATTCAGGAGAAGGATTTTGAGTATGGCCAGCCGGTTTACCCAGCTGCGCCGCTTCAGCGATCGCGATGCGCAAACCGGCGAGTCCGGCGCCGGTGCGTGCACTCACGAGAACGCGCGAAATCCTACCATATTCATCGCGTTCCACAGCGGGTTGCAGAGCGGCGAGGTCGATCTTGTTCCAGACCGCCAGTTGTGGAATCGCGTGCGCCTGTATCTCGGCCAGCACCTTGTTCACGTCTTCGGCTTCCCGCGCCCTGGCGCTAGAAGCGCTGTCCACCACGTGCAGGAGCAGGTCGGCGCGCACGGTTTCCTCGAGGGTGGCGCGGAACGCCGCCACCAAACCGTGCGGCAAGTCGCGGATGAAACCGACCGTGTCGGCCAAGACCACCTGGCCCGCGCCCTCGACCCAGACTTTGCGCGTGGTCGTGTCGAGGGTGGCGAACAGCTGGTCAGCCTCGTAGGCCTTGGCGTGCGTCAGCGCATTGAACAGAGTGCTCTTGCCGGCATTGGTATAGCCCACCAGCGCCACCGAGAACACCTCGCGCCGCGAGCGCGCGCGCCTCTGCACTTCGCGCCGTTGGCCCAGCTGCGCCAGCTTTTCCTTCAGCGAGCGCATGCGTGTGGCGATCATGCGCCGGTCGAGTTCGATCTGCTTCTCGCCCGGGCCGCCGGTCTTGCCCAGGCCGCCACGCTGGCGCTCGAGGTGGGTCCAGCCGCGCACCAGGCGCGTCGAGAGGTGCTCCAACTGCGCCAGTTCCACCTGCAGCTTGCCTTCATTGGTCTTGGCGCGCTGCGCGAAGATGCGCAGGATCAGTTCGCTGCGGTCGAGGACCTTGCGGCCGAGTTCCTTTTCGAGGTTGCGCTGCTGGCCTGGCGCGAGGTTATGGTTGAAGATCACCGTTGCCGCGTTCAGGGCATCCGCCGCCAGACCGATTTCCACCACCTTGCCGCTACCGGCATAAAGCCGGGCATCGGGCCGCTGGCGTTTGCCGCGCACCACCTGATTGCGCTTGGCGCCAGCGCTTTCCGCCAGGCGCGTAATCTCGGCGATGCCGTCCTCGTAGCCGTCGTCGCCGAAATCCAGGCACACGAGCACGGCAGCGGCCGCATCAGAAGCCCTCCGGGGGGATACGTCAGGAAGATCGAGCAAGAGAACTAAGCGCCCTCGTCCGCTTCAACGTTCAGGCTGATCTGTCGCGAGGGCACGACGGTGGAGATCGCGTGCTTGTAGACCATCTGGGTAACCGCATTTTTCAGCAGAACCACGTACTGGTCGAAAGAGTCGATCTGCCCCTGCAGCTTGATGCCGTTCACCAGGTAGATGGCGACCGGAACATGCTCCCGGCGGAGCGCGTTCAGAAATGGGTCTTGTAGCAGCTGCCCTTTATTGCTCATTTTATTACCTCTTATTTGGAGGCTTGAAGCGCCACTGTAATTGATTTTATTGGATTTTTCCAGCCCAACGCGCCCCTAAATAGACCGGTTGGGCGGGGTCACGTCGCCGCATTGCGCCCGGTGCCGCAACGCGTGGTCCATGAGCACACAAGCGAGCATGGCCTCCGCGATCGGGGTCGCACGGATGCCCACGCAAGGGTCGTGGCGGCCGGTGGTCTGGACCGTGCTTGCCTTGCCCTGCAGGTCAATGGTGCGCCGCGGCAGCCGGATGCTGGAGGTGGGCTTGAGCGCGATCGAGACCGTCACGTCCTGCCCGCTGGAGATGCCGCCGAGTACCCCGCCATTGTTATTCGACAGGAAGCCCTCCGGCGTCATCTCGTCGCCGTGCTCGCTGCCTTTGTGAGTGATCGAAGCGAAGCCGGCGCCGATTTCGACGCCCTTGACGGCGTTGATCGACATCATCGCGCTGGCGATGTCGGCATCCAGCCTGCCGTACACCGGCTCGCCCCAGCCGACCGGGACCTTCTGCGCCACCACATTCACCCGCGCGCCGCAGGAATCGCCACTGTCGCGCAGTTCATCCATGAATTTCTCAAGCTGTGGGACGACCGCAGGGTCGGGTGCAAAAAAAGGATTTTCGCCTATGAATTTCCAGTCCTTAAAAGAAATTTTCTGTGGGCCCAGCTCCGCCAGATACCCTCTCACGAGTACGCCATACCTTGCCTGCAACCATTTCTTCGCGATGGCGCCGGCGGCGACGCGGATCACCGTCTCGCGCGCCGAAGCGCGCCCGCCGCCGCGTGGGTCACGGATGCCGTATTTCTGCCAATAGGTGTAATCCGCGTGCCCTGGGCGGAATTTTTCCGCGATCGCGCTGTAATCCTTGGGGCGCTGGTCCTCGTTGCGGATCAGGAAGCCGATCGCGGCGCCAGTGGTCTTGCCTTCATAAATGCCGGAAAGAATCTCCACCGTGTCGGTCTCGCGACGCTGCGTCACATGGCGCGAGCTGCCGGGCTTCCTGCGGTCCAGCTCCTTTTGCAGATCGGCCGCCGACAGCGCCATTCCCGGCGGGCAGCCGTCCACCACGCCGCCGTAGGCCGGCCCGTGCGATTCGCCGAACGAGGTGACGCAGTAAAGCGTGCCGAAGCTGTTGCCGGACATGGGCAAAAGCTTATCGGAAAAAGGGGGGCAGAGTCGATTTCAATGGTTTTCGAAGAACGATCGCGTCTCGAAGATGTTTTTCGACAGCGCCCTGCCCTTGGAACGCAGCTGGCGCTTAAGAACAAAGTCGAAGAGCAAAGGGTTGTGGGCGCGGATTTCCTGCAGCACCGGCGCCGCTGATTCCTGCACTAGTCCTAGCAACACCAAGTAGTTCACCGAGGTGATCGGCATCACCCCCGGCAGCGGGTAGTCGGAGCCATTCAGTAGACGCGGGTGCCATTCCTCGCGCTCGATGACTTTGGCGAGCGCCGGCCCGGCGCGATTCACCTGCGTCATGGCGGAGATGTCACCGAAGAGATTTTTCTCGTACTTTTTTTCCTGCATCAAACGCTCGAAAAGCAGAAAACTGTCCACCAGCGGCCCGTGCGGGCCTTGATCGAGATCGCGGTCCTGGCCCAGAGAGGCGCAATGCGCAACCACCACGCGCACACCGGCGTCGAGCGCGCGCCGCAAGCGCAGTGGATTGCCGAAGTCCTGGGTATCGGCGCCGAGCACCGCGTGCTCCAGCCCGGCGTGCGAAATGATCGGCAGCTTGAGCCGCACGGCCGCCTCATAGAACCGGTCGCAGCGCGGCGAAGCGGGATCCATGCCCATCGCCCCGGGTAGCCATTTCACCGCCCGCGCGCCGGTGCGCTTTGCCTCGTCCAAAGCCTCGCCGCAGTCGGCGCGGTAGGGATGAATGGAAGCCACCCACTCGAAGACCTGCGGGTTGGCGCCCGCGACTGCGCGCGCATAGCTGTCGGGCACGTGGAAGCTGGTGAGCGCGTCCTGGGGTTTGCCCTCTTCGCTGTAGACCCGCTCGAAAGCGAACAGCAACAGCTTGGCGCCACGGCGCATGCCGTCCATCAGAGCCAACAAGCGCCGGACATAGGCCCGATCAACACTGCCGCCCGGTCCACCGTCTGCGCAGCCCGCGTTAAGGAAGAACAACCGCCGGGCGTAGTGCGCCGGATTCAGCAGGCTGTTCATTTTCGGGTGGATGAAGATGCCGCTGGCGGAGTCGCCGATACCGGCGAGATGCGCGTGGCAATCCCAGACGCGTTGCGGATCGAGGCCTTCCCAGGCGGCGGTGACCAGTTCGTGGCGGGCGAGCGGCCCCGGCAAAGCGGCGCGGCAGGGATTCCAGAAGCCCCACTCCGGCCAGAACCTCGAACCCGAACCGGGCAGCCAAGCAGCAAACGACGCAGCGCCGGCTAATGCAGCGCCGCCCAACAGAAAATGCCGTCGTTTCAGGAGCGCAGGGAGAAAAGCAGAAGCGCCAGTACTACCCTTGGGCAGCTCACGCTGGCCAGTTCTTGATATAGCCCTTGAGCATCTTGTTCTCGAAATCCTGCTCCTCGAGAACCGCCTTGGCGACATCGCGGAAGGAAATCACGCCGAGCAGCTTGCCGTCCTGTATGACCGGTAGGTAACGCGCGCCGGTGTCGAGCATGGTGCGGCGCAGGTCGTTGACTTCCATCTCGGGGGTCGCCGTCACCGGGTCGCGCACCATGATCTCATCGACCTTGAGCTCGCCCAGGGTACCGTTGCGCTGTGCCAGCGCCGCGAGCAGTTCGTGGAAGGTCAGCATGCCGCACATGCGCCCCTGATCGAGCACCACCAGCGAGCCCAAGTTCTGCTCCGCCATGGTCTTGACCGCATCGGCCGCACGGCCATTGGGTTCGGCGCTGATCAAGCGCTTTCCCTTGACACGCAATATTTCCTTGACTTGCATGGCGCGCCTCCCTTTTGGGCGAAGTTGCGTTCACATATTAGTCCAAACAGGTCCCTGCAGTAAGGAGGCGCGCTAGACTGCAGCCGATGCACGCCGTTTTACTTGCCCTTACTCTGCTTTTGCCAATGACCGCCGCTGCAAGTCCGCCCCTCGAACCTGGCGTTTCCCTTGCCCTCGCCCAATGGCGGGCCAAACACTACCGCGACATTAGCTACAGCGTGCGGATTCAATTGCGCGCAGGTTCCGACCTTCTGCATGGCAAGCTTGAAATAAAAGCAACGTTGCCATCCAAGCCCGTCGACCTGGTGCTGGACTGGAGGGGCAAGGAAATCCAGAACCTGCAGGTAAATGGCCGGCCCGACCCGGCGCGCACCTTCAATGAACACCTGGTCATCCCGGCGCAATCGCTGAAGGCCGGGATCAATACCATCGCCCTCGATTTCGTATCGCCGGTGGCGATATCCGGCAGCGCCGTGACGCGCTACCAGGACCGCGAGGACGGCGCGGAGTATCTCTACTCGCTGCTGGTGCCCGCCGACGCCAGCACGCTGTTCCCCTGCTTCGATCAGCCGGACCTGAAAGGCAGATTCTCTCTGGAGCTGGAATTGCCTCTCCACTGGCAAGCAGTGGCTAACGGCGAGATCGAGACAGAGGCGCCGGGCAAGATCAAATTCAAGGAAACCGAACCGATCTCTACCTACCTGTTCGCTTTCGCCGCCGGCCCCTTCGAGATACTGCGCACCGAGGGCGACCCGGTGCGCCTCTACGTACGCCGCTCGCGGCTCGAGACCGCCAAGGCGCATGTTGGCGAAGTTCTGCGACTGAACCGCGCGGCAAGCGCCTACTTCGAGCGCTACTTCGCGCACAAATTTCCCTTCGCCAAATACGACCTGGTGCTGCTGCCCGAATTTCCCTACGGCGGCATGGAGCACGCCGGCGCGACCTTCCTCAACGAGGAACGGGTGCTGTTTCCGGCGCCGCCCAGCGCCACGGACCTGCTGCGCCGGGCACAGCTCATCTTTCACGAAACTTCGCACCAGTGGTTCGGCGATCTGGTCACCATGCGCTGGTTCGACGACCTGTGGCTGAAGGAAGGCTTCGCCAACTTCATGGCCGCCAAAGCGAGCGCGGCGCTGTTGCCGGAATTCGACGCCTGGACCGCGTTTCACGTGCTCAAGTTGAGCGCCGTGCGCACCGACGCGACCCGCGGCACCACGGCGATCCGGCATCCCCTCGCGAACCTGGCCGACGCCAAGTCGGCCTACGGCGCGATCGTCTATGCCAAAGGGCCGGCCGTGTTGCGCCAGGCCGAGTTTTACCTCGGCGAAGCCGTGTTCCAGCGCGCGGTGCGCGATTTCGTGCGGCGCCACGCGTACGGCGCCGCTGACTGGCAGGATCTGGTGCGCGCCTTCGAGCGGGCATCGGGTAAAAAGCTCGGGCGCTGGGCGCAGGCTTGGGTGCAGCGGCGCGGCATGCCAACGGTGCAGGTGACTGAGGGCAAGCTGGAGCAAAAAGACACGCTTGGCGAAAACGGTGTCTGGCCGATGAAACTGCGGCTGCTCGCAGAGCAGCACGGGCGGTTTTCTTTCGAGGAAGTTTTTCTCGATCGCAAGGGAAAAGCCCTGGATAAAAAATTCAAGGGAGCAAAGCTGGTCTATGCCAATGCCGGCGACTTTGGCTACGGCCGCTTCCTGCTCGATGCGCAGAGCCTCCAGAGCGCGTTGGCGCCGTCGTTCGAGCCCGGCAGCACCCTGCTGCAGGCGCAATTGGTGGAGGCGGTGTGGGAATCGGTGCGGGAGGCGGAACTCGCGCCACAACAGTTTCTCGACTACGCGCTCGCCCAGTTGCCCAAGACGCACGACGACATCGCCTTGTCCGGACTGCTGGCGCGCATCACGATCGCGTTCCGGCGCTACTTGAGCGACGCGCAGCGCGACGCAATCGCCCCTACAATCGAACGCGCGCTGCTGCAAGAGGGTGCGCTGGCAGCGGATCGCGATTCGCGCCGCTGGCTGCTGTTGCGCGCATTCATCGACTTGGCGTGGTCGCCGGGCGCGCTGGTGGACCTGCAGCGCATGCTGGATGACACGCTGGCGGTGCCGGGGGTAACGCTGGCCTCGCGCGATAAGTTCCGCATCGTCCAGCGCCTGATGGCGCGCGGCGACGCCGATGCGCCCACCCGCCTGGCGGCGCAGGCGGCGGCCGATCGCAGCGACGACGGCAGGCGCTATGCCTATGCCACGGGAGCGGCGCATCCCGCCGCCAAGCAAACGCTGTTCAAGGCCTTCCTTGATGACCAGACCTTGCCCGAAAGCTGGCTCGAGGCGGCATCGGCGGCTTTGAACGCGCCCGAGCAAGCGGCCCTCACGCAACCCCTGCTGGCCGAAGCGCTGACGCGGCTCCCGGAGTTCAAGCGCACGCGGAGGATTTTCTTCGTCGACCACTGGCTGGCGGCCTTTGTGGGCGGGCAGACCGGGCCTGGCGCGCTTGCCGAAGTGGCAGCCTTTTTGCGGCGCGACGACCTCGAGGCGGACCTGCGACTGAAAGTGCTCGAGGCCATGGACGGCCTGGAGCGCGCGGTTCGCATTCGGGAAAGGTTCGGGGAAAAATTCGGGACGCCTTCCGCGGACAAATAATCGTGGCACAATCGTGCGCGTGAAGAAAGAAAAAGTTTCCGTCACGATCCGCATCGCTGAAGAGAGCGACGCGCGCGCCATCGCCGAAATGTCGCGTGACCACATCGAATCGGGCCTGGGCTGGAAATACGACCCGGCGCACATCCTGCGCGCCATGCGGCGCAAGGAAACCGTGGTACTGGCGGCCAGCGAGCGGCCGACTTATGTGGCCGGCGCACGCCCCGCGCTCGCCGGCTTCGCGATCATGGACTTCGGCGACGAGCGCGCACACCTGGTGCTGCTTGCGGTGCACCCCCTGCAGCGCCGCCGCGGCATCGGTCGGCGGCTGCTGGAGTGGCTGCTCGAATCAGCGCTCACCGCCGGCATGGCCAGCGTGCACCTCGAACTGCGCGCCGACAACACTGCGGGACGACGCTTCTACCGCAGCCTCGGTTTCTCCGAGACGGTGTTGATGCCACGCTACTACGACGGTCGCGAAGCGGCGATGCGCATGCTGCGCGTGCTGCGCGCCCCAGGACCGCTGCCGCTTTCCTGGCGCCCGCCGGTGCTCAGCCGGAAGTAAACGGTTCGCAGCCAACTTTTCTTCCTTCGTATTTCCACCATAAATTTTCGTTCACGATCGACGACGCCATGGACCTGCAAATCTCCGGTAAAACAGCTCTAGTCACCGGCGCCAGCGCCGGCATCGGCCGGGCCATCGCCAAATCCTTGGCCGCAGAAGGCGTGCGCCTGGCGGTGGTGGCGCGCCGGCGCGAGCTACTCGAATCGCTGCAGACGGAGATCGGCGCCAAACTGGTGATCATCGAGTGCGACTTCATGAACGAAGACGCACCTGGGGTCATCGCGGACGCGGCGCTGGCGGGTCTGGGCTCGGTCGAGATCCTCATCAACAACGCGGGCGGCTCGCGCTCTTTCAAGTTGGATACCGCCGAAGAGCAGTGGCACGAGGCGATGACGCTCAACTTCACGCGCCAGCGCCAACTCACCCACAAGTTGCTC
>SHXK01000001.1 GCA_009693335.1 Betaproteobacteria bacterium | reverse complement strand
CCAGTGGCACGAACCGGCGCTGGGCTATGCGTTCAGAGTATCGATCGCCGAGATTCACTACGCGATGGGATGAACTGCCTGTGGCACGGTGATAGCCACGACTAACAAGGGTTTGATCGTCGCCAGCAGATCGTCCACCGAGGCGGGCTTGTGGAGCACTTCACGGATGCCCACCGCCAGGGCCTGCGCGCGCAACTCTTGGGTGAGGTAGCCCGAGGCCAGTACCACGGGCAGATCCGGGCGCAGACGCAGCACCTCTTTGGCTACCTCCAGGCCCGAGATGCCGGGCATGCTCAGGTCGGTGACCATCAGGTCAAACCCGCTCGGGTCGGCATTGAATGCCGCCAACGCTTCGTGGGAGTTGGTGTAGCCCCGCACCCGGTAGCCCATGCGCTCCAGCGTGCGCGCGTATAGCCGTACCAGCACCTCTTCGTCGTCCAGGTAGAGGATACGCTGGCCTGTGCCGGTCTGGGTCTGGGGCGCTGCAGGCAAGTACAGATGAAACACGGTGCCCTTGTCGGGTTGACTGTAGACGCTGATCTTGCCGCCGTGGCTCTGCGCGATGCCGGACACCACCGCCAGGCCCAGGCCCGTGCCTTCGCCTACCCCTTTGGTGGTGAAGAAGGGATCAAAGATGTGCTCGCGCGTGGCCTCGTCCATGCCATGGCCGTTGTCGCCCACGCTCAGGCGGGCGTAGTGGCCGCTAGGCAGTCCGAGGCCAATCGGCTTGCCGTTCGGATCGCTGTTCACGCTCACGCCAGTCATTGAGATTTCGATGCGTCCGTGTGCACTCCCCCGCACGGCGTGGAAGGCGTTGGTCCCCAGGTTGATCAGCACCTGGTGGATCTGGGTGCGGTCGGCCACCACCTGGGGGGTATCGGTGGCCAGGGTGGCGAGCAGTTCGATGCCAGCGGGCAGGGTGGAGCGCAGCAGCTTCAAGGCTTCGGTCACCACTTCGCGCAAATCAAGGATCTCGGTGCGCAGCGGTTGCCGGCGGCTGAAGGCGAGGATTTGTTGCACCAGGTCGCGCGCGCGCAGACCCGCTTTTTCGATCTCGATCAGGCTTTCCTGGGCCGGGTGCGCGGGCTCCACGTCCTGGCGGGCCAGCGTGGTGTTGCCCAGGATGGCGGCCAGGATGTTGTTGAAGTCGTGCGCGATGCCCCCGCCAGGGTGCCCATGGCTTCCATTTTCTGCGCTTGCCGCAACTGGGCTTCGAGGGTTTGGCGCTGCGCCTCGGTGCTCTTGTGTTCGGTGATGTCGCGCATGATGCCGAGATTGCCACTAATCTGGTCGTCCGGTCCGCGCAGGGGCGTGGCGTACACGTCCACCCAGCGCCGCCCGCCGCGCAGCCCCACCACCTCGAACTCAAGCCTGGCGTTTTCGCCTTGCATCACGCACTGATGGAACTGTGCGTAGGCCCCGTGATACTCCTGCGCCACCAGATCGAGCATGGGCCGGCCGCGCAGTTGTTCGAAGCTCTCGGCTTCAAGCATGGTCAGGCCCGCCCGGTTCATTTCGAGCAACAAGCCATCCGGCGAGGCGACTTTCACGCCCTCGGGTTCGGTGTCGATGATGGCGCGCAAACGCTCCTCGTTGGCGCGCAGCGCTTCCGCGGCTTGTTTTTGGGCCGTGATGTTTCTGCCGAAGCCGTGGTAGCCGCAGAAAGCGCCCTCATGGTCAAACAGCGGCTCGCCGCTGGTGGACATCCAGATAACCTCACTGCTTTCGGTGACGCCCAGGTAATCCAGGTCGCGAAACGGCTGCTGCGCTTCCAACTGGGCGCGATGCGCCGCCCATTGCTGAGGAGGCACTCCAACGGTGGGCATTTCCCAGCGCGTCTTGCCGTAATACCAGGCGACAGACGAGCCTAGTTTCTTAGTGGGGTCCGAAAAATGGATGAAGCGGAAGTTCTGGTCTTGCTCCCAGTACCAGTCGGCGGACAGGTCGGCCAAGCCGCGAAACCGCGCCGCGCCGATGGCGATGTTCTGCTGCTGCCGCGCCAGGCGCGCGAGGAGCAGAAGAATGGCGATGCCCAGCGCGATCATGATGGCTGACAAAATGTTGAAGCGAATCTGCTCCTGTCTGAAGAGAGCCTCCTGCGGCGCCAGCGCGGTGCGCGTGTCCAGGCCGACCACGGCCACCAGCGGGGCGCTGGGCAGGCGTGCCCAGGAAAAGGAACGATCCGCGCTGTCATCGAAAGCGGGGCCGTGATAGTTGCCGCTGGCCGCAGCCCCGGGCAGCATGAAAGGCCGGGCCGGCGCAAGCGTCTTGCCCATGACTTGGTCCAAGCCCCGGTTGCGCGCCAGGAAAGTGCCTTGGCTATCGAACAGTGAAATACTGTCTTGCGGCGCCAGTTCCAGCCCAGCCAATACTTGTGAGAGGTAGGCCGGCGCCACTGACAAGATGACTACGCCATTGAAGCGGCCGTCTTGCAGCAGCGAGCGCGAAAAATTGATTAACCAGACAATGGACACCCGCCCCAGTATCGGCTTGCTGATGACCAGCTGGTCGGCGCCCCCTGATGCGCCTTGAAAAACTCTCGGTCACTGATGTTGATCGGCGCCTTAATTTCGAAGCTGGAGTAGGTCACCTCGCCGTTGGCGTTGACAAAGGTAAGCGCCTCTATCGCCCCTTTCGGGAAAGAGGCGAGGAAGGAATCGGCAAGGATGCGAAACTTGGCGTCATCAACGCGGTAATCCCCACGCAGTTGTTGCAGGCCGAAATCGATTCTGCGCACCAGTGCCTCGAGGCGCTCACCGACCGCATCGGCAAGCTGGGCTGCGCGTTTCGCGGTTTGCTCGAGCAGCAGCGCGCGTTCTTCGGACTGGGCTGAGCGGATCTGCCACTGGATCCACACCACCGTCGTCAGCACCAGCGCCACCACCAGCGCGCCGGCAAAGTGGAAGCGGCCCAAGGAGGGGCGTTCGTGGGCAGGCGGGACGACCTGCGGACTTGGCGGGATGGTGGAGGTGTTAGTTGACATGTGCGCGTTGCTTTGCGTGGTCCGATGTCAGAGCGGTTTTGAGTGTAAACCTTTTCTGATTTACGAAATCTCGCGGCGCACGATCGCGGCGCCGGCCACCAGCGCCTGCAACTTGCCGAAAGCGACTGCTCGCGAGAGGTACTTCATCCCGCAATCGGGCGCAGCAATCAGGTTTTCCGGTGCGACGAAGGCCAGTCCGGCGCGCAGCCGCGCCGCCACCTGTTCGGCGGTTTCGATGCGCTCGTCGCCAAGATCGAGCACGCCGAGCAGGATTTTCTTGCCGGCCAGATCTTTCAGCACCCCCAGGTCGAGCCTGGGCTGCGCTGCTTCGATGGAAATCTGCTGCGCGATGCTGTCGGCCAGCCCCGGCAGGAAGGAATAGCCCGTCGGCTTGCTCGCCCCCGGCACCACCGCAGCGTAACCGAAGCATAGGTGCACCACCGTGGGCACGCTGATCCCTTGCAGCGCGCGGTTGATCGCTTTCACCCCATAGCGCTTGGCCGCATCGGGATCGTTGCGCAGCCAGGGCTCATCCAGTTGAATGAGGTCGGCGCCCGCTTTTTCCAGCTCGAGTGCTTCCGCGTTGACCGCTGCGGCGAAGTCCATCGCCATCTCTTCGTCGTCGCGGTAGAACTCGTTCTTCGCTTGCTGCGCCATGGTGAACGGCCCGGGCAGGGTGATCTTGGCGGGCAGCTTGGTGTGACGGCGTAGGAATTCCATGTCGCGCAGTTCGACCGGGTCGCTGCGGCGGATCCTGCCGACCACGCGCGGCACCGGCGTCATGGCGCCCGAGCGTGTCTTCACCTGGCCCGGATGGTCGAGATCGAGGCCCTCCAGCGCGGTGGCGAAGCGGTTGGAATAGCTTTCGCGGCGGATCTCGCCGTCGGTGATGATGTCGATGCCGGCGCGCTCCTGGTCGCGGATCGCCAGCACCGTGGCGTCGTCCTGCGCCTCCTCCAGGAACGCCTCGGGAATGCGCCAGATCTCCCGCATACGGGTGCGCGGCACGATTTTGGAGAGCAGCTGCCGGTTCACCAGCCAGTCAGGTTGCGGATAGCTGCCGACCACGGTGGTCGGTAGAAGATGGGTAGGCAGGGTCATGGAGTTTCTATTCTAGGCTGTGGCGACGATCACGGGTGCGGGCAGCTTCACGGGATTTTCCTTATCTGCTGCCATATCCGGTCGGGTAGCCGGCCTCCCGCTGGCTACGCAGCGCGAGAACGAAGACGATGTCGATCTCCGTCACGTAACGGTACAAGGCCAGGTAGCCGCGAGAGCGACGCCCGATCAAGGCCAGGTAGCCGCGAGAGCGACGCCCGATGACCAACTCACGCTTGTCTCCCGGCGCCGGCCGCCCGATGAGTGGATTGGACTCCAGTACATCGATTGCCTGAATGATCTCGCGGATCCGCGTGGACGCGCCATCGGGGTCGAACCGGGAGAGATGGTCGAAGATGCGGTCGAAATCCTCCCTGACCGCAGCTGCGAATTCGATCCGCGACACCTCAGCGCGCCAGCTTCCTCGCTACCGGGCGACGCGACTTCCGGCCTGCAATCCGAGCCTCGAGAAAGGAGCGCATCTCATTCCAGGGAATCGTCCGGCCCGACGCGACAATTTCATCGTAGCGCTTCTCGGCGAGGTCGTGAAATACGCTGCGGCTATCCTCCTGATCCGTCTTTTCCGCGATTGCTTGCAGGATAAAGCTGTGCGACGTGGTTCCCGCCCGCCCGGCTGCCGCAGCGATGCGCGCCTTGAGGTCTTGCGGCAAACGAATGGTGGTTGTCGACATCATGGCACCCCGGTACGAAAGAGGATTTATAGCACGATTGTGCTACAGAAAGGCAAATCTGGTAGGTTGGTAGTCCGTTTCATCACCCACGGAGCTGAAAATGATTCATGTCATCGCTGTCATCGCTGCCAAACCCGGCCAGCGCGAAACTATCCTGACGCATTTCCGCGCCAACGTGGTGGCAGTGCGCGCCGAGCAAGGCTGCATCGAATACGGTGCCGCGCTGGACGCGGATCCGGCGCTGGGGTTCCAGACCCAATGTGGGCCGGATACCTTCCCCGTGATCGAGAAGTGGGAAAGCATGGACGCCCTCAAAGCGCACGCCGCCGCACCGCACATGGCTGCTTACGGCGCGAAGACCAGGGAATTCGTCGCCAGCCGGGTGATCCACATCCTGCAGCCGGCCTGATCAGGCGTTCGCGCGCTGCTTCGATTCGATCAGTTTCACCAGCGCATGCAGGACTCGATTCGCTGGCGTCGGCACACCCAGCACTGCGCCCTGCCGCACGACATAACCGTTGAGGTGGTCGATCTCGGACGGTTTGCCGCGCGCCAGGTCCTGCGCGGTGGATGAAAACTGCGTCGGCATGGCTGCCGCGATGTTGTAAACCTTGGCGAGTAGATCGGGTGCCATGGTCACGCCGCTGGCCTTGGCCACGGCCAGCGTTTCCTCAACTACCTCGCGCATGGTTTTGCGGATGCCGACACCTTCGATGACCTTGCCGTAGGGGAGCTGGGTGATGGCGGAGAGGGCGTTATAGGCGCAGTTCACCACCAGCTTGACCCAGAGTTCGCCCGCCACGTTGTCCGAGATAGTTACCGGGACGGCGGCTGCTTCGAAGGTTTTTTTTATTTCTTCAAGAGATTCAACCGCAACCTTGCCATCCAGTCTGCCGATCACCAGGTCGCCGCGGCCATGGTGTTTGAGGTGGCCTGGGCCGGCCATTTCAGTCGCCACGTAGACCACCGCGGGAATCACCGGTCGGGAGGTGCCGGCCTGGGAAAGCTGGGCCTGGATGCGTGCGGTGTTGTCAACGCCATTTTGCAGGTTGACGACGATGGCGTCGGCATCCAGGAAGGGCGCGATCTGCGCGGCGGCTGTTTCCGTGTCGGTGGATTTGACGCAGAACAGGACCAGCCGCGCGCCGTGCACCGCACCGGCGTCGGTGCTGGCTGCCAGCGGAATGTGTTCATCGAATTTGAGCCCCTCGAAATGCAGGCCCGTTTTTTGGAACACGTCGACGTGGATCGGCCGGCCGATCAGGGTGACGTGGTGTCCCGCGCGCGCCAGCATGCCGCCGAAAAAGCAGCCCACCGCGCCGGCGCCCAGGACCGCTACCCGAATCGACTCCGCGTTCGGACTAGCCATTGCGTTTCCAGACGCGCAGCGGACAGTGCGAGGCAGCCCGAACAAAATCGTTGTCGGTGGTAAGCAAGGTTAGGTGGTGACGAATGCACAGTTGCGCAAGCAAGGCGTCGATGGTGCCAATCTGCACACCTGCGCGGCGGCAGAGATTGCGCAACTCCGCAGCCTCAATGTGGTCCTGCCGGTCGGCAGTGAGGAGCGGCAGGGCCGAAAACCGATCAATGATGTCCATGCGCGCGCGCGGACCAGCGAACCCCTGCAGCAGTTCCTGCAGTATCAACCCGGTGGTCACGACGGTTTCACCGCCTTCAAGGGCGTCGCGCAGCATAGCTACCTCTGGGGCGGAGGACGCTGCGTCGCGGCGCAACGCCAGCGACCAGACGCTGGTGTCAACCAGCAGGCTCACCGGCGCGAGCGCTCGGCCTTGTGGTCGAACGATTTGTCCCATTCGAGTTTGCCCATTAATTCGAGCAGGCGCTTTTGCTTGCGGCGCGCAATGAACTCCTCCAGCGCGCGCGTGACTGCCGCTTTCTTCGTTTTTTCGCCGCTGACTGCCACCGCACGGTCGATCAAATCGGGATCTAGGGAAAGATTGGTTGCCATGTGTGACTCCTTACACATGATACTACACAGATCCCCCTCTGTTACCTTTCGGGCTTGAGCCAGCCCCGCACCCAGCTGTTCTCGCCGCGCCAGGCCCGCACGGCAGCGATGCCGTTCATCATGCTGACCACGCTGATCGACATGATGTCGATCGGCCTGATCATTCCGGTGCTGCCGGCGTTGATCGGCAGTTTCACCACCTCGCAGGCGGAGCAGGCGCTCTGGTACGGGGTGGTGACGTTTGCTTTCGGTCTGGCCAACTTTTTCGCTTCGCCGATCCTGGGCGCGCTCTCGGACTGCCATGGCCGCCGACCGGTGCTGCTGCTCGGGTTCTGCGGCATGGCGCTGAGTTTCCTCGCTACCGTGCTGGCGAGCGCCCTGTGGATGCTGATCGTGGTGCGGCTGGTGGGGGGCGCGATGCAGGCCAATATGGCGGTGGGCAACGCCTACGTCGCCGACATCACGCCGCCCGAAGAGCGCGCCAAGCGTTTTGGCATGTTGGGAGCGATGTTCGGCCTGGGCTTCATCCTCGGGCCGGTGATGGGCGGATGGCTGGGCGCGGTCGACCTGCGACTGCCGTTCTTCGTCGCCGGCAGCCTGGCGCTCGCCAACCTGCTGTACGGCTATTGCGTGTTGCCCGAATCACTGCCGACGGATCGCCGGCGTGCCTACGCCTGGAAATCGGCTAATCCGGTCAGCGCGCTGCGCGGGCTGACGCAGTTGAAGGGCGCAGGAGCGCTGGTCAGCGTGATCGCCTGCAACGGGCTGGCGCAGTTCGTGTTCTATACCAGCTGGGTGCTGTACACCACCTTCAAGTTTGGCTGGGATCCGATGGAGAACGGCTGGTCGCTGGCGGCGATCGGGCTGGTAGCGGCCATCGTGCAGGGCTTGCTGCTCGGGCGCTTGCTCGGGCGCTTCAGCCCGCGCCGGCTGGCGGTGCTTGGGCTCCTGTCGTCGACGCTGGCTTATCTACTGTGGGGCATCGCCACCGAGGGCTGGATGATGTACGCGGTCATTTTCGTTAATCTGCTCGGCGCCACGGTGGCGGCGTCCATCCAGAGCATCATCTCGAGCGCGGCGGACGCGCGTGGCCAGGGGCAGGCGCTGGGCGCGGTGGGCGGCCTGAACAGCTTGATGGCGGTGATCGCCCCGGTGCTTGGTGCGCCGCTGCTGACCCTGGTTGCGGACCTGCCCCAGGGCGACTGGCGTATCGGCGCGCCGTTCTATTTCTGCGCCCTGCTGCAGGCTGCGGCGCTGGTCCTGGCGGTTTTGCACTTCCGCCGCGAGCGCCTCGGTATACTGCGCCCAGATTGTTAGTGTTAACCCTTATCACCACCTTTCGAGGTCCGCCATGTCCGTCCATCCGCTGCGCGCAGTCGATTCCGTCACCCAGGCGAAGATCCACCTCGCTGCCGCCCACCGCCTGGCGGTGCTGCACGAACTGGAGGAGGGCATCGACAACCACTTCACCGTCACCGTGCCCGGTCGCGACGATCGGTACCTGATCCTGCCTTTCGGTTTGCACTGGTCCGAGGCCCGCGCCAGCGACATGATCGTTTTCGACGAGTCCGGCAAGACGCTCGAAGGCGAGGGCGTGGTCGAACTCTCGGCGCAATGCATCCACGCGCCCATCCACCGCCTCAGCGGCGCGCGCGTGGTGCTGCACACCCACCAGACCTGGGCGGTGGCGCTGAATATGCTGCAAGACAACCGCGTGCTGCCGGCCAGCCAGACCGCGGCTTTCTTTCACGGCCACATTGCCTACGACGACACCTATACCGGGACCGCTGACACCCTCGAAGAGGGCGAGCGCCTGGCGGGTGTGCTCGGCGACAAAAGCGGCGGCAAGCACACCGTGTTCATGAAGAACCACGGCATTCTGGTGACCGGCGAAACGGTCGCGCAGGCTTACCGGCGTCTCTACAAGCTGGAGCGTGTGTGCCGCGCCCAGGTGCTGGCGATGAGCACCGGCAAGCCGCTGCAAGTGCTCTCGGAAGCTATCGTCGCGCAGGTGCAGTCGCCGCCGGTGGACGACCGGCATACGCGCGCCGAGCGCGAGCAGCTGTTCTTCGAGGCGATGATGCGCATCCTCGATCGCCAGTCTCCGGGCTACGCCGACTGAGCACCGGGCTACGCCGACTGAGCGGACGCCGGCACTACAGGCCCGCCTTTACAAACCCGCCTGCGAGACGAACTTAGGATTCAAGTAGGCCTCGATGGCTTCGCTGCCGCCCTCCGAGCCGTAG
The DNA here is from genome assembly GCA_009693335.1 of Betaproteobacteria bacterium. GTDB lineage: Bacteria > Pseudomonadota > Gammaproteobacteria > Burkholderiales > SG8-39 > RBG-16-66-20. The sequence goes on along the minus strand of SHXK01000001.1, from coordinate 67,042 downwards.
CCCGAGTCCTTGACGCCGCCGAAGGGCACTTCGGGCAGAGCGAGGCCGAGGTGATTGATGGTCATCATGCCGGTCTCCACCGATGCGGCGATCGCGTTGGCGGTCTTCGCTGAACGGGTCCAGGCGTAGGCGGCGAGGCCGAAGGGCAAGCGGTTGGCCTCCTGCACCGCGTCATCGAAATTCTTGAACGGGTTGATCATCGCCATCGGGCCGAACGGTTCGTGGTTCATCGCCTGCGCGTCGTTGGGCACCTCGGTAATGACGGTAGGCTCGAAGAAATTGCCCTGCTCGCCAATGCGGTGGCCGCCCGTGCGCAGCTTGCCGCCGTGTTTCTGCGCGTCCTCGACGTTGGCTTCCATGGCACGCGAGCGGCGTGGATTGGCCAGCGCGCCCATGGTGGTGCCAGCCTCCAAGCCATCGCCGACCTTGAGCATCTTGGTTGCTTCGACGAACTTGTCGACGAAGTTCTGGTAGATGCCTTCTTGCACCAGAAAGCGGGTCGGCGAAACGCACACCTGTCCGGCATTGCGGAATTTGCTGCCAGCCATGGTTTTGGCGGCCACCTCCACGTCAGCGTCATCGAAAATGATCACCGGCGCGTGCCCGCCCAGTTCCATGGTGACGCGTTTCATGTGCTGGCCGGCCAGCGCCGCCAGTTGCTTGCCGACCACGGTCGAACCGGTGAACGACATCTTGCGGATCACTGGATGCGGGATCAGGTAGCTGGAGATCTCGGCCGGATCGCCGTAGACCAGGTTCACCACGCCAGCTGGCACACCGGCATCGGCATAAGCGCGGATCAGTTCAGCGGGCGAGGCCGGCGTCTCCTCGGGCGCTTTGACGATGATCGAGCAGCCGGCCGCCAGCGAGGCCGAGAGTTTCCGCACGATCTGGTTGATCGGGAAATTCCACGGCGTGAAGGCCGCCACCGGCCCCACCGGTTCCTTGATCACCAGCTGGTAGACGCCTTCGCTGCGCGCCGGGATCACCCGCCCGTAGGCGCGGCGCGCTTCTTCGGCGAACCAGTCGATGGTGTCGGCGCCGCCGAGGATCTCCATCTTGGCTTCGGCCAGCGTCTTGCCCTGCTCCATGGTCATCAGCGGCGCGATCATCTCGGCGCGCTCGCGCAGCAGGTTGGCGGCTTTGCGCATGATCTTCGAGCGCTCGAACGCCGAGATCTTGCGCCACACCGCGAAGCCTTTGCGCGCTGCTTCCAGCGCGCGGTCGAGGTCAGGGCGTTCGGCATGGGCGAGGGTGCCGATCTGCTTGCCAGTGGCTGGGTTCATGACCGGCAGAGTGCGACCGGAGGCGGCGGCGCACCAGGCGCCATCGATGAAAAGCTGGGTATTGGGATACATGGGGTAGCCTTGTGGTAAGACGAAAAAGGACTGCGAAGGGTACTCCGAATGAGATTTGAAATAAACCTTCCTGCCGGAATCCGCTCGCGCCTGGTGCCGGAGATCAACGGCCTCGAAATGCACGTACTGGAGGCGGGCTTCGAAACCCTGGGCAGACCGCTCCTCCTGCTGCTGCACGGTTTTCCCGAACTCGCCTACAGCTGGCGCAAAGTGATGCTGCCGCTTGCTCAAGCCGGTTATCACGTGGTGGCCCCCGATCAGCGCGGCTACGGGCGTACTACCGGCTGGGACAACCGCTACGACGGCGACCTCGGGTCTTTCCGCCTCCTCAATCTGGTGCGCGACACTCTGGGGCTGGTTTCGGCCCTCGGCTACCGTTCCGTGGCGGCGATCGTGGGGCACGATTTTGGCTCGCCGGTGGCCGCTTGGTGCGCGCTGGTGCGGCCGGACGTGTTCCGTTCGGTGGCGTTGATGAGCGCTCCCTTTGCGGGACCACCGCCGCTGCGGACCGACAAAACGGCCGATCCGATCCACAGCGAACTGGCGGCGCTGGCTCGACCGCGCAAGCATTACCAGTGGTACTACTCGACGCGCGCGGCGGACAGCGACATGCGCGGCTGCGCGCAGGGTGTGCACGCTTTCCTGCGCGCCTACTATCACCACAAAAGCGCGGACTGGCAGCAGAACCGGCCATTTGCGCTGGCTTCCTGGAGCGCCGGAGAGTTGGCGAAACTACCCGACTACTACCTCATGGATCTGCACCAGGGGATGGCGCAGACCGTGGCGCCGCAGATGCCGTCGGCGAGCGAGATCGCCGCGTGCCAGTGGCTGCCTGAGGATGAGTTGAGGGTGTACAGCGCCGAATTCGAGCGCACCGGGTTCCAGGGCGGGCTGCAGTGGTATCGCTGCCGTACGGGCGGCGCGCAGCATGCGGAGCTCGAGGTCTTCGCCGGTCGCAGCATCGAGGTACCGTCCTGCTTCATCGCCGGCAAGAGCGATTGGGGGCCTTACCAGAGACCCGGCGATCTGGAGAACATGCGCCATGCTTGCACGCAGTTATCAGGCATTCATTTCGTCGACGGCGCCGGGCACTGGGTACAGCAGGAGCAAGCGGAGGAAGTGAGTCGGCTGCTGCTGACGTTTCTGCGCCCTCAGCGATAACGCTTCCTCGCCAGCGCCGCGCCTGCGGCGAGCGCTTTGAGCTTGGCGACAGCGATGTCGCGGTCCATCGGCGCCATGCCGCAGTTGGTGCAGGGAAAGAGGTGCTTCTTCGGCACGAATTTAAGCGCCTTGCCTATAGTCGCCGCGACTTCCTCGGCTGTCTCGATCCGGTCCGATGCCACGTCGATCACTCCGACCAGCACATCCTTGCCCTTGAGCAGTCTCAGCAGCTCGAGTGGAACTTTCGAGTGGAGGCACTCCAGCGACACCTGGTCCAGTTTGCTTTTCGCCAGCGCCGGAAAAATCGCCTCGTATTGGCGCCATTCGCCGCCCAGCGTCTGTTTCCAGTCCAGGTTAGCTTTGATGCCGTAGCCGTAACAGATGTGCACGGCGGTTTTCACCTTCTTCAAGCCCCGGATCGCGCGGTGCAGCGCGGCGATGCCCCATTTGCTCACCTCGCTCGTGTAAACGTTGAACGCCGGCTCGTCGAACTGGATCGTGTCCACGCCGTCGCGCTCCAAGGCGCGCGCTTCCTGGTTGAGCAGCGCGGCGAAAGCCATCGCCAGCTTCACTTTGTCGCCGTAGTGCCGGTCGGCAATGGTGTCGACGATGGTCATGGGGCCGGGTAAAGTGATTTTTATTTTTTTTCTTGAATGATTTCTCAACAGCAGAGCTTCAGTCTGGTGTACGCGTGCTTTCAGCTTCAGCGGCCCCACCACCACCGGCACCATCGCGTCGTAGCGGTTATTGCGGATGCCCATCTTCACCTTGTGCGCGAAATCGATTCCTTCGACGAACTCGAGGAAGCCGTGCACGAAGTGTTGCCGCGACTGCTCGCCGTCGGTGACGATGTCGATGCCGGCGTCCTCCTGTTCCTTCAGCCACAACAGCGTCGCGTCGCGCTTCGCTCTCACCAGCGCCGTGCCCTCGGCCCGCCACGCCGGCCATAGCTTGTCGGTTTCCGCCAGCCAGCCCGGTTTCGGCAGGCTGCCGGCAATCGTCGTCTCGAACATGTTTGCTCCTATTCTCCGGTATTCCGTGGCAAGTATGATAGACGACGTAAATTCTGACTATCGAACGATTAGGCATGGCTACGAAGAGAAGAAAAAGCGTTCCGACCAAGGCGCCGCGCAAGCTGGTGTGCCTGGAGACCTACTGGTCGGACCGACAGGCGCAGGCGTTTCGCGAGCGCTCGGTACGGCCGTTTTTCGATGGCCTCGCGGCGCAGCTGGAGCCGCCGCTGGCGGTGGCCCACCGCTTTCTGGACTCACCGGCGCAACTGGTCGCTTATACGCGCCGTAAAGAAGGGCTGTTGTGGCGCGACCCGGAAACTTTCGACACCCCGGTCTATTACCTGTCATTCCACGGCTCGCCGGGGAAGATCCACACCGGGCTCAAGAAAATCGGCCCGGCGGCGCTGTGCCGGGCTTTCACCGGCTGGGGCAAGGGCTACGATAACCTGGTGTATTTCGGCGCTTGCAGCGTGTTCAAGGGAAAACGCGGCGAGAACTTCGCCCGGGCGTTCCTGCATGCGTCTCGCTGCAGGGCGGTGGTCGGCTACACGACGGATGTCAACTGGCTGGATAGCATGCTGACGGATATCCTGTTCCTGCACCGCTTCTACGCCGATCCGGCCCCCTGGAAGAACCTGCGCGCGATCCATGCGTCGGTGCTCGCCGATTTCGCCCCGGCCAGGGCGCTGGGCCATATCTTGCATATCCGCGCTGGTTGATGGTGACCGGCAGCGCGGAAAAATGAAACTTGTCACCCTGGAGGCGCGGTCATGAACCAGGCGCAGCACTTTTTGTGGCGGGTCGAGGACAAAGTTGGCGTCATCACGCTCAACCGCCCCGAGCGCAAAAATCCCCTCACCTTTGAATCCTATGCAGAGCTGCGGGATTTGTTTCTGCAGCTAAGGCAGGAAGAAAAAATAAAAGCCATCGTCGTGACTGGCGCGGGCGGTAATTTCTGCTCGGGGGGCGACGTGCACGAAATTATCGGACCGCTGACCAAAATGAAACTGCCGCAGCTGCTCGAATTTACTCGCATGACCGGCGATCTCATCAAGGCGATGCGCCATTGCCCGCAACCGGTGATCGCGGCGGTGGATGGAATCTGCGCGGGCGCCGGCGCCTTGATCGCGCTCTTTTCCGACCTGCGCTATGGCGCGCAGGATGCCAAGGTGGCTTTCCTCTTTACGCGTGTCGGGCTGGCCGGCTGCGACATGGGCGCCTGCGCCATGCTGCCGCGCGTGATTGGGCAGGGCCGGGCCGCCGAACTGCTCTACAGCGGCCGTTCGTTCTCGGCCGACGAGGGTCTGGCCTGGGGATTTTTCAATCGCCTCGCCAGCCCGCCGCTGCCCGCGGCCATGGCCATGGCGCAGTTGCTCGCCGCCGGTCCGACCTTCGCCCACGCCATGACCAAGAAAATGCTGCACCAGGAATGGAACGTTGGCCTCGACGAAGCCATCGAGATGGAGGCTCAGGCGCAGGCCCTCTGCATGCAGACGCAGGACTTCCAGCGCGCTTACCAGGCATTCGCCGCCAAGCAGCTGCCGGTGTTCGAAGGAAACTGAGCCCATGCACCGCGCGACCAGTCCCGCGAGCGCCCACCGCGATACTTTCGCCCGCGACCATTTGCCGCCGAGGGCGCAGTGGCCGGAGTTCTGCTTCGACCTGCCGGAGCTGCAATATCCGGAGCGCATGAACTGCGCCACGGTTTTGCTGGACGACATGGTGCACGCCGGCCACGGCGAGCGCATCGCGATTCATGCGCCCGAGGGCAAATACAGCTACGTGCAGTTGCTTGCGCTGGCGAACCAGATCGCCCACGTGCTGGTGAGCGACATGGGTTTGCAGGCCGGCAACCGGGTGTTGCTGCGTGGCGCCAACAATCCGATGATGGCGGCCTGCTGGTTAGCGGTATTCAAGGCGGGCGGCATTTGCGTCGGCAGCATGCCACTGCTGCGCGCCAAGGAACTCACCGAGATCATCAACAAGGCGCAAATCACGCACGCGCTTTGCGACCAGCGGCTAGCAGTGGAATTGAAGCTCTGCCTGCCGAATTGTCCGACTTTGCAGACGATCCGGTACTGGAATGACGATTCTTCTGAATCCCTGGATTTCCTAGCGCAAGGAAAAGAAAGTCAATTCAAAAACGTCGATACCCTGGCCGAAGACGTCGCGCTGATCGCCTTCACTTCAGGCACCACCGGCAAGCCCAAGGGGACGGTGCATTTTCACCGCGACGTGATCGCCATGTGCGATTGCTTCCCGCGTTCCTGCCTGAAGCCCACGCCGGACGATATTTTCATCGGCACCCCACCGCTCGCTTTCACTTTCGGCCTGGGCGGTCTGCTGTGTTTTCCGCTGCGTTTCGGCGCCAGCAGCGTGCTGATCGAGAAGTTGACGCCGGAGACCTTGCTGGCGGCGATCCAAAAATTCCAGGCCAGCATCCTCTTTACCGCGCCCACCATGTACCGTGCGCTGGCCGGCCTGTGGCAGACCGACGACCTCACCTCGCTGAAGAAATGCGTTTCCGCCGGCGAGGCGCTGCCGGATGCCACACGCCAGCTCTTCAAGCAAGCGAGCGGCATCGAGATCATCGACGGCATCGGCGCCACGGAGATGATGCACATTTTCATCTCGCATGAGCCGGAGCACGTCAAGCGCGGCGCCACCGGGCACGCGATCCCGGGCTACAGCGCCGCAGTGCTGGATGAGAATGGCGAGCGCTGCGCGCCGGGCCAAATCGGGCGCCTGGCGGTCAAAGGGCCGACGGGTTGCCGCTACCTCGCCGACGAGCGGCAGAAGGATTACGTGATCAGCGAAGGAAAAATGCGTGGCTGGAATGTGACCGGCGACGCCTATGTGATGGACATGGACGGCTACTTCATTTATCAGGCGCGCACCGACGACATGATCATTTCGTCCGGCTACAACATCGCCGGGCCGGAAGTGGAAGGCGCGCTGCTCGGCCACCCGGCGGTCGCTGAGTGCGCTGTGATCGGCGCGCCCGACGCAGAGCGTGGCATGATCGTCAAGGCGATGGTGGTGCTGAGGGCCGGTTTTGAAGGAAATGACGCATTGAGAAAAACCATGCAAGAGCACGTCAAGAGCTCGATTGCGCCTTACAAGTACCCGCGCGACATCGAGTTCGTGGCCGCGCTGCCGCGAACCGAGACCGGAAAACTCCAGCGCTTCAAGTTGAGGAGGCCGTCATGATAATTTTGCAGCCGCCCGGATGGGTGAAGCCGAAAGGTTTTTCCAACGGCATTGCGGCCAAGGGTGGAACAACGGTATTCGTTGCGGGTCAGGTTGCTTTCAATTCACAAGGCGTTTTCGAAGAGAAAACATTCGCCGGCCAGTTCCGCCAGACCCTCAAGAATACCCTGGCTGTCCTGGCCGAAGCCGGCGGCAGGCCGGAGCACATCGTGCGCATGACCTGGTACATCCTCGACAAGAAGGAATACCTCGGCGCCATCAAGGAAGTCGGCGCTGCTTACCGGGAACTGATCGGCAGGCATTACCCGGCAATGGCGGTGGTGCAGGTCAGCGGCTTGATCGAGGATGAAGCGAAGCTCGAAATTGAAACGACGGCCGTGATTCCGGAGAACGCATGAAGATCTCGGTCATCGGCGGCGGTCCCGGCGGTCTGTACTTCGCGTTACTGGCGCAAAAAGCCTGGCCGCGCTGGGACATCACGGTCTACGAGCGCAACCGGTCGGACGACAGCTTCGGTTTCGGCGTGGTGTTCTCCGACCAGACGCTGGACAGCTTCAAGGCCTATGACGGCCCGTCCTACGAGATGATCCGACGCCGCTTCGCCTATTGGGGCGACGTGGATGTGGTCTACAAGGGGCGCAGCATGCGCTCGGGCGGCAACGGCTTCTGCGGCTGCTCACGCGTGGCCCTCCTGCACATCCTGCACGACCGCTGCCGCGAACTGGGCGTCAAGCTGCGCTTTCAGACGGAAGTGGAAGAGTTGAGCGAGTTTGCCGATGCCGATCTGGTGGTCATTGCGGAGGGCATACATTCAAAGCAAAGAGAGAAGCACAAGGATCATTTCCAGCCCAGCGTCGACCTGCGGCCGAACAAGTTCACCTGGTTGGGCTCCACCAAGCCGCTCGACGCTTTCAAGTATTTTTTCCGCGAGACGCCGCAGGGCATCATCCTCGCCCACTGCTACCAGTACGAGGAAGGCCGCAGCACCTGGGTGATCGAGACCGACGAAGGCACCTGGAAGAACTTCGGTTTTGACGTCAAGGACGAGGCCGCGATGCTGGCAACGCTGGAGGGCGTGTTCGCCGACGAGCTGGACGGCCACCGGCTGCTCGCTAACCGCTCCGTCTGGCGCAATTTCCCGACCATTACCAACCAGACCTGGGTGAAGGTAGGCGGGGGAAGCGCGGCGGTGCTGATCGGAGATGCCAAGGCCACGGCGCATTTCTCGATCGGCTCGGGAACCAAACTGGCGATGGAAGACGCCATTGCATTGTTTGAGGCAGTTCGTTCTCAGAAATCCCTGGAGCAAGCATTAGAAAAATATGACACCCAAAGACGGCAAGAGGTAGAGAAGACGCAACACGCCGCCAATGTCTCGCTGGCCTGGTTCGAGCACCTGCGGCGCTACTGGAACATGGAGCCGCTGCAATTCGCCTTCGGCGTCATGTCACGCTCCAAACAGATCACCTGGGAGAACCTGGAGCTGCGCGATCCGGTCTTCGTGCGAGAAATTCAGGGCTGGTTCGCGAAAAAAACAAAAGATCAGGGCTTCGATATCGATCTCGCTGATCCGCCCGTGCCGATGTTCACGCCGTTCAGACTGCGCGAGATGGTGGTGGAGAACCGCGTGGTGGTGTCGGCGATGGATCAGTATTCGGCCGTGGCGGGGGTGCCCACCGACTGGCACCTGGTGCACCTGGGCTCGCGCGCCATCGGCGGTGCAGGCCTGGTGTGCGTGGAAATGACCTGCGTCTCGTCCGAGGGCCGCATCACGCCTGGCTGCACCGGGCTGTGGAACGAGGCCCAGCGCGATGCGTTCCGTCGCATCACCGACTTCTGCCACGCCAACTCGAAGGCCAAGCTGTGCCTGCAGATCGGTCACTCGGGTCGCAAGGGTTCGACACAGCTCGGCTGGGAGCGCATGGACCATCCGCTGCAAGCCGGCAACTGGCCGGTGGTTTCGGCATCGCCGATTGCCTATGAGGAAGGCGTGTCACAGATTCCCGGGGAACTCACGCGCTCCGGGATGGCAGAAATCATCCGGCAATTCGAGCAATCAACCCGGCTGGCGAATGAAGCGGGGTTCGACATGCTCGAAGTGCACATGGCCCACGGTTATCTGCTGGCCAGCTTCATTTCGCCGCTCACCAACCAACGCACGGACGAGTATGGCGGTGCTATCGACAACCGGATGCGTTTCCCGTTGGCCGTTTGGCAGGCTTGTAGAAATACATGGCCTGCCAGCAAACCCATGTCGGTGCGCATTTCGGCGACCGATTGGGCCCCGGGCGGGCTCTCGGGCGAGGACCTGATGGTGTTGACGCGCCTGCTGAAAGAGGCCGGCTGCGATCTGATCGACTGCTCGAGCGGCCAGACGGTGCCCCAGCAGCGGCCGTTCTACGGCCGCATGTACCAGGCGCCGTTTTCCGACTGGGTGCGCAATGAGGTCGGCATCGCCACCATGACCGTGGGCGCGGTGACCAGCGCCGACCAGGTGAATACGCTGCTCGCTTCTGGCAAGGCGGACCTGGTGGCGCTCGGCCGGCCGCACCTCGCCAACCCGTATTTCACGCTGCAGGCTTCGGCCTGGTACCAGCACGTGGGTCAATTCTGGCCGCTGCAGTATCTGTCCGGCAAAGAGCAGGCTTTACGCAATGCACCGCGCGAGCGCACCGAACTGAACGAGGTGCGCCTGCGCGCGCGCCCGGCCAGCCACCAAGTAGAGGACGTACCGTCTCCGGTGGCGCCCTTGCCAAGTTATTTTTCGACGGGCACCAGGCCGTAGCCCTTGCCGCGCATGCAACGGCCCAGCGCCTGGCTTTCCTGCATCCGCAGGTCGGCCTGGCTGGGGCTGAAGGCAGCGCCAAAGCGGGGGTCGGTGGCGATGGGCGGCCCGAGGCTACCAGCCCCGCGGAACTGGTCCTCAGCCTGCTTGCGGCAGGTCGCCAGATCCTACGCCAGTGCGGCGTCGTCGCCGCCAGGTTTGTGCCAGCGCACTCCAGCGCAGGCGCCAAGGCCCAGCACCAGGGCCAGTGCAAAACAACGCCAGGCACAAGCTGAAGCGGTAGTTGAGGCGGGTGCGCGCATGGCTTGCTGCGGATTTTAGTCTGATCGCCTGGGTTAGGATGCCCTCTACATGGACGCGCACATCGGCAAATACGAGGCTCTGAAACGGCGCAGCGGCTGGCTGGTAGCGTTGAGGTCATTGAAGAAATTCGTCCTCGCGTGGATCTGCGTCGCGGCTTTCCCGGCGCTCGCTTACGACATCAACGGCATCAAGTTGGGCGGCAGGGAGATCGAGGTGAAAAAAGCCATGCCCAGCGCGCGCTGCAAGGCGCTGGAATGGCAGTCCGCTGCCGCGGACCGGCGCTGCGACGACGCCCGCGTCTCAGTGGGTGGCGTCGAGACGCGCATCACGGTGTACCTGAAGGCGGATGCGGTCCAGGCCTACGACCTGCGCTTTGACGTGAAGGATCTGGGGCGCTTGCAAGCCCATCTCAAGTCCCGCTGGGGAGCGCCACTCGCCGAGGCGACTGAGGTCATCGCGCGCCGCGACAGCAAAGACCGCCAGGTGTTGAAGATGCGCTGGGAGAAGGGCGCCGAGCGCGCTATTCTCACCGCGCAGCTGGAAAAAAAGCGCGCCAGCCTGGAGGTGTCGCTCGGCAACTTCCCGACGGAGATCTACCGGGTCAGGTAGCGACGCTGTTAGCAGGAACGCACTCGTGCGTTAGCAGGAACGCACTCGTGCGTTGGCAGGAACGCACTCATGCGTTGGCAGGAACGCACTCATGCGTTGGCAGGAACGCACTCGTGCGTTAGCAGGCGCCGGTTGCGACCCCGAGGACGCCTGTCGCGCGCAGCGCGTTGATTTCGGCTTGGCCCAGGCCGAGTAAGTCGCGCAGCACTTCATCCGTGTGCTGGCCCAGCGTTGGCGAAGGCGTGCGCACCGAGCCCGGTGTCATCGACAGGCGCGCCGGGACGCCGACCACCGATACCTTGCCCACCCTGGGATGGTCGATCTCGACCAGCGCGTTTCGTGCCTTGACCTGCGGATGGCGGACGACTTCAGCGAGGGAGTTGACGGTGCCAATCGGGATCCCGTTGGTGACCAGCAGTGTTTCCCAGGCCTCGTAACTGCGGGTGAGGAACACTTCCTGCAGCTTCGCCACCAGGCTGGCGCGGTTCGCGTTGCGCTCACGGTTGCTGAGGTAGCGCGCGTCGGTCGCCAGTTCCGGGCAGCCGATCAGCGGGCAGAAAATCTTCCACAACTTCTCGCTGCCAACCGCCAGCGCCAGGTCGCGCGTCTGGGTGCGGAAGGTCTGGTAGGGCAGCAGCGCTTTGTAGGCGGTGCCCATCGGTGCGGGGATCTCGCCGCTGGCGAGGTGATCGCCGATCATGGTGCCGAGCAGCGCGAGCTGGCCTTCCAGCATCGAAACATCGATCGACTGGCCCAGTCCCGTGCGTTCCTTCACCCGCAGGGCGAGCAGGATCGCGAACGCCGCATTCATGCCGGCGGCCAGGTCGGCGATCGAGACGCCAGCGCGGGTACCGCCCGAGCCCGGCTCACCGGTGACACCGATCATGCCGCTTTCGGCCTGCACGATGAGATCCAGCGCGGCGCGCTCGCGGTAGGGCCCGTCCTGGCCGAAGCCCGAAATCGAGCAGTAGATGATGCCGGGGTTGCGCCGGCGCGCGGTTTCGTAATCCAGCCCGAGCCGCGCCAGTGCGCCGACGCGGTAGTTCTCCAGCACCACGTCGCAGCGTTCCACCATGCGCAGGAACAGTTCCTTGCCCTGCGCATGCTTCAGATCGAGAACCATCCCTTTCTTGTTGCGGTGCAGGCTGACGAAATAAGCTGTCTCGCCGCCTGGCATCGGCGAGCCCCAGGCGCGCGCGATGTCGCCCGGCCCGGGCGGCTCGATCTTGATCACCTGTGCGCCATAATCCGCCAGCATGGTCGAGCCAAACGGCCCGGCGAGCGCATGGCTCAGATCCAGCACCTTCACGTCTTCCAGGGGCAGGTTCAAGGCAGCCAGAAACTTACGGGTAAATCCACGGTCGGCGCTGACGGTCGGCGGCCTGGAAAGCGGCAATTTTCGGTTCCATCGCCAAGGTCAAGGCGATTTCGTCCAGGCCTTCGAGCAGCATCTTCTTGCCGCGCGGTGCGATCTCGAAGTGCACCGAGCCGTTGATCGTCTGCGCTGCCAGATCCACGGTGAAGGGTCCGGCATCCGGCGCCGCGGCCCGCTGCGCTAGCGACGCTACGGTCGGCGCCGGCAGGGTGATCGGCAAGAGGCCGTTCTGAAAGCAATTGTTGAAAAAGATCTGGCCGAAAGACGGCGCGATCAGGCAGCGCACGCCCAGGCTGGCGAGCGCCCAGACCGCTACTTCGCGCGAGCTGCCGGTGCCGAAGAATTCGCCGCAGACAAGGATCTGCGCGCCGCGGTAGCGCGGCTGGTTGAGGACGAACTCCGGGTTCTCGGCGCCGCCGGGCAGGTAGCGCGCCATTTCGAAAGCATAGCGGCCAAGTTCCTCGCGTGGCATGCCGGTGCAGCGCTCGATGCGGATGATGAGGTCGGTATCGACGTTCTTCTTTGGGAACGGCGCGGCCACTGCAGTCAGGGTCTGGAATTTGTTCATTCAAAAATTCCTGACATCCGTAATCTCTCCCGCAATCGCGGCGGCGGCGGCCATGGCGGGACTGGCCAGGTGGGTGCGGGCCTGCGGGCCCTGGCGGCCGACGAAATTGCGGTTGGAGGTGGACACGCAGCGCGCCTGCGGTTCGACCAGGTCGCCGTTCAAGCCGACGCACATCGAACAGCCAGCTTCGCGCCACTCGAAACCGGCCTCGAGAAACACCTGGTGCAGGCCCTCGGCCTCGGCGTCCTGCTTGATGCGCCAGGAACCCGGCACCACCCAGGCCTTGACGTGCTGCGCCACCTTGCGTCCGCGCACGATCTGGGCGGCGGCGCGCAGATCGGGCAGCCGGGAGTTGGTGCAGGAGCCGATAAACACGCGGTCTACCTTGGTGCCGGCGATCGGTGTGCCCGCGGCGAGGCCCATGTAGGCGAGGGCCTCGGGCTTGTTGCCGGGGATCGTGCCGTCGATGCCGATGACGTCCTCGGGGCTGGTGCCCCAGGTGATCTGCGGCGCGAGCAGGGTGCAGTCGATAGAGTGCTCGAGGTCGAACTGCGCGCCGGCATCGCTGGCCAAGGTCCGCCAGTGTGCGAGCGCTTGATCCCACAGCGCGCCCTTGGGCGCGTGGCACCGGCCGTTCAGGTAGGCGTAGGTCTTCTCGTCGGGCGCGATCATGCCGATCTTGGCGCCCAGTTCAATCGACAGGTTGCACACCGTCAGGCGGCCTTCCATTTCCAGAGCGCGTATCGCCTCGCCTGCGTATTCGACGGCGTAGCCAACGCCGCCTGCGGTGCCGATTTTGCCGATCAGCGCGAGGATCATGTCCTTGGCGGTGATGGCGCGTCCCGGCTGACCGTCGAAGCGCACGCGCATGGTCTTCGGTCTTTGCTGTACGATGGTTTGCGTGGCGAGCACGTGCGTGAGCTCGCTGGTGCCGATGCCCCAGGCGAGCGCGCCCAGCGCGCCGTGGGTGCAGGTATGGCTGTCGCCGCACAGCAGCGTCGCGCCGGGAAGCGTGAAGCCGAGCTCCGGCCCGACCACGTGCACGATGCCCTGACCGTCCTGGCCAATGTCGTAGATCTTCACGCCGGCTTTTCTGCTCTCGCTACGGAAGGACTCGATCATCTGATCGGCCCAAGGCGCGTTGCCGCCCTTGGCGCCCGGTGCGGTCGACACCACGTGGTCCATCGAGCCGATGGTGAGCTCGGGGTTGCGCGTCTTCAAGCTACGCTGCGCCATCTCCAACTGGCCGCGGGGGCCGGAGAGCTCGTGCATCAGGTGGCGGTCCACGTGCAGCAACTGCACGCCGTCGCCAAGATCCTCAACCAGGTGCTGGTCCCAGATTTTGTCGAACAGGGTTTTGGCCGTCATTTCGTCTCCACGTGTTTACGCTCGAATTCCCAGATATCCGGGAAGCCGACCAGTTCATGCAACTGTTGCATGTCGTAAGCGGGCACCGGGGAGCCAACGGTGCTGCCGTTCTTCAGAAGAAATTCATAAGCAGAACGAAGCGCCGAGCAAACCGGCCCCATGCCTGAGCTCGGATAGATGGCGATCGAAAAACCGTATTCCTGTAGCTGGTGCGCTGCGAGCACGGGCGATTTTCCGCTGGGCACCATGTTGGCGAGCAGCTTGGCGCTGCCCGCCAGCTCGCCGCCGATGCGCTTGAACTCCTCTTCCGACTCGGGCGCTTCGACGAACAGGATGTCGGCGCCGGCTTTGGCGAAGGCCTGGGCGCGGCGCAGCGCTTCGTCCATGCCCAGGCCGGTGCGCGCATCGGTGCGCGCGATGATCAGGAAATCGCTGCTGCGGCGCGCTTCCACGGCGACTTCGACGCGCTTTAGCGCATCCGCCAGCGGCAGCACGCGCCGGTTCGGAGTGTGGCCGCATTTCTTCGGCATTTCCTGGTCTTCGATCTGGATCGCCTGTACGCCGGCCGCTTCGTAGCCGCGCACCGTCTCGCGCACGTTGATCAGGCCGCCGAAACCGGTGTCGGCATCGGCGATCAAGGGCGTTTTTGTCCCCTGCGCGATGGTGCGCGCGCGCTCGACCATGTCGCGGTAAGTCACCAAGCCCGCGTCGGCGAGACCCAAGTGCGAGGCCGAGATGCCGTAGCCGGTCATGTAGAGGGCTTTGAAGCCCAGGCTGTCGGCGATCTTCGCCGAGAACATCTCGAACACTCCCGGCGCGATGATGAATTCGCCGGCGGCAAGCAAGTTCTTGAGGCTGGTCATGACACCTCCTTTAACGCGGGTAGGCGCCGTTGTTGACGTCCAGCGTAGTCCCGTTGACGTACTCGGGGCAAGAGCTGCCGAGCCACAGGATCGCTGCCGCGACCTCTGCGGGTTGGCACACGCGCCCGGCGTAGACCGATTGCATCACCCCGTCCTTGCGCGACTGCGGCAGTTGCTCGTACATGGCGGTCTGTGTCGGGCCGGGCGCCACCGCATTGACCAGGACCCCGTGCGGCCCGAGTTCTCTCGCCCAAGCCTTGGTGAGGTTCAGGATCCCGGCCTTGGTGATGCCGTACCAGAGGTCCGGATGCCCCGTGAACGCCGCCACCGAACTGACATTTACGATGCGGCCTGATTTTCTTTTTTTCATTTGCACAGAAACAGATTCAATCAAAGCGGCGGGCGCCTCGAGGTTCACGGTGAGGACTTCGCGCTTGTGTGCTTCCGGTAGGGCGTCGTAGGGGTCGCAGAAAAGCACACCGGCGTTGTTTACCAGGGTGTGTATTTCGCCTTTTGCTGCTACCAGATTTTTTATTTCCGACAGATTTTGCAGATCAAATTCGATGCGCTCCGCGCCTGGCAGATCGAAACTAGAGAAATCCTTGTCCAGCGCGAGGACTTTCCACCCTGCGCCGAGGAAGGCGCGCGCGGTCGCCAGGCCGATGCCGCGCCCTGCGCCGGTCACGAGCACGGTCTTGCTTCCGTCAGTAACCTGCACGGTGTGCATGGCGGCGTGGACTACAACCCCGGCATCGAGAAGCCGGCGGCTTTCAGTTCGGTGATCACTTGCCGGTCCTGCTCGGAGGTGAGTTCGGTGAGCGGCGGACGCACGGTGCGCCAAGCGGGGTCGTTGCCGAAGTGCGCCGTGATGGCTTTCAACGCCGGGATCATCGGCACTTTCTGCACGATTTTGCGGGTCGCGGTGATGCCCGCCTGCAGCTTGTCGGCCTCCGCCGAGCGCCAGTTCCGGAACACCTGGTCGATGGCGCCGGGGTTGACGTTGCCGGTGGCGGTGATGCAGCCCTTGCCGCCCGCGCGCAGGCCGTCGAGCAGGAACACTTCGCTGCCCGGGAACACGTCGAAGTCGCGGTCCTTGAAGCGCTCCAGCATGGCCTGGGTGTTGTCCCAGTCACCCGAGGAATCCTTGGCGCCGGCGACGATGCCGGGGTAGCGCGTCAGCAGCCGCTCAATCAGCGCGAGGGAGATCGCGACCTGGGATACCGGGGGGATGTGATACAGGTACAGACGTAGCCGCTCATCGCCGACGCGTTCGATCACTTCCGCGAAGTTGCGGAACAGGCCTTCATCCGAGACGCCTTTGTAATAAAAGGGCGGCAGCATCAGCACGCCGCCGCAACCGATGCGCACCGCTTCGCGCGTCATTTTCACCGAATCGCTGAGCGCGCAATGGCCGGTGCCTGGCATCAGCGCCGCGGCGGGCACCCCGCCTTTCACCAGCGCTTCGAGGAGTTCCAGCTTTTCCTCGACCGACATGGAGTTCGCTTCGCTGTTGGTGCCGAACACGGCCAGTCCGGCGCAGCCGCTCTTCATCAGCCAGCGGCAATGTTTGACAAAGCGATCGGCGTCGGGCGAGAGGTCGCGTTTGAACGGCGTGATCACGGGCGCGAGCACGCCCTCGATGCGTTTCTGGACAGTAGCGAATTTCATCGTGCCTGCGTCTATGTTAATGAGGATGGCGAGATTATAAATCGCTCCTGTACACTCGCCCCATGCGAGTCGCCATCCTGGAGGATTACCAGCCAGCCAGCCCTGCGCTGGCCTGTTTTGCCAAGCTTGCCGCGCACACGGTCGAGGTGTTCAGTGTGCCGATGCGCGATGAGGCGACGATCGCGTCCTGCATCGCCGGCTTCGATGCAGTGGTACTCATTCGTGAACGCACACGGGTGACGAAAACACTCCTTGAGAAACTTCCCAATCTCAAGCTGATCGTGCAGACCGCGAAAATCGGTCCGCACGTGGATGTGCAGGCCTGCCAGGCGCGCGGCATCACGGTGTGCGACGGCACCGGCGGCCCGCTCTCCACCGCGGAACTCACCTGGGGTTTGATCCTCGCTTCAGCGCGCAACATCACGCAAGAGAACCAGCGCTTACGCCAGGGCCTGTGGCAGGGGAGTGTCGGTTTCCAGCTGGCGGGCAGGAAGCTCGGTTTCGTCGGCTACGGCCGCATCGCACAGCGTCTCACCCGCTACGCGCAGGCCTTCGAGATGCAGGTCAGCGTGTGGGGCCGCGAGAGCACCATCGCGCGCGCCAAGGAAGCCGGCCTGCGCACGGTAGCAAGCCTGGATTTGCTGTGCAGTGAAAGCGATGTGGTGAGCGTGCAGTTGCGCCTCAACGACGCGACCAGGGGTCTGATCAAATACGAAAATCTGCGCAACATGAGTCCGGACTCGATGTTCGTGAATGTGAGCCGCGCGGAGCTGGTCGCGCCCGGTGCGCTGGAGCGCGCGCTGCGCGAAGGGCGGCCGGGGCGGGCGGCGCTGGACGTGTTCGAGAACGAACCGGTGATGGATGCGGCGCATCCGCTGATCTCGCTGCCCAACGTCACTGCCACCCCGCACTTGGGCTACGTCGAGCGCGCCAGCTTCGAGAAGTACTTCGGCGATGCCTTCGATGCGATCAATGCGTTTGCTGCAGGCCAACCGATCCGGGTCGTTCTTTAGCTGGAACGCACCCGTGCGTTAGTGGAACGCACCCGTGCGTTAGTGGAACGCACCCGTGCGTTAGCTGCGGCATCGCCCGCAATGGATCGGCAAGCGGTGCGCACGTTCGCGCCTCAATCTGTTTCGACCTCGTCCAGTTTGTAGTCCAGCTCGATCCTGAGGCCGTTGCTATCGTGGAAGAAGATCTGTAGCGCCGTGTTGTCGCTCACCAGCTGCTCTTCGTAGGCAATGCCCAGGCGCTGCAGCTTGGCCTTCATCCCGGCCCAGCCGGTGGCGTTGAGCGCAATATGGTCGAAGCTCCCGGTGCTGCCCAGGGTCGGCGCGATGTTTTCCTTGAGGCTGATGTGCAGCACCGGATGATTCCCGGCGTAGAGCCACCAGCCGGGTCGGCCGAAATTCGGTCGGAAGCCTTCCTCCAGGCCGAGCACCTCTCGATAGAACTTCAGCGTCTCCTCCACCTGGGAGGGTGCGATGACGATGTTGAAGTGATCGACCAGACCGATTGCCATGGCGAGCGGGATTCCTTCATTGCTGGAAACATTTCACTCTATACTATTGCCGCATGCTGATACAGGCGCTACGCGCGGCCGCCGCCGCCCTCGTTTTCGCTGCGTTGCCCGCGGGCGGCGCAGACGAGTACCCGACGCGAGCGGTGCGCATTGTCGTGCCGTTCGCCCCCGGGGGCGGCACCGACATTGTCGGGCGGATCCTGGCGCAGCGCCTGAGCGAGCGGCTCGGACAGGGTTTTATCGTCGATAACCGACCGGCGGGCTCCGGCATCATCGGCGCCGATCTGGTGGCCAAGGCGCAGCCCGACGGCCACACTCTGCTGTTCGCGTTTTCGTCGCTCGCGAGCAGCGCGAAGCTGTTCAGCAAACTGCCCTACGACCCGATCCGCGATTTTGCGCCGGTCGCGCTGGCCACGACTTCGCCGCTGGTGCTCTACGTCCACCCGTCGGTTCCGGCGCGCGACGTGAGGGAGTTCATCGCCTACGCGAAGGCGAATCCCGACAAGCTCAATTATGGTTCATCGGGGCTCGGCAGTTCGCCGCACCTCGCCACCGAGCTGCTGATGTCGATGGCGGGCATCCAGATGACGCACATCCCATACAAGGGTATCGCCCCGGCCGTCCTGGGGCAGCTCGCCAACGATGTCCAGTTGTCCTTTACGCCGATGACCGTGGGCATGCCGCATGCGAAAGTGGGCAAGCTGCGCGCCATCGGCATCGGCGGGCTGCAAAGGTCGGCGGTGTTGCCGGAGGTCCCGACCATCCATGAGTCCGGATTGCCGGGGTTCGAGGTGACAGGCTGGTGGGGAATGCTGGCGCCGGCCAGAACGCCGCTCCCCATCGTGATGCTGCTCAACAGGGAAATTCGCGCCGTGCTCGAGCTTGCCGAGGTCCGGCGCAATTTGCTCGAACAGGGCATGGACCCAGCCGGCGGCCCGCCGGAGCAATTCGGCGCGCTGATCCGCTCGGACATGGATAAGTGGGGCGATGTCGGTAAGCGTCTCGGCATCAAGCTGGACTGATCGCGGAACCATGACGCTCGCGAGCGAGAGAGTCAGGGTGTTCTGGCAGCCCGGCTGCACCAGTTGCCTGAGGACCAAGGAATTTCTCACCAGGCAGGGCGTCGACTACGAGTCGATCAATGTGCACGGCAACGAGGCCGGCATGGAGGAGTTGCGCAAGCTCGGGGCGCGTAGCGTGCCGATCGTGGCGCGCGGCGGCGAATTCGTTTTCGCCCAGACCATCGGTGATGTCATCAAGTTCCTCGGCCTGAACGTTTGCCAGCAGGAGCGGCTCAGCCCCGAAGCCTTGATGCAGAAAATGGCGCTGATTCTGGGCGCTGCGGCGCGCTATGTGCGGCAAATTCCCACCGCTACGCTCGAACAGCCGTTCCGCAACCGCAACCGGCCGATCCACGTGCTCGCACGCCACGTGTTCCGCATTGTCGAGGGCTTCCTGGAATCGATGCAGGATGGCGGCCAGCTGACCTATGAGCGCATCATGGAAGACGCCTCGCCTTCGATACGAACCGCGGAGGACATCGCGCGCTACGGCGAAGAGGTGCTGGCGCGCGCCATGCAGTGGTGGCAAGCCTATCCGGACCCTAGCTGCCAGCGCATGATGGACACCTATTTCGGCCTGCATCCGGTACACGTGGTGCTGGAGCGCACCGTCTGGCACCCGGCGCAACACACGCGCCAACTGATGTTGATCCTGGAAGAGCTGAATATAGAGCCCGACCGCGGGCTTACTGCAGCGGACTTGGCCGGACTGCCGCTGCCCGAGAAAGCCTGGGATGAAGACTAAGGCCGCCGCGCAGCTGGCTGATCTTCGCAGTGCCTATCCGGAGCTGACTCCGGACCAGGACTACCCGCCGCTGCGTTTCAAGTCCCTGAAGGGCACAGTAAGCGCCGCGGAGTGGGCGGCGCGTGTGGATTGCGCCTGCGCCTATCGCCTGGTGCGCCATTTCGAGATGGACGACTTGATCTACAACCACATCTCGGCGCGCATCGCCGGTACTGAAGAGTTCCTGCTCAATCCCTTCGGCCTGACCTACGACGAGATCTGCGCCTCGGCGCTGATCAAGGTGGATCTTTCGGGCAAAGTGATTTGGCAACCCGATTTTCCGCAGGGCCTGGGCTATAAATTCAACCCGGCGGGTTACGTGATCCACAGCGCAATCCACCAGGCCAGTCCCGAACTGCATTGCGTCATCCATACACACTCGCTCGCCGGGATGGCGGTCGCCTCGCTGAAAAAAGGCCTGTTGCCGATGACGCAGACCGCGATGCGCTTCGACAAGGTCGCTTACCACGATTACGAGGGGGTGGTGCTGGAGGAGGGAGAGAAAGCGCGCCTGATCGCCAATCTCGGTGATTGCGACGTGATGCTGTTGCGCAACCACGGCCTGCTGGCGGTCGGCAAAACGGTGGCGGAAGCCTTCAACAACATCTACCGCCTCGAGCGAGCCTGCCGCTCGCAGTTGATGGCGCAAAACAGCGCTGATGAGATCCTGCTGCCCTCGTTTGCGGTGATCGAGAAGACCAACCACATGTACCGGCCGGGCACGCGCCGGTCCTACGGTCTGTTGGAGTGGCCCGCGATGCGGCGTCTGGCCGATCGCCTTGATTCCTCGTACAAGAATTAGCGGATGCATGTCGTAGAGAAGTTCGCCGCCTGGGCGGAGGAGTACCGAGGCATGCCGATCGCGGCGGAGGTGCTGCACCATACCAAGCGTGCGGTGATCGACTGGTACGCGGCGCTGTTGCCGGGCGCGCTGGTCGCTCCTGCCACGCTGCTTGAAACTGCTTTAAAAGAAGAGCTGGATCAGGGAAAAGCCAAACTGGCGCTCGGTCGTAGCGCCACTGTGCGCGCGGCGGCGCTGATCAACGGCACTGCTGCGCACACGGTCGAGATGGACGACATCTTCCGCGACGGCATTTATCACCCCGGTGCGCCGACCATCGCGGCGGCGCTGGCGCTGGCGCAGGCGCATGGCGCCAGCGGCGAGCAGTTCCTGCGTGCAGTGATCGTCGGTTATGAGATTTCGACGCGCATCGGCGCGACGATGGGGCGCGCGCACTACAAGTACTGGCATAACACCGGCACCATCGGCGTTTTCGGTGCTTGCGCTGCGGCGGCCGAACTGTTGGGGCTGGAGCGCCAGCGTTTCGCTCATGCGCTGGCCACAGTGACCACGTTTTCCGCGGGCCTGCAGCAGTCGTTCCGCATGGACTCGATGTCCAAGCCGTTGCACGCGGGGCGCGCCGCGGAAGCGGGTGTCACCGCGGCGCTCGCCGCACGCGAGGGTGTCACCGGTTCCCTGGATGTGATCGAGGGCGAGGCCGGTTACGGCGTCGCCATGTCGGACAACCCGGACTGGGGCCAGGGACTAAGCACCCTGGGCAAGGATTTTTACATCACGCGCATGACCTTCAAGAACCATGGCTGCTGCGGCCACACTTTCGCGGCGATCGACGGCGCACTGGCCCTGCAGCAGCGTATGCAGATCGCGGCGCGCGAGATCGAGCGCATCCGCGTTGGCAGCTACCGCGCCGCCAAAGAGGTGTCGGGCTACGAATCGCCGCAGACCGCGGCGCAAGCGCGCTTCTCGCTCAAGTACGTTGTCGCCACCGCGCTCACGCACGGCAGTGTGCGCTTGGCGGCATTCGAGCCGGCGCGGATCAACGACCCGGCCACGCGGGACCTGATGGCGCGCATCGAGGTCGCCATCGACCCCGAGCTGGACGCCGCATTTCCACAGCAACGCGCGGCGCGTGTGGCCTTTGTGGCACACGACGGTCGGCAAGAGGAGTTCCTGCAGCCGACGCGCGTGGGCGATCCGGACGCGCCGCTGTCGGATGCGCAGCTGGAGGAAAAGTATCTCGAGCTGGCGGTGCCGGTAATTGGCCAGGGTCGCGCAGAGGAACTTCTTCAACGTTTGTGGAAGCTTGAACAATTAAAAGAAATCCCAGCATAAGTCTTCCACAAGCTTTGTTCGCGCCCCGCTCGGTGGCCCTCGTCGGCGCATCGGGCGATGCCTCGAAGAACACGGCCCGGCCGCAACGCTACCTGCGCCAGCATGGTTTTACGGGAAGCATTTTCCCGATCAACGCCACTCGCCAGGAAGTCCTGGGTGAAAAAGCCTATCCAAGCCTCACCGCAGTTGCCGGCGAAATCGATCACGCCTTCATCATGGTCGAGGATGTCGAGGGCGCGCTGGAGGACTGCGGCAGGAAAGGCGTCCCGGTGGTCAGCGTGTTCAGCGACGGTTTTGCCGATGTCGGGGCCCAGGGCCTGGCGCGCCAGGCAAGGCTGGTGGCACGGGCGCGCGAGCTTGGAGTGCGCCTGCTGGGGCCCAACAGCATGGGAATGATCAACCTCACGGAGCGCGTGGCGCTGAGCGTGAACGCGGTTCTGGAAATGGCTGTGCTGCCCGCGGGTGCCACCAGCATGGTGTCGCAAAGCGGCACTATGCTGGGTACGGTGCTCTCGCGCGGGGCGGCGCGCGGCCTGGGTTTTTCCAAACTGGTGTCGGTCGGCAACGAGGCTGACTTGGGGGTGGGCGAACTGGTCGAGCTGCTCGCTGCGGATCCGCAAACGCGCTTGATCCTGCTGTTCCTGGAGACGGTGCGCGATGCGGCGCGGCTCGCCGCCGGCGCGCGTGCGGCGCACGCCGCAGGCAAGCCGGTGGTCGCCTACAAGCTCGGTCGCTCGCAGCTGGGCCAACGCCTCGCGCGTTCGCATACCGGGGCTCTGGCCGGCGAAGACGCGGCGCTGGATGCCTATTTCCGCGATTGCGGCATCCTCCGCGTCGACATGCTGGAGACCCTGATCGAAATCGGGCCGCTGCTGGCAGGTCACTCGCCGCCGGAGTATGCGGGACCGGAGCATACGGGACAGCTGCGGCGCAGTCCGCGCGTGGCCGTGGTGACGACCACCGGGGGGGGCGCCGCCAGCGTGGTGGATCGCCTCGGCACGCGCGGCATCGAAACCGTGACGCCCGGCTCGGACGCGCCTATCGTGGACCTGACCATGGGCAAAAAGAGCGCCACCTATGGCGCGGTGCTCCAGGAACTGCTCGAATTTCCCGGCTGCGACGCAGTGCTGGCGGTGGTGGGCTCATCCGCCCAATTTCATCCGCAACTCGCCATCGGTCCCATCCTGGAAGCAAAGTCCGGGGCCAAGCACTCCGCCAAGCCGCTGGCCGTATTTCTGACGCCGCACGCGGATCAGTCGCTCGCGCTGCTGGCCCAGGCGGGGGTGGCCGCTTTCAGGACGCCAGAAGCCTGCGCGGATGCTTTTCACGCGTTCTTTGCATGGCGATCTCCTAGGCGGACCGACGGAGAACGATCCGTCGAGTGGCCCACAGAGATACCTGCAAAAGGAAAACTCACGGAGTTCGAGGCGCTCAAACTCTTTGCCGCGCTCGGTGTCCCGGTGGTCGAAGCTGCGCTTGCCCACGCGCCGGACTACGCGCATGCCCTGCCCTATCCGATCGCATTGAAGATTCTTTCCGCCGAGGTGGCGCACAAATCGGAAGTGGGCGGGGTTATTTTGGCTGTCGCTTCCCGCCAGGAATTCGAAAGACAAGCAAAATCGTTGGCTAAAAAGAGCGCATCGCTCCTGGTCCAGCGCATGGAAGTCGGCCTGGCCGAGGCGATCATCGGCTACCGTGACGATCCGCTGGTCGGGCCGCTGGCGATGGTGGGCGCGGGCGGAATTCTCGCGGAACTCTACAATGACGTGGTGTTGCGTTTGGCCCCGGTCGATGAGGCCGCAGCGCTGGAGATGATCGAGCAAGTGAAGGGGTTCGCGGTCCTGCGCGGCTACCGTGGCCTGCCGCCAGGCGATCTGAAAGCGCTGGCGCGGGCGTTGGCGGCCTTATCGCGACTGGCGCTGTGTGCGGGGCGGCCGGTGCGCGAAGCGGAGGCAAACCCGGTGATCGTCAAGCACGACGGGGTGGTGGCGGTGGACGCGCTGGTGGTGATGAAGGAGGAGTGATGCTGGGATTTATTGGCCTGGGCGTGATGGGGGCGCCGATGTGCCGCAATCTTGCGGCCAAGTCGGGCCAGGAAGTGCGCGCTTTCGATACCGATCTGGATGCGCTGGCGAATATGGACCAGTCCGCCGTGACGCCGGCGGAGTCGGTGCGCGACGTCGCCGAGCACGCCGACATCGTGTTCCTGTCGTTGCCGGGCGGGCCGCAGGTCAACGCGGTCTGCCTGGGCGTGGGCAGCCTGCTGACGCACCTCAAGCCCGGTGGCCTGGTGGTGGATTTCAGCACCACGCCGGTAAACCTGGCGCGTGACCTGAACCAGCGCTTCCTCGCGCGCGGTATTCAGTTCGCCGACGCGCCGGTCGCGCGCACACGTGAAGCGGCGAAGGACGGCACTTTGGCAGTGATGGTGGGTGGCCCGGAACAGGTGTTTAAGCGCATCAAGCCGCTGCTCGAGTGTGTCGCCACCGACATCAGCCACTGCGGTGAGGTGGGCGCCGGCCAGGCGATGAAGCTCATCAACAATATGGTGCTGTTCCAGAATGTGGTGGCGCTGGCCGAGGCGCTGGCGCTGATCCAGCATGTGGGTCTCGATCCGCAGCTCGCTTTCAACGTGCTTGCCAAGGGTTCGGCCGACAGCTTCGCGCTGCGCCATCACGGCATGAAAGCTATGCTGAAGAACGAGTTTCCCGAGCAAGCCTTCTCCTCGGAGTATGCGCTGAAGGATATCCGCTATGCGCTGCGCTTGAGCGAGGAGGCGGGCTTATTCCTGCACGGTGCCGACAACGCCAAGGAAACCATCAAGAAAGCGATCCGTGCTGGCTACGGCAAGGCGTATTTCCCGGTGCTGGCCAAGGTGGTGGCGGCAGTGGGAGCAGCAAGCTCTGCGCCGGCCGAGAGCGCGGGGAAGAAGAAGGACGAAGCGCGCTAGTCGGCGCTTGCGCCGGAAACCTTCACCACCTCTGCCCAGCGCGTCATTTCTTCGCGCAGCAGCTTGCCGAATTCCTCGGGTGTGCTGCCGATCGGATCGGCGCCTTGTTCCAGCATGCGCCTGCGCGTGTCGGGGTCGCGCGTCGCTCGCGTCACCGCCGCCGCGATGGTTTGCACGATGTCGCGCGGTGTCGCTGCCGGTGCCAGCACGCCGTACCACACGGTGACATCGAGCCCCTCGACGCCCGCTTCTTTCATCGTCGGCACTTCGGGGAGCTGGGGGTCGCGCTTCGAGCCGGTGGTGGCGAGCGCGCGCAGGCGCCCGGATTTCACGTACGCCTGGATCGCCGGGATGTTGGCGAAGCTGAGGTCCACTTCGCCTGCGATCAATCCGGTGAGCGAGGGCGCGCTGCCCTTATAAGGGATGTGCACGATGAAAGTCTTGGTGCGCAGCTTGAGCAGCTCGGCCGACAGATGCTGGGTGGTACCGACGCCTGCGGAAGAAAAATTCAGCTTGCCGGGCGACTGGCGCGCCAGTTCGATCAGGTCTTTCAGGCTGCTGACCGGCAGCTTGGCGTTTACCACCAGCACGTTCGGGCTCTCGGAAAATACCGACACCGGCGCGAAATCGCGCAGGGTGTCGAACGGCAGCTTGCGGTACAGCGACATGTTGATCACTACTGCGGCGGTGTTGATAAGCAGCGTATGGCCGTCGGCCGGGCTCCTGGCGACCAACTCGTTGGCGATGTTGGTGCCGGCGCCGGGCTTGTTCTCCACCACCACCTGCTGGCCCAGGTACTCGGCCAGTCTGGGCGCCAGCAGGCGCGCGTTGATATCCACGCCGCCGCCGGGGGCGAAGCCCACCACCAGACGGAGTGGGCGGGATGGGAAGGCTTGTGCATGTGCCTCTGCCCCTGCAAACACCGCTAAAAAAAGGCAAACAATGAACCGTTGCATTACTCGTTCCTGGTGCCTGGATTCGTCGCCGCCAGCATCCGGTTCATGCGCTTGACGAAACTGGCCGGGTTCTCCAGCTGGCCACCCTCGGCAAGCGTCGCCTGATCTAGCAACAGTTGGGCCCATTCTTGCAGGCCATCGTCGGATTCCGTTTTCAGCCGCTCGATCAATGGGTGGCGCGGATTGAGTTCAAGGATAGGCTTGGCTGGCGGTGCTTTCTGGCCCGCGCCCTTTAGCAGGCGCTGCAGATGCTGGCTCATCGCATCGCGTTCCGCCACCACGCAGGCAGGCGAATCGGTGAGCCGCAGGGTGACGCGCACCTCCGCTACCGCCTCGCCGAGCGCCGTTTTGACGCGCGTGACCAGGTCCTTGAATTCCTCGGCGACGCGCTCGCGCGTTTCTTTGTCCCCGGCGTCGGCGAGATCGCCCAGATCGAGGTCGCCCTTGGCCACCGAGGCGAGCGGCTTGCCCTCGAACTCCGTGAGGAACGACAGCATCCACTCGTCCACGCGGTCGGCGAGCAGCAGCACTTCGATGCCTTTTTGGCGAAAGATCTCCAGCTGCGGGCTGTTACGCGCTGCCTCGAGGCTGTCGGCGGTGGCGTAGTAGATCGCTTTTTGGCCATCCTTCAGGCGGGCCAGATAGTCGGCCAGCGATACGTTCTGGATGTCGCTGCTGGTGGAAGCGAAGCGCAGCAGCTTGGCGATGCGCTCCCGGTTCGCTGCGTCCTCACCGATGCCCTCTTTCAGGACTTGACCAAAGGCGTCCCAGAATTTCGCGTAATCGTCTTTGCGGTTTTCCGCCAGGTCTTCCAGCAGGCCGAGGATCCGTTTGGCAGCGCCTTCGCGGATCGCGCTCACGTCGCGCGACTCCTGCAGGAGTTCGCGCGAGACGTTAAGTGGCAGGTTGCTCGAATCAATCACTCCGCGCACGAAGCGCAGGTAGCGCGCGAGCAGCTCGCCCGCGTCGTCCATGATAAACACGCGCCGCACGTAGAGCTTGAGGCCGCGCCGCGCGTCGCGGTCCCACAGGTCAAACGGCGCCTGTGAGGGGAGGTAGAGTAGCTGGATGTATTCCTGCGTGCCCTCGACGCGGTTGTGGGTCCAGGCGAGCGGATCCGTGAAGTCGTGCGCGACGTGCTTGTAGAACTCGCGATACTGCTCGTCGGTGACCTCCGACTTTGGCCGCGCCCAGAGGGCAGTGGCCTGGTTGACCGTTTCTTCATCGGCGCCCGCGACCATGGCCTGTTTGCCCTGGTCCCAGGTTTCCTGCAGCATCCGGATCGGGGTGGCGATGTGGTCCGAGTACTTGCGCAGGATCGCGCGCACCCGGCTGCTCGAGGCGAACTCGTCCTCGCCCGCCTTGAGGTGCAGGGTCACGTCGGTGCCTCGCGTGGCGCGGGTCGCCGCTTCGATGGTGTATTCGCCGCTACCGTCGCTTTCCCAGCGCACCGCCTCGTCAGCGCCCAGCCCCGCCCTGCGGCTCAGCACGCTGACGCGCTCGGCGACGATGAAAGCAGAGTAGAAACCGACGCCGAACTGGCCGATCAATTGGGCATCTTTCTGCTGGTCGCCGGTAAGCGCGGCGAAGAATTCCCGCGTGCCGCTCTTGGCGATGGTGCCCAGGTGCGCCACCGCCTCGTCGCGGCTCATGCCGATGCCGTTGTCGGAGAGGGTGATGGTGCGCGCGGCGGCGTCGAGCGCGACGTGGATCGCGAAATCGGCGCTCCCCGTCAGCAGCTCCGGCTGGGCAATGGCCTCGAAGCGCAGCCGGTCGCAGGCGTCCGAAGCATTGCTCACCAGCTCGCGCAGGAAGATCTCCTTGTTCGAATACAGCGAATGGATCATCAGCTGCAGCAGCTGTTTGACCTCCGCCTGGAAACCCCGGGTTTCTTTCACGCTCATCACCATCTCCTCATAGCGAATCAAAATGTTCAGCCATACGTCTACGCATCGCTGCGTCGGGCAGCGCGCCGAAACCGGCGGCGACGTTGTCGGCAATGTGCTCCGGCTTGGCGGTGCCGGGAATGGCACAGGTGATGGCCGGGTGGCTGACGATCCATTTCAGGAAGTACTGCGCCCAGCTGGCGGCGCCGATCTCGGCCGCCCACGGCGGCAGCGGTTTGCCGCGCACGCGGCGAAACATCGCGCCTTCGGCAAACGGCCGGTTGGCAATCACCGCGATGTTCTTATCCCTGCATAGCGCGAGCAAACGCTGTTCCGACTCGCGTTCGGCCAGGGAGTAGTTGATCTGCAGGAAATCGTACTGCTCCGCCTTTAGCCACTTTTCCACTTCGGCGTAGGCGGAGGAGGTGTGATGGGTGATGCCGGTATAGCGAACCCGGCCTTGCGCTTTCATGTCATTGATGGTTGGCGTGTGGATCGCGACATCGAGCAGATTGTGAATCTGCATCAAATCCATCTGCTGGACTTTGAGGCGGCGAAATGAAGTCGCCATCTGTTTGATCCCGTCCTCGCGGCCGCGGGTCCAGACCTTGGTGGCGATGAAGGTCTGGTCGCGCAGGCCGAGTTCGGCGACCAGGTCGCCCGCCACCGATTCGGCGCTGCCGTACATCGGCGAGGAGTCGATCATCTTGCCGCCGGCCTTGGCGAACCCGGCGATCACCTTGCGCAGCGGGGTACGTGCGGCCGGGTCGTTGCCGACATCGAACACCTGCCAGGTGCCGAGGCCGATGGCGGGAAGGTCTTCACCTGTAGCGGGAATTTTGCGAGTCATTATTTTTGGTGTTTGAGCGGCTGCGGAACCAAGAGCGAGAGTGGCGCCGAACCCGGCAAGCAGGCGCAACACTGCGCGCCAAGCTTCATCCATGCCTGCATTCTAACTGGGTCGTCGGGCCCGCGCGCGGCGGCGGCTGCTCGAATCGGTTGATCCGGCTACACTCGCGGCGTGAACCACGCAGCTCTGGAAGCGGCGCTCAAGCTGGCGCTCGAAGGCGAAGTGCGCTTCGACAACGGCGCGCGCGCCGCGTATGCGTCGGATGCGTCCAATTACCGCCAGGTGCCGATCGGCGTGGTGTTGCCGCGCTCGAGCGAGGACATCATCGCCACGGTCGCCGCCTGCCGCGAGCACGGCGCGCCCATCCTTGCACGCGGCGGTGGCACCTCGTTGTGCGGCCAGACGGTGAATGTCGCGGTGGTGATCGACACTTCGAAGTACCTTGATCGGGTGCTCGAGTTGGACGTGAGCGCGCGCCTGGCGCGCGTCGAACCCGGCGTCGTCTGCGATGCGCTGCGTGGCGCGGCGGAAAAACACGGGCTGACCTTCGGCCCGGACCCGGCCACCCATTCGCGTTGCACCGTGGGCGGCATGATCGGCAACAATTCCTGCGGCGCGCACTCGGTGATGGCCGGCAAGACGGTCGAGAACATCGAGGCGCTGGAGGTGCTGACCTATGACGGCGCGCGCTTCTGGTGCGGGCCGACCTCCGAGGCCGAACTCGACGCCATCATCCGGCGCGGCGGTCGGCAAGGCGAGATCTACGAAAAGCTGCGCTCGTTGCGCGACCGCTACGCAGATCTGATCCGTGGCCGCTTCCCGAAAATCAAGCGCCGTGTCTCGGGCTACAACCTAGACCAGTTGCTGCCGGAGAACGGTTTTAATGTCGCACGCGCGCTGGTCGGCTCGGAGGGTACTTGCGCGCTCACGCTGCAGGCTTTGACGCGCCTCGTGCACAGCCCGCGTGAGCGTGTGCTGCTGGTGATCGGCTTCGACGACATCTATCTTGCCGGCGATGCGGTGCCGCAAGTGCTCGCCGCGGGGCCGATCGCCTGCGAAGGCCTCGATACCGGCATCATCGGCGGCCTGCGAGAGCGCGGCTTGAAGTTGGCCGACATCGCCCTGCTGCCCGCGGGCCAGGCCTGGTTGATGGTGGAGTTTGGGGCGGATACGCGAGCGCAGGCGATTCGGCAAGCCGGGTTGCTGCAAAAGGTTTTAGGGGGCGACCTGATAGAAGAAAAAATCCTCATGAGCCGTATCTGGACCCTACGCGAAACAGGCGCCTCGGCCACGGCGCTCAAATTGAAGACCACGGACGGTCCCGATCCGGTGGTCGGCTGGGAAGACGCGGCAGTGGATCCGCTGCGCCTGGGCGACTACCTGCGCGAATTCCAGAAGCTGGTGGACCGCTACGGCTACCGCACTTCGCTCTACGGCCATTTCGGCGACGGCTGCATCCACGCCCGCATCAACTTCGATCTGCGCACGACGCAAGGCATCGCCCACTGGCGCAGCTTCCTGCGCGAAGCCGCCGGGCTGGTGGTGGCGTACGGCGGCTCGCTCTCGGGGGAGCACGGCGACGGCCAGGGGCGTGCCGAGTTTCTGCCCATCATGTACGGGCCCGAGTTGATGGCGGCCTTCCGTGAGTTCAAGCGCATCTGGGATCCGCAGGGGCGCATGAACCCGGGGAAACTCGTGGATGCGCTGGGCGAGGTGTACCGCGTGGACGAGAATCTGCGCCAGGGTCCGGCCTACCAGCCAGTGACGCTGAGCACGCGCATGACCTTCCTCAGCAACGAGGGCGACGGCTACGCGCGCGCCACCGAACGCTGCATCGGCATGGGCAAGTGCCGCGCGGCCGAGGGCGGCACCATGTGCCCGAGCTACCGCGCCACCAAGGAAGAACGCTTTTCGACCCGCGGACGCGCCAGACTGCTGGCCGAGATGCTGCGTGGCGAGGTGATCACCGACGGTTGGCAGAGCGAAGAGGTGAAAGAAGCGCTGGAGATGTGCCTTGCTTGCAAGGG
Source organism: Betaproteobacteria bacterium (assembly GCA_009693335.1). Lineage (GTDB taxonomy): Bacteria > Pseudomonadota > Gammaproteobacteria > Burkholderiales > SG8-39 > RBG-16-66-20. The sequence goes on along the minus strand of SHXK01000001.1, from coordinate 36,591 downwards.
TTGCCGCAGCGATTGCCCGACGCACACCGACATGGCGAGCTACAAGGCCGAGTTCCTGTCGCACTACTACGAGCAGCACAGGCGGCCACTGCAAGCGCAGGCGATGGGGCGTATCGGCGAGTGGGCGCCGCTGGCGATGCAAGCGCCCAAGTTGGTGAATGCCCTGGCTGACCTGCCCTGGTTCTCGGGTTTTGCCAAAAAATTTGCTGGTATAGCGCCGCAACGCCGCTTGCCCCGGTTCGCGCCGCGTAGTTTTCGCGCGCAGTTCGACGCCCTGCAGCGCACTCGGCGCAATCTCGCGAGTGCGGGCGGCATGCGGCATGGCGAGGCGGTGATCCTCTTCCCGGACACCTTCAGCAACTATTTTCGGCCGCAGAGCGCGCTCGCCGCGGCGCGGGTGCTGGAAGCCGCCGGCGCCCGCGTCGGTCTGCCGCCGCAACAACTGTGCTGCGGCAGGCCGTACTACGACTTCGGCATGCTCGACCAGGCAAAGGCGTCGCTGGAAAAAATCGTCGCCGCGCTGGCGCCGCAGATCGAATCGGGGACGCCGGTGGTGGTCCTCGAGCCCGGCTGTCACTCGGTATTTCGGGACGAGATGGTCAAGCTCCTGCCCGGCAACGAGTACGCCGCAAAACTCGCCAGGCAGACGGTCTCTTTTGCCGAATTCCTGGAGGCGCGCGGCTGGAAACCGCAGCAGATGATCGGTGGCACGGCACTGCTGCATGGCCACTGCCACCAGAAAGCCTTGGGCGGCACCGGCCCGGATCTCGCGCTCCTCCAGGCCGCCGGCATCGAAACCGCTGCTCCGGAAACCGGTTGCTGCGGCATGGCCGGCGCCTTCGGTATGCGCCCCCAGACCTACCAAACCTCGGTGCAGATCGCCAAGCTCTCACTGCTGCCGAAAGTGAAAGCCACGACGGTGGAAACGCTCATCATCGCCAATGGTTTTTCCTGCCGCGAGCAGATCGAAGACCTGGCCGGTCGAGAAACCGTACACCTGGCGGAGGTGCTGGCGAGAGCCATTGCATGAGGTTATTTCTCGCCTGCTTACTTTTCTTTCTTGGCGCCGCAAGCGCGATCGCGCAGGTGACGGATGCGCCGGAGGTGCGGCTATTCGAGGCGATCGAGGAGGACAAGCCGCTGGTGGCCGAGGGGATCGTGACGCGGGGCGGGGTGAAACTGGATGCGCGCAATGCGGAGCAGGAGACGCCGCTACACCGGGCGATCGAGAAAGGGATGAAGGAGCTGGCGGCGATGCTGGTGAAAGCCGGGGCGCCGGTGAATGCGCGATCAAAGAACAGCGAGACCCCCCTGCATGTGGCGGCGCTGCATGTGGACCCCTGGTTCGTGGATCTGCTGCTCGAGGCCAAGGCGGATCCGAAACTGCGCAACGACGATGGCGAATCCATCCTGCAGTGGGCGGTGATGACGGGCAATCCGCAGACGGCGCGGCATTTACTGGAGCGCGGCGCGGATCCGAAGGTGGCAGACTTGCAGGGCAACACGCTGCTGCACGCGGCTGCAGACGGCGGCTATGTGGAAATGGTGAGTGTCTTCCTTGCGCTCGGTCTGGATGCGCGGCAGCGCAACCGCGCGGGCAAGCGTCCGATCGCAGTGGCGCGGGAGCGCGGCCACGCGGAGATCGTCAATCTGCTGGAGAACTACGAGAAGGACTGATCGCTGACCGCGATCAAAATCAGAAATTACGGCTGTATCAGTTCGCCTTGGCGCCCGAATCCCTGATCACCTTGCCCCAGCGGGCGATCTCGCTCTTCACGTGGGCGTCGAGCTGCGCGGGCGTGGAGCCGACGATCTGGTAGCCGTAGTCTTCGATCCGCTGCTTGGCCTCGGGCGCGGCCATGGCCTTGATGAATTCCATGTTCAATCTCTGCACGATGGGCGCTGGCGTGTTGGCGGCAGCGAAAATCCCGTACCAGACCGAGATGTCGAAGCCCGGCAGGCCCGCTTCCTGGATCGTCGGCACTTGCGGCGCTACGTGCGAGCGTTTGGCCGTCGATACGCCCAGGGCGCGGAACTTGCCGGCCTGGATCTGTGCCAGGGACGAAGACAGGCTATCGAACATGAGATCGATCTCGCGCCCCAGCAGCGCGGCAACCATCGGCCCGCTGCCTTTGTAGGGCACGTGCGCCATGTCCACGCCGACCACCGATTTGAAATATTCGACCGCCAGGTGGCTGGTATTGCCGGTGCCGGCCGAGCCATAGTTCAGCTTGCCGGGATTGTTTTTAGCGGCGGCGATCAGCTCTTGCACGCTGTGGATTTTTGACTGGGCATTCACCACCACCACCAGCGGCAGCGTGGCGGCCAGCGTAATGGAAGTGAAATCCTTCAGCGTGTCGTAGGGCAGGCTAGTCAGCAGCGTGGCGTTGATGGCGTGCGCAGTCAGCAGCATCACCAGCGTATGGCCGTCGGGCGCCGACTTGGCGATGAAATCCGCGCCGATGGTCGAGCCCGCACCTGGTTTGTATTCGATCATGACCGGTTGGCCCAGGCTCTTCGACATTTCGTTGGCGATCGGCCGCGCCAGTATGTCGGAGCTGCCGCCCGGGGGGTAGGGCATCACCAGCCGGATCGGTTTCGTTGGATAGGTCTGCGCGTACGCGCCCTGCGTGAGCAGCACGGATGCTGTGCCAGCCAGGATGAGCCGTGCAGCCCATAGTTTTGCGGTTTTCATCGTCTGGTTTCCCTTATATCAGTCAATGGGCCGGATGTCCTGCAGGATGCGGGCGAGTGGTACCGCTCGCACCCGCTCGGCAAGCGGGAAGCTGTGTTCGCCGGCGTGAATCACGTCGAGACGCTCGAGGCGCAGGTCGGCGAGCGCGATGCGCATGGACTTGGTGAGCTCGGGGGCCACGGTGCGCTTGAATTCGAACCCCAGTCTGCGGCGGCCGCGTACCACGAGCAGATCGAGTTCTGCGCCGCCGTGGGTCGCGTAGAAGAAGGATTCTCCGCGCCGCGCGCCGAGACGAGTTTCGACGGCAGCGAGCGCGTAGCCTTCCCATGAGGCGCCGAGTTTCGGGTGCCGCAGCAGCGCAGCCTGTGTTTCGAGGCCGAGAAGCTGGTGCAGCAGACCGGTATCGCGGATGTAGACCTTGGGCGATTTCACCAGCCTCTTGCCCAGGTTCTCGTGCCACGGCGCTAGCTGGCGCACGAGGAACAGAGAGCTGAGCAGGTCGAGGTAGCGCCGCACCGTGACGTCGCTCATGCCGAAAGATCGGGCGAATTCGCTCGATCCCCAGATCTGCCCGTGGTAATGGGCCAGCATGCTCCAGAAGCGATAAAGGGTCTCCGCAGCGAGCCGTAGGCCGAGCTGTGGCACGTCCCGCTCGAGATAAGTGCGTATGAAATCGCGTCGCCACGCCGCGCATTCGGCGTCGCTGCGGGCGAGAAAGGCGCGTGGAAAGCCGCCGCGTTGCCACAAGCGTTGCGCGCGCCCGGCGCCCGTTTCATCAGGCCCGAACGGCGTCAGTTCGTGGTAGTGGATGCGGCCGGCCAGCGATTCGGAACTTTGCCGGAGCAGTTCTGGAGAGGCGCTGCCAAGAACCAGGAAGCGGGCGGGCGCGGGCCGCCGGTCGGCAAGCACCCGCAGCACCGGGAACAGCTCGGGGCGGCGCTGGATTTCATCGAGTACGACCAGGCCGCGCAGGCCGCTCAATGCGAGCTTGGCGTCCGCCAGCTGGCGCAGGTCCTCGGGATCCTCAAGGTCGAAGCGGGTTGCGGGGCGCCCGTGGCGCCGCGCGAGCGTCAGCGCGAGCGTCGTCTTGCCAATCTGCCGTGGGCCGAGGAGAGCCACCACAGGCACCCGGCGCAGTGCCTTTTCGACGGCAGCGAGATGGCGGGGGCGATCCATGGCCAGATTGTACCTTGAAATATCGAATATATGATTCGAGATTTCAAGGACGTAAATCAGCCTGCCAGAGCAAAGGCTTGTGCTAGCAGTTCGTAGGATTCCAGCCGCGTGGCGTAGTCGCCGGTAATCGTCAGCACCATCAATTCGTCGGCAGAAAATTTCCCGGCCAGATCGAGCAGTTTGTCCCGGCAGGTCTGCGGGCTGCCGATGATCGCGCGCGGGCGCTGGCCGCGGATGTACTGCAGTTCTTCCTTGGAGAAAGCGCGTTGTTCGGCTTCGGCCAGGGTCGGCACGGGCAGATCCTGGTTGAGGGCCATGTGCAGGCGTCGCAAGTCGACGACGCGCGCACGGCGCTCGGCTTCGTCGTCGGTGGCGGCACAGATGACGAAGCAGCAAAGGGCGCTGTGCGGCTGGGCTTCGCGCGGCGTGGGGCCGCTGCTGTGCGCATCGCGGGGCTGGAAACGTTCCTGGTAGGCGCGCGTCACCAGGTCGCCGCCCTGAGCGTTGATGAAATGGGCGAACGAGAAACGCACCCCCAACTGCGCCGCCAGCAGGCCGCTGTAATCCGAGGAGCCGAGCAACCAGAGCTCCGGCGCGCTGCGACCTTCGGGCTGGACGCGTACGCGGCGGTTGGGGTGATCCTCGGGCAGGGTGCCGTCCAGGTAGCCGATCAGTTCCCAGACCTGTTGCGGGAATTGTTCTGCATCCGGGAAGTGCCCACCCCCTACGGCACGCGCGGTGCGCTGGTCGCCACCCGGCGCGCGCCCGATGCCCAGATCGATGCGCCCGGGGTAGAGGGCTTCCAGCATGCGGAAAATTTCAGCAACCTTGAAAGCGCTGTAGTAGGGCAGCAATACCCCACCCGTGCCCACCCGGATCCGCTTGGTCTCCGCGCCCAGGCGCGCGAGCAGGATTTCAGGGCAGGGGTCGGCGAGCGCGGCGATGGCGTGGTGCTCGGCGAGCCAGTAGCGGTGGTAGCCGAGTTCATCGGCGCGGCGCGCGAGCTTGATGGTTTCTTCGATCGCCTGCGCGGCGCTGTGGCCGGAGATGATGGGGGATTGGTCGAGGACGGAGAGTTTCATGCGTAGGATTCTAATCCCGGGTATATTTCCGCCCGGCACGGTCCGCCGGAAGAGCGGGCTGGCGCAACGGGAGAGGCGATGCACGCGACACAGATTCGCCAGAAGGACGGGATTTTCTATTTTGCCGGGTACCAGGCGAAGAATCTGCTCGCCAGGGTGCGCTTCATCAGCCGTTTCTATGGCGAGGGCGAGGAGATTCCCGCGGCGCGCATCTCGCAGGATGACGATGTCGCCCAATTCATCGCCAAAATCGAGCGCACCGACGGCGCTTTCCAGCGCGGCCTGTCGCGCGCCAAGGTGCGCCAGCTCACCAATTTCTATGAAACCGCGGTGTCGCAGCCGGCGATCCCCGGTACGGTGCTGCTCTACACCAGCGAGAAGCTGAATTTCCGTTCCAACGGCGGGGGCGACGGCGATGGTTCGGGGCATCTGTCGGAGCCGGCCAGCAAATTCCTGATCATCGACGGCCAGCACCGCCTCGCCGCGCTGCATTTCTACATGCTGGAGCGGCCGCAGGACGCCGCCACCATCAGCGTGCCCTGCATCATTTTTGACGGTCGCAGCGAAGACTTCGCTGCCGAGATGTTCGTCATCATCAATTCCACGCCGACGCGCATCAACAAGAGCCATCTGATCGATCTCTACGAGCAGGTGTCCTGGGCGGCGCCCGACCGCAAATTCGCCGCGCGCCTGGTGCAAAAGCTCTACGGCGAAGGCGACAGCCCGCTGCGCTACCGCATCAACCGCTTGGGCGGCCGCAGCCAGCGCGACAAGTGGGTGCTGCAGGCCGAGCTGTTCAACGAACTGCACCGCTGGGTGCGCGGCAAGTGGCGCTCGATTCAGGTCGCGGGCGGCAGCGCCAAGGAAGTGCCGCGCCACTACGGCATCGTGCGCGATTTCTTACGGGCGGCGAAAAACGTGTTCGGCGATTCAGTCTGGGGCAAGGACGGCTACATGGTTACCCGGCCGGTCACCATCAAGGCGATGATCCGGGTATGCGCCGATCTGGCGCGCCAGGACAATGTTCCCGAGGCCGGGCGCCTGGAACGCTGGGAAGAGCGGCTCAAGCCGTGGGCGGAGATGGGCAAGATGTTCCGCGACGATGGCTTCTACGAGCGCTTTCCCGCCAAGGGTGAGGTGGAGCGGGTGGTGCGGGTGCACCGGGATCTCGCCCGCGCGGCCGGTATCGAGGTCAGCAAGAAATCCTGAGCCGAATTGGGGGCGTCTGCCACTTCAGGCCGCCTTGTAGGTGTCCAGCTTGATGCGCTCGCGCTCCAGCGCAGCGGCCACCGGCGGCGCCGCCATCACCCGCTCGACGTAGGCCGTGTAGGAGGGCAGCGACTGCGGGTCGATGCCCGCGTAGCCGCCCCAGCGCAGCAGCGTGAAGGCGTAGGCGTCGTGGCAGGTGATGCGCGCGCCCTGCCAGTACGCTTGCGCCGCATTTTTCCGGGTTTCGATCCAGCCCTGTATTTGCTCCAGGTGTTGGCGAAAACGCGCCGCGGCGATTTTCTTCACTTCCGCCTGCGCGCTCTCGCTGGCAGCGAACTGGGACGCGCGAAACACCTGCGTGAAGGTCGGGTGCGCGGTGTTATTCATCCACGCCAATTCGGAGAGCGCCTGGGCGCGCGCCCAGGGCTCGGTGGGCAGCAGGCCCGCCTGCGGAAAGCTGCGGTCGAGGAAGTCGCAGATGGCGACGATCTGGGTGAGTGGTTTGCCCATCGCCATCAGCACCGGCACCTGACCGTCCGGGTTCAGCGCCAGGTAGGCGGGCGTCTGGTGCTCGCCTTTGTGCAGCTTGACCAGTTTGGCTTCGAAGGCCTGGCCGGTGGCTGCCTTGACCACTTCCAGGGCGACGTGCGGGACGAACGAGCAGGCGCCGGGGGCGAAATAAAGTTCGAGGTTCATGGTGTTTCTCCCAGTTGAATGATTCCGGATGCTGCCATTTGTTGAATTTCCCTTGCCGTAAAACCCAAATCGGCAAGGATTGCGTGGCTGTGCGCACCCAATGCGGGGATGGCGTCCATGCGTGCTTCGAAACCGTCCAGGTTGAACGGCGGCTTGGTCGCTTTGATCGGTCCCACCGGCGAACCCACCTCGCGCCAGCGGTCGCGCGCCGCCAACTGCGGATGCTCCCAGAATTCCTGCATCGAATTCAGTTTTGCGTTGGCGATGCCGGCATTTTCCAGCCTGGCGATGACTTGTGGCGCATTCAAGGTCGAAAAGGCCCTGTGAATTTCCGCATGCATCGCGTCGCGGTTTTCCGCTCTGGCAGGACCATTCGAGAAACGCGGATCCGTTTTCAATGATGAATTCAACAAGACGACATCGCAAAACCGTTCGAACTCCCGTTCGTTCTGGATCGACAGGAAGACCGTGCCGCCGTCGCCCGCCTTGAACGGGCCGTAGGGGACTACGGTGGCGTGGTGCGCGCCGGAACGCGGCGGCGCTGCGCCACCGTAAGCGGTGAAATTGGCGGGAAACCCCATCCATTCGCCGAGCGATTCGAGCATGGTGATGTCTATGGTCGCGCCCACCCCCTCTGCCTGGCGGCGATAGAGCGCGGCGAGAATCGAAGAAAAGGCGTACATGCCGGCGGCGATGTCGGCCACCGGAATGCCGGCCTTGGCGGGCTGCTCGGGGGTGCCGGTCACTGAGAGCAGGCCGGCTTCGCACTGCACCAGCAGGTCATAGGCTTTTTTGTCGGCATAAGGGCCGGTGGGGCCGTAGCCGGAGATGCCGCACCAGATCAGCCGGGGGTTATGGGCGCGCAACTCGGCCGCCCCCAGACCGAGCCGCTCGGCGGCGCCTGGGGCAAGGTTTTGAACGAAAACATCTGCTTTTTGGATCAGTTTATCCAGGATCGGTTTTGCATCCGGATGCTTCAGATCCAGGGCAATACTCTCTTTGGAGCGATTGACCCAGACGAAATGCGAAGATAGTCCCAGCACCGTCTGGTCGTAGTCGCGCGCCGCATCACCGCCGCCGGTGCGCTCGAGCTTGATCACGCGGGCGCCCAGTTCGGCGAGCTGCCGCGTGCAGAACGGCGCCGCAATCACTTGTTCCAGGCCCACGACGGTGATGCCTTGCAGGGGTCGTTGCATCTTTTTCCGGTTAGGTGAACTGCAGGGTCAGGCCGCGCACGGCAAAGCCATGCAAGTCTGTACTCCAGGTTTCGCCCGCTTGCACCGGATGCGCATCGGTGAGGGTTCCGGTGCTGATGATTTCGCCGGCCGCCAGCGGCGGGGAATCTTTCTGTGCGGCAAGAATTTCAACCAGAAAGGCGAGCGACAAAAGCGGGCTGTTGAGTACGTTGGCGCCGATGCCCTGGTCGATGACCTCCTGGCCCTTGCGCAGGGTCACTTTGAGGAACGGCAGTGCTGCGCTGAGGCCGGAAATCCGCTGCACTTCGACGGGTGTGCCGACAATCAGCCTGCCGTGCAGCGCGTTGTTTGCAGTGCAATCGCCGAGCGTCATCTTCCACTCCGGGTGGTGGCACTGGACGATTTCGACGGCATGGGCTACCCACTCGATGGACTCCAGAAGCGCCGCCGGGTTGCGCAGGCGCGACCAGTCCTGCGGGGTGGTGGACGGCGGTACGGATTTCAGCTTGAAGCAGATCTCTGGCTCGATGCGCGGCTGCACCAAGCCAGCCAGGGGCACGACGGCTCTATTAGCAGCCGCCCATATCAGCGTACGGTCGTAAACGGCGCCCCACATCGGCCGGTCCACGCCGTAGCGCTCCCAGATGCCGCGGTTGGTGAAGCCGTTCTTGCGGCCAACCAGTTTCCAGCCCTGCGCCAGGCGATGGGCATGCAGCCCGCGCGCCGCGGCATAGCCCATTTCCGCGCTAAGCCCCGCATAGCGGGTGCTAAACGGGGCTAGCTGCCGCGGGTGCTGATGCAGGTCGATGAGCTCATTTGCGAGATTTGTTGCGTCCATGGCCAAGTAATTCTAAATTAGACGCATGGCAGAAGATCTGACTTGGGCAATTGTCGGCTTGACGCTGGTCATCGTGGAGCTGCTCACCGGCACTTTCTACCTGCTGGTGCTGGGCATCGCGGCCTTCGGCGCGGCGTTGGCGGCTTGGTTCGGGCAGAGCTTTCCGGTGCAGGTCATGGTCGCGGGGGCGATCGCGGGCTTGGGCTGCTACGGGGCGCACGTCTATCGGGCCAAGCATGCCACCCAGCAGATGCCGCCTGTGGATGCCGGCCAGCCGGCGAGTTTCGAGAGCTGGGTCGACCAAGGGGCGCGCCTGGCACGCGTGACCTACCGCGGTGCTTCCTGGGAGGCGCTGGTGGATGGGGAAGAAACTGTCGCCGCCGAGGCTGTCGTTTACGTACTCGCCACACATGGCAATACACTCAAAGTCACCACCCACCGGCCCGCGTGAAGCGGCAGCGCGGGTTTCAGCCATGGCTATGCCAGGCCCAAAGGGGAAAACCATGTTCAGCAAACTGATCATCGCCGTCGCGGTCTCGATAGCCGCGGCATTCTTTCCCGCCACCGAACGCTATGCCGTGTGGATCTTCTTTATCGCGGTGGTAGTCGCTTTCGTCATCGAGGGGGTGCGCATCGTCCCCCAGCAGTTCGCTTATGTGGTGGAGCGGCTCGGGAAATTCCATGCGGCGCTGGAGCCGGGCCTCAACCTGATCATCCCGTTCATGGACCGCGTCGCCTATATGCATTCGCTCAAGGAAGTGCCGCTGGATGTGCCCGAGCAGGTCTGCATCACCAAGGACAACACCCAGCTGGCGGTGGACGGGATCCTCTATTACCAGGTCACCGACCCGCGCCTCGCCTCTTACGGTTCGGCCAACTACATCGGCGCCATCACCCAGCTCGCGCAGACCACCTTGCGCAGCGTGATCGGCAAGATGGAGCTGGACAAGAGCTTCGAGTCGCGCGAAGACATCAATCGGCACATCGTCGCCGCTCTGGACGAAGCGGGGCGCAACTGGGGCATCAAGGTGCTGCGCTACGAGATCAAGAGCATCACCCCGCCCGAATCGATCCTGCGTGCGATGCAGGCGCAGATCACTGCGGAGAGGGAAAAGCGGGCGCTGATCGCCAAGTCCGAGGGCGAGCGCCAACAAGCGATCAACGTCGCCGACGGTAAACGCCAGGCGGCGATCCTGGAATCCGAGGGCGAAAAGCAAAGCGAGATCAACCGGGCACAGGGCGAGGCGACCGCGCTGCGGCTGATCGCAGATGCCAATGCGGCGGCGGTGCGCGCAGTGGGCGATGCGATCAGCGACAAAGGCGGCATGGATGCGGCCAACCTCAAGGTGGCGCAGGAGTACGTGGCGGCTTTCGCCCATCTCGCCAAAACCTCGAACACCCTGATCCTGCCGGCCAGCGCCGGCGACGTCGCCGGCATGGTCGCGACCGCGATGACGGTGCTGGATAAGACCAAGCAAGCCCAAATTACTGCCAAGGGAGCCTGACATGAGCGTAACCGCCGTCAACCACTTCACCATCCTTACCGACGACCTGCCGGCGACGCTGGCGTTCTACGAGGAGCACCTCAACCTGAAAGCGGGGGCGCGGCCACCGTTTACCTTTCCCGGCGCCTGGCTTTACGCCGACGCCGGCCGCGGCAGGGACCCGATCCTGCATATCGTCGCGGGCATCCAGAAAGAGCGCTTGGTGAAGGGGGTGATCGACCACATGGCGTTTAGCGGTGCGGGGCTGGCCGCGGCCGTGGCGAAACTGCAAAAGAAAGACATCAAGTACGAACTGCGGCGACTACCCGCCTATGGCACCTGGCAGCTGTTTTTCTTCGACCCGAACGGGGCCAAGGTCGAGATCGATTTCGATCCTGCCGAGCAACCCTAAGCGACTCCTGCCTACTTTCTTTCTATACGACCCGGGTCTTGACCGGTTTACCGGCGAAATGCAGGTGCAGGTTCTCGACTTGCAGATCGCCCATGGCTTTGCGCGTTTCGATCGTGGCGCTCGCCACGTGCGGGAATAGCACCGCGTTGTCGAGCGCGTAGAACTCGGCCGGCACTTTCGGCTCGTGCTCGAAGACATCCAGCCCGGCGCCGGCGATTTTCTTCTCCCGCAGGTAGCGCAGCAGCACCGGTTCGTCCACCACCGAGCCGCGCGCGACGTTCACCACGTAGCCCTGTGGGCCGAGCGCGTCCAGCACCTTGGCGTTGACCAGCTTGGCAGTGCCCGCGCCACCCGGGGTGACGATCAACAGTACGTGCGAGTTCTTCGCCAGCGCCACGGGATTCGCGTCGTAGGCGTAGGGCACGTTTTTCTTGTGGCGGTTGTGATAACGGATCTGCATGCCAAAGGCGAGCGCCCGTTTGGCGATGGCTTCCCCGATACGGCCCAGGCCCAGAATGCCCAGGGTCTTGCCGCCGACCGAGGTGGCGAGCGGATACGGTCCACGCGTCGGCCAGTAGCCTGAGCGCAGGTAGGCCTCCGACTGGGGGAACTTGCGCAGGGTATTGAGCACCAGAGCGATCGCGGTGTCGGCGACGCAGTCGTTCAGCACGTCGGGAGTGTTGGTGACGATGATGTGGCGCTGCTTTGCCGCCTCGAGGTCGATCTGGTCCACGCCGACGCCGAAATTGGCAATCAGCTCCAGCTTGGGCAGCGCGTCCATCAGCTTGCTGTCTACCCTGGAGTGGCCGAAATGCGCCAGCGCGCGCAGGCGCGGCGCCGCAGCCTTGAGCGCGGCATCACGATCGGGCGCTTCCCACAGCTTGAGAGCCGAAAACTCGTTCTGCATTCGTTCCAGGGTGCCCTGGTGTCCCTGGGCAGTGATGATGATTTCGTTTTTCATGATGGGAACTTCCCTCGTAAGGCTTCAGCCCCGCGCGCCAGCAGACCGACATCGGCGCCGACGGCGCAGAACAGGCAGCCCGCGCCCAGCATGCGTTTGGCGTCGGCTTCGACCGGCGACAGGTAGCCCGGCGCTTTGCCGGTCTTGCGAATGCGGCGCATGGCTTCTTCGATCAGCGGCAGGATCGCCGGATTCGACGTCTCCCCGGGATGGCCCATGGAGGCGTGCAGATCGGCTGGGCCGATGAACACCCCATCCACGCCCTCCACTGCGCAGATCGCTTCCAGTTGGTCAAGCGCAGGCTTGGTTTCCACCTGGACCAGCACGCAGATTTCCTCGTGCGCGTGCTTGGCGTAGTCCTTGACGCGGCCAAAGCGCGTCGCCCTGGTTGTGCCCGCGACCCCGCGCAGGCCAGCTGGCGGATAGCGTGTGGCGGCGACCGCCGCCTTTGCCTCCTCGACCGAGCAAACGTAGGGGATGAGCAGGGTCTGCACACCAATGTCGAGTACGCGCTTGATGTTCACCATGTCGTTCCACGGCACGCGCACGATCGGTGTGGTGGCGTAGGGCGCGCAGGCCTGCAGTTGGGTGAGCAGCGACTCCAGGTCGTTTGGCGAGTGTTCGCAGTCGAGCAGGATCCAGTCGTAGCCGGCCCCGGCGATCACCTCCACGGTATAGCTGGACGACAGGCTCGACCACAAGCCGATCTGCGGCTGGCCGGCCTTGAGTGCGCGCTTGAACGCGTTTTGCGGTAATTCCATGATCAGTCGAACCTGGCGCCGGATTCCTTCACCACCTTGGCCCATTTCGCCTGCTCGGCCTGCATCCAGGCGCCGAGGCTCTCCGGCGTGCTGGTGCGAACTTCGGTGCCCAGTTTCACAAAACGTTCTTTCATAGCCGCAGCGTTCAATGCTTTGCTCAGCTCGGCGTTCAGCTTGGCCACGGTGGCGCTTGGCGTGCCGGCAGCGCCGACGATGCCCTGGAAAGAGCCAGTCTCGAATCCGGACAGGCCCTGCTCGGCGACGGTCGGGGTGTCCATTGCCGAGGGCACACGCTGCGCGCTGGAGATCGCCAGTGCCTTCAGCCTGCCGCCCGTGACCGAAGGCCAGGTGGCGAGCATGCCGTTGAACAGCACGTGCGCCTGGCCGCCTACCACGGCGGTCACGGCATCCGAGCCGCCCTTATACGGAATATAGGTCCACTGCACGCCGGTGCGCTGGGCGAACTCGATGGCCGCCAACTGCGGCGCGCCGCCGATTCCCGAGATGGCGAAGTTGAGCTTGCCGGGGTGCGCTTTGGCCATGGCGATCAACTCCTGCACGTTCTTCACCTGCACCTCCGGATTTACCGCCAGCACATGCGGCGAATACGAAACCATCACCACCGGGGAGAAATCCTTAGCCGGGTTGAACGGCAGTTTCGGGTAAACGCTGGCGCTGATGGCGAGGCCGCCCAAGTCAGTGAGCAGCAGCGTGTAGCCGTCGGGCGCGCTCTTGGCGACGAACTCGGCGCCGACATTGCCGTTGGCACCGGGCCGGTTCTCCACGATCACCGGCTGGCTCCAGGCTTCGGTCAGCTTCGGGCCGATCTGCCGGGCGAGGATGTCCGAGGTGCCGCCAGCCGCGTAGGGCACGACGATGCGGATCGGCTTGTTCGGGTACTGCTGGGCCTGCGCCGGCTGTGCGCTGGCGAGGGCTGTCACGACTAAGGTGGCGGCGAATGCGGCGATGCGTTTCATTTTTCTCCCCTGAGCCTGTGGATGACCGAGCGCGGCATTGTAAACTTGCTCCCCCTGTGCAAGGAACCCCTCTGGACGTTTTTATGCCTTTATATCAAAAAGATTCTTTAGGAAAAGCGATAGAAATAATTGTGCGGGCCGGCGGCAGCGATGCGCGCGAAGCGAAAATCGTCGCCGAGAACCTGGTCGCCGCCAACCTCACCGGCCATGATTCCCACGGCGTGGGCATGATTCCGCGCTACATCGAGTCGCTGCTGGAGGGCGGCCTGGTGGTGAACCAGCATCCGCAATTCAAGTTCGACGGCGGCGCCATGATTTCGCTCGACGGTCAACAGGGCTACGGTCAGGTGATTGGCCTGGAAGCCATGGAGATCGGCATCGGGCGCGCAAAACAGCACGGCATGTGCGTGATGGGCCTGGGGCGCGCGCACCACCTGTGCCGCATCGGCCAGTGGGCCGAGCAGGCGGTAGCGGCGGGCCTGATCTCGTTGCATTTCACCAATGTCATTTCGCGCTCGATTGTTGCCCCATTCGGCGGCGCCGACGCGCGCTTTGGCACAAATCCGATGACCGTGGGCATTCCGATCCCAAATCAGCCGCCGTTTATCCTCGACATGGCCACCAGCGCCGTGGCGCAGGGCAAGATCCGTGTTGCCCACAATAAGCGCGAAAAAGTCTCGCCCGACTGGCTGATCGACAATCAAGGACAACCCACGCCGGATCCGAAATTCGGTGTGGTTGAGCCCTTCGGCGCGTTGCGTACCTTCGGCCTGCACAAGGGCTACGGCCTGGCGGTGGTCTGTGAGCTGCTGGGCGGCGCGCTCACCGGCGGCGGCACCTGGCATTCGGACGACCGTTCCAAGAAACGCGTCTGGAACGGCATGCTGACGATCCTCATCGACCCGCAGCGCATGGGCACCGCGGAGGTGTTCGGCGCCGAAACCACCGCCTTCCTCGAATCCCTGCGCAAGTCGCCGGTGGCGCCCGGCTTCGACAAGGTGCGCATCGCGGGCGAGCCGGAAAGGGAAACCCGCGCGCAACGGGAGCGCGACGGCATCCCGGTGGATCAGAACACTTGGGAAGAGATCATCGCTGCGGGCGCCAAGTTGAAGCTCGAGCGCGAGGCCATCGACAAGCTGGCGAACGCTTAGTGGATCTCCGGCTCTGAGGTGGGCGCAGTGCCCTCGAGAAAATCGAAGTCACAGCCCTCGTTGGCCTGCTTCACGTGGCGCGAGAAGATGGCGCCGTAGCCGCGCTCGTATTTGAGCGGTGGGCGCTGCCAGGCGGCCTTGCGTTGCGCCATCTCGGCGTCTGAAATCTTCAGATTGAGGGCGCGCTTCTCGACATCCAGCTCGATCAAGTCGCCGTTGCGCACGAAGGCGAGCGGACCGCCGACGTAGGCCTCCGGCGCCACATGCAGGACGCAGGTGCCGTAGCTGGTGCCGCTCATGCGGCCGTCCGAAATCCGCACCATGTCCTTGATGCCCTGCTTGATGAGCTTCTTCGGCATCGGCAGCATGCCCCACTCGGGAAAGCCCGGGCCGCCGAGCGGACCCGACATTTTCAGCACCAGCACGGAATTCGCGTCAACCTCAAGATCGTCGCGGTCGATGCGCGCCGACATGTCGTTGTAATCCTCGAACACCACCGCGCGACCGGTGTGTTGCATCAGCTTGGGGTCGGCGGCGCTGGTCTTGATCACTGCGCCGTCGGGCGCCAGCGAGCCGCGCAGCATGACGATGCCGCCCGATTCCTTCAGCGGTTTGTCGCGCGGCAGGATGACGTCGGCGTTCCAGACCTTGGCGCCCTCGAGGTTCTCGCCGAGGGTGCGGCCGTTCACGGTTTTGCAGTTCAAATCCAATAAATCCTTGAGCTGAAAAAGCAAAGCACGCAGGCCCCCGGCATAGAAAAAGTCCTCCATCAGGTAGCGGCTGCCCGAGGGCCGCACGTTGGCGATCACGGGGGTCCTGGTCGAAATCTCGTTGTAGCGCTCGAGCGGGAAGGCGAGGCCGGCGCGACCCGCCATCGCCACCAGGTGCACGATCGCGTTGGTCGAGCCGCCCATCGCCATCAGCGTGGTGATGGCGTTGTCGAACGAGCCCTGGGAGAGGAAATCGCGCGGCTTCAGGTCCTCCCAGACCATTTCCACGATGCGCTTGCCGGTGAGCGTCGCCATGCGTGCATGGTTCGAATCCGGCGCCGGGATCGAGGAGTAGCCGGGGAGGGTGAAGCCGAGCGCTTCGGCGAGCGACATCATGGTGGCCGCGGTGCCCATGGTCATGCAGGTGCCCGGCGAGCGCGCGATCGTGTCCTCGATGTCCTGCCAATCGCGCTCGGTGATGCGGCCGGCACGCAGTTCGTCCCAGTATTTCCAGGTGTCGGATCCCGAGCCCAGCGTCTGGTCGCGCCAGTGGGAGTTCAGCATCGGGCCGGCGGGCAGGTAGATCGAGGGCAGGTTCATGCTGGTCGCGCCCATGATGAGCGCGGGCGTGGTCTTGTCGCAGCCGCCCATCAGCACGCAGCCGTCGGCCGGGTAGGAGCGCAGCAGCTCCTCGGTTTCCATGGCGAGGAAGTTGCGGTACATCATGGTGGTGGGCTTCTGCATGGTTTCGGCCAGCGCCATCGCCGGCATTTCCAGCGGGAAGCCGCCGGCCTGCCAGATGCCGCGCTTGACTTCCTCCACGCGCTGCTTGAAGTGGCTGTGGCAGTGGTTGATGTCCGACCAGGTGTTGATGATGGCGATCACGGGCTTGCCCGCGTAGTCACTGCGGTCGTAGCCCATCTGCGCGGTGCGCGAGCGATGGCCGAAAGAGCGCAGATCCTTGACGCCGAACCAGCGGTGCGAACGGAGTTCTTCAGGTTTTTTTCTTGGCATTACCTCTCCTCCTGGGCTACGCGGCTGCACGATAGCGCAGCGGTACACCACTTAACTTTTGCAGCTCGTCGAAAGACAGGTCTTCGGCGACGATCTCCACCAGGTGCAGGCCGTCGGGCGTGACGTCGATCACTGCCAGATCAGTGTAGATGCGGTTGACGCAGCGCGCGCCGGTGAGCGGGTAGCTGCAGCGCTCGACGAGCTTGCTTTTGCCGTCCTTGGTGAGATGCTCCATCATCACCAGCACCTGCTTGGCGCCGACCGCGAGGTCCATGGCGCCGCCGACTGCGGGGATCGCATCCGGCGCGCCGGTGTGCCAGTTAGCGAGGTCGCCCGCGGCAGATACCTGGAACGCGCCCAGTACGCAGTAATCGAGGTGGCGTCCGCGAATCATCGCAAACGAGTCGGCGTGATGAAAATACGAGCCGCCAGCCAGCAGCGTCACCGGCTCCTTGCCGGCGTTGATCAGGTCCTCGTCCTCTTCGCCCTCGGGCGGGCGCGGGCCGATGCCGAGGACGCCATTCTCGCTGTGCAGAATGATTTCGCGTCCCTTGGGCAGGTAGTCGGCGACCAGTGTCGGCAGACCGATGCCGAGATTCACATACGCGCCTTCGGGAATGTCCTGCGCGACGCGCGCCGCCATCTGCTTGCGGTCGAACTTTTTCATGAAGGGGATTTTATAACCCGCTGGACGAATATTCCCGGGGTCACCACGGTCTCGGGATCGAGTTCGCCCAGCGCCACGGTTTCGCGCACCTGCACCACGGTGCATTTCGCCGCCGAGGCCATGATGGGCGCGAAGTTGCGCGCCGTCTTGCGGTAACTGAGATTGCCCCAGCGGTCGGCGCGGTCGGCCTTGAGCAAGGCGTAATCGGCGTGGATCGGATACTCGAGCACGTAGTCGCGGCCGTTGATGTGGCGCGTTTCCTTGCCCTCGGCAAGCCGGGTGCCGAAAGCGGTGGGCGTGAAAAAAGCGCCGATGCCTGCGCCCGCGGCGCGGATGCGCTCAGCGAGGGTGCCCTGTGGCACTAACTCCAGTTCGAGTTTCCCGGCGCGATAAAGCTTGTCGAAGTGCCAGGAATCCGCCTGACGCGGGAAGGTACAGAGAATCTTGCGCACGCGGCCTGCGCCAATCAACGCCGCCAACCCGCTATCGGCGTTGCCGGCGTTGTTGTTCACCACGGTCAGATTCGTGGCGCCCTGCGCAATCAAACCGTCGATGAGTAGCGCGGGCATGCCCGCACCACCGAAGCCACTAATCATCACGGTGGCGCCGTCGGGCACGTCTGCCAGTGCAGCTTCTGGTGTGGCAAAGATTTTGTTGATCATTGGTTTGAAAAACAGTGCGCGAGGGGCCCGAATTATCGCCTCATTGGGACTTCAGCCGGCTTTTCAGACTTTTTTTGTGTGAGTGATTGCTAACAATGAAGTAGGGGTTTCGGATTTATGAGAATGAACTTTGAATGGCGCGCATAAGAAATTGATATTTATGAATAATTAAAAACAAGAATCGGCCTCGAATAATTCAGCTAAGTGTTTGTCCTGCCTGAAGAAAAACCAATTCTGGAACTTGACCTGGAACATCCTTTGGCTTAAAGTGGGAAAAGGTAGAAAAAAGTGGCTTAATAAGCCTATAACGATGTTGGGCCTTGGGTTTTGACCAATCCGAGTCGGAGGGGGAGAAGATGGGCAGCACGGGCAGTGCGTTCCACGGCGCTTCGGTCATCACTCTGGACGCCAAGGGCCGTTTGGCGATTCCGACGCGCCATCGCGACGCACTGGTGGCCACCAGCAAGACGCTGGTGCTGAGTGCGCATCCCGACGGTTGTGCGCTCATTTATCCGGAATTGTCCTGGGAGCGTGTGCGTTCCCAAGTCGAGAAATTCCCCAGTTTTCATCCGCAAGCGAGCTGGTGGAAGCGCTTGCTGCTGGGCTTCGAGGAGCACATCACCCCCGACGCCTCGGGCCGGGTGCTGGTGTCGAGCGGCTTGAGGCTGCACGCCAAGCTCGAGCGCGAGACGATGCTGGTCGGCCAGGGTCACTACTTCGAGCTTTGGGATGCTGGCGTCTGGAACGCCAAGCTCGCCGCCGCGCTGTCTGTTTCTGGTTCGCCGCCTCCGGGCATGGAGGACTTCTCGCTGTGACGGCGGGCGCCAACGATGAGCGCAGCACCGATCGGCAAGTCCACTGCGCATCGCCCTGTCCTTCTCGCAGAGGCGCTCGCCGCCCTCGCCATCCGTGCCGATGGCATCTACGTAGATGCCACTTTCGGTCGCGGGGGCCACAGCCGCGCAATTCTGGAGCGTCTCGGGCCTGCGGGCCGGCTGATCGCGCTCGATCGCGATCCTGCGGCGGTGGCGGCCGCGCGCGAGATCAAGGACCCGCGCTTCGTCATCGAGCACGCACCCTTCAGCGAGCTGGCGCAGGTGCTAGCCCCGCATCTGAAGCGGCTGGGTGCGTCCCTGGTCCATGGCGTGCTGGCGGATCTCGGCGTGTCGTCGCCGCAAATCGAAGACCCAACGCGCGGCTTCTCGTTCCGCACCGACGGGCCGCTCGACATGCGCATGGATCCGAGCCGCGGTATTTCTGCCGCCGATTGGCTGGCCAGCGCCACAGAACAACAAATCCGGGAGGCGATCGCCAGCTATGGTGAAGAACGGTTTGCTAAACAGGTTGCAAAGGCGATTGTTGCTGCTCGGGCACGCGAGCCACTCCTCCGCACCGAGCAACTTGCCGCTGTCGTGGCTACGGCGGTCCGCACACGCGAGGCTGGCCAGAATCCGGCGACGCGCACCTTTCAGGCTCTTCGGATTCTCGTCAATCAGGAGCTTGAGGAAATCACGATGATGTTGCCGCAGGCCACCGCGCAGCTCGCCCCCGAGGCCAGGCTGGTGGTGATCGCTTTTCATTCATTGGAGGACCGGCTGGTGAAGCGCTTTCTGCGCGCCTGCGCCGCGGACAACCTGCCCGCGGATTTGCCGATTCGTGCCCGGGATCTGCCACAACCGCCGCTCAGAATCCTGGGCAAGGCAGTGCGCGCCTCGGAGGCCGAAGTCGCGGCCAACCCGCGTGCGCGCAGCGCGACCCTGCGCGCCGCTGAACGTAGCAACGCAACTCTTGATGCATCGATTTTGCAGCGTGCATTTTCCGCACACGGGCCCGACGCGTGGCGAAGCTGAGCCTCCTCCTCCTCCTGGTTCTCATCGTCTGCGCGCTCGGGCTCGTGACTTCTCAACACGAGTCGAGGAAGCTGTTTACCGGGTTGGAGCGCGAGCAGGAGCGGGCCCGCGCGCTGGAGGTCGAGTTCGGCCAGCTGCAGCTCGAATCGAGCACCTGGGGCCTGCATGCGCGCGTCGAGAAGATCGCCACCGGAACGCTCGCCATGCGCGCGCCCGACCCACGCCGGGTGCGCATGCTTGCAGTCAAGGGTGAGGCCAGGCCGTGAGCGCCGCCAGCGTGCCAATGATGATTCGGCTGCCAGTGTGGCGTGCGCGCCTGACGCTCGTCGTGCTGCTGGCCGCATTCGTGGTGTTGGCCGGCCGCTCGGTCTACCTGCAGTCGATGAACACCGGTTTCCTGCAGGGCAAGGGCGAAGCGCGCTACACGCGCGTACTGGACGTGCCGGCCACACGCGGGCGTATCGTGGACCGCAACGGCGAGGCGCTCGCCATCTCGACGCCGGTGAAAGCGGTGGAGGTGATCCCGGGGGGCGTGCATGCGACTCCCGCGCAACTGGCCAGTTTGGCCGCGCTGCTGTCGCTAGAGCCGCACGAGCTTGCGCGCAAGCTCGCGGAAGCAGAGCGCAAATACGTCTATCTGAAGCGCCAGCTTCCCCCCGCGACCGCAGCGCGCGTCGTCGAGCTGGGCATCCCGGGCCTGCAGCAGAAAAACGAATCCCGCCGCTACTACCCGGGCGGCGAGAGCATGGCGCACCTGATCGGCTTCACCAGCGTGGATGGCGTGGGCCAGGAAGGCATCGAGCTTGCCCAGCAGGCGCAACTCGCTGGCGCCGTCGGTAGCCGCCGCGTGATCCAGGACCGGCGCCAACGCATCGTCGAGGATGTCGAATTGATTCGCCCTGCGCAGGACGGGCGCGACCTGGCTCTCGCCATCGACGGCAAGATCCAGAATCTGGCTTTCGGTGCGCTGAAGGCAGCGGTGGAAGCGCACAAGGCCAAGGCCGGCGCGATCGTGGTGCTCGAGGTGCGCACGGGCGAAGTGCTGGCACTCGCCAACCTGCCCACCTACAACCCGAACAACCGCGCACGGATGACCGGCGCGCAACTGCGCAACCGCGTGATCACCGATACTTTTGAGCCCGGCTCCACGCTGAAGCCCTTTACGGTCGGGCTCGCCATGGAGCTGGGGTTGGTCACGCCGCAGACCGTGATCCAGACCGCGCCTGGCACGCTGACGATCGGTGGCCGCACCATCCACGATGCCCATCCGGGCGGCGCGATGAGCGTGGCGCAGGTGATCCAGAAATCCTCCAATGTCGGCGCGGCGAAGATCGCGCTCTCGATGCCGCGCGAGGAGATGCACGGCATGTTCAAGCGCGTGGGCTTCGGCAATGCGCCAGGGCTGGGGTTTCCCGGCGAGGTTAACGGCCGCGTACGCGAAGCGAAAACCTGGCGTCCGGTGGAGCAAGCGACCATGGCCTACGGCCACGGCATCTCGGTCAGCCTGATCCAGCTGGCGCGCGCCTATACCGTGTTCGCGCGCGACGGCGAGCTTGCGCCCCTGTCGCTGGTGAAGACCGGCGTGCCCACCGAAGGCAAGCGCGTGTTCTCGCCGGAAGTGGCGCGCGCGCTGCGCGACATGTTGGAAGCCGCCGTGCAGCCAGGCGGCACCGCGCCGCAAGCGCGCATCGTCGGCTGGCGTGTGGGCGGCAAGACCGGCACCGCGCACAAGCTGGAAAACGGCAGCTACGCGGCGCGCAAGTACATCTCGTCATTCGTTGGTTTCGCGCCGGTGTCAGATCCACGCCTGGTGATCGCCGTCATGCTGGATGAACCCTCGGCCGGCCAGTACTACGGCGGCCAGGTGGCGGCGCCGGTGTTTTCCCAGGTCATGCAGGGCGCGCTGCGCCTGCTCGGGGTGTCCTATGACGCGCCGCTGTCGCCCATCGAGATGCCGGGCGAGGGCGAAGTAGCGAAGGAGAACAGCTGATGCGTGAAATTTTCCATGTCCTCAAGGAGGCCCTCTGGTCGGCGACCTGTTCACGCTGCTGGCGAGCCAAGGGGCGGTGATCGAACGTCTGACCTCCGACAGCCGACGCGCGGCACCGGCTGCGGCTTTCTTCGCCTGGCCGGGCGAGGCGGCCGACGGCCGGCACTACGTCGCACAGGCGATGGAGCGCGGCTGCGCGGCGGTCCTCTGGGAGAGCGAAGGCTTTGCCTGGAACGACGGCTGGAAAATACCAAACGCCGGCGTCAAGGACCTGAAAGCGCAGGCCGGTTACCTGGCGCATGCGTTCTACGGCCGGCCGTCCGAATCGCTGTGGATGTGCGGCATCACCGGTACCAACGGCAAGACCTCGTGCTCGCACTGGCTGGCCCATGTTCTGTCTTTGAAAGAAATCAGGACCGGCGTGATCGGCACTCTGGGCAGCGGTTTTCCAGGTTCTCTTGGCGAGCATTCGAATACCACGCCGGATGCGCTCGAGGTGCATCGCTGGTTGGCGGAATTCAAGTCCGCCGGCGCCAGCGCAGTGGCGATGGAAGTGTCCTCGCACGGCCTCGAGCAGGGGCGCGTGCACGCTGTGGCCTTTGACTGCGCCCTCTTTACCAACCTCACGCACGACCATCTCGACTACCACGGCAGCATGGCAGCTTACGGGCAGGCCAAGGCGCGCTTGTTCGATATGCCCGGCCTGCAAACTGCGGTGCTGAATCTGGACGACGCCTTCGGTGTGCAGCTGGCGCAAAGCCTGGCCGCACGCGGGGTGCGCACGATTGGCTATGGCATTTCTTCTTCCGGCAAGTTTGCTGGGGAGGCCGGCAAGCTTGCCGGAGAGTCCAAAGAGTTTCTCTGCGCCAGCGAGCCGGAGGCTGAACGCATACGCATCCGCTCCAGCTGGGGCGAGGCCACCGCCAGCATCCCGCAGCTCGGGCGCTTCAACATCGCTAATGCGCTCGGCGTGCTGGGCTGCCTGTTGGCGAAAGGCATAGGCTTCGAGGAAGGTGTGAAGCTCCTCGAGACCTTGCCTGCGATCCCGGGCCGCATGCAGAGAATCGGGGCGCAAGCAGGTCGCCCGCTGGTGGTGGTGGATTTCGCGCATACCCCTGATGCCCTCGAGCAGGTCCTGCGTTCGCTGCGCCCGGTGGCGCAGGCGCGCGGCGGGCGGCTGGTCGTGGTGTTCGGCGCCGGCGGCGGACGCGATGCGGCCAAGCGCCCGGTGATGGGCAGGGTCGCGGCAGCGCTCGCCGATGGTGTGGTGCTGACCTCCGACAACCCGCGTGGCGAAGATCCGCTGGCCATCTTGGAGCAGATCCGCAGCGGTATTGCGGGCCAGTGCGTGCTGGAGGTCGATCGCGCCCAAGCCATCGAAGCCGCGATTGCAGCAGCTGCTGACGCCGATGTGGTGCTGATTGCGGGCAAAGGCCATGAGCACACCCAGGAGATCGGCGCTCGCAAACAGCCGTTCTCTGATGCGGCGATTGCCGACACGGCGCTCGTTCGCCGGGGGCAGCGATGATGAGCCTCGCCGAAGCTGCCGGTGCCATGGCCGCCCGTTTGTTGGGCGGCGGCGCGGACGGTGGCCAGACGACGCGTTTCCACGACCTTTCCACCGACACGCGTACCCTAGGCCAAGGCCAGTTGTTCGTGGCCATCCGTGGCGAACACTACGACGGCCATGATTTCCTCGCCATGGCGCAGGAACGTGGCGCGGTGGCGGCACTGGTGGATGCGCGCTACTCGGCCTCCGCCGCACCATTGCCGCTGCTGGTCGCTGACGATACGCGGCGCGCGCTCGGACGCCTGGGCCGGCACTGGCGTCTGCGTTTTGCGCCCGTGGTGATCGCCATCACCGGTTCGAACGGCAAGACCACCACCAAGGAAATGCTGGCCTCGATCCTGCGCGCGCATGCCGGCGAGGCGCAGGTGCTGGCCACGCGGGGCAGCTTGAACGGGGATATCGGCGTGCCGGTGACCTTGCTGCGCATGCGGCCGACGCACCGTTTCTGCGCCATTGAGATAGGCATGAATCATCCCGGCGAAATCGCGCCGCTGGCGGCGATCACTGCGCCGACCATCGCGCTCGTCACCAACGCTCAGCGCGAACATCTGGAGTTCATGGGTAGCGTGGCGGCGGCGGCGGCCGAGAACGCCAACGTTTTCGATGCGCTGCCGGACGATGGCATTGCGGTGCTGAATGCCGAGGATCCGATGAGTGGGGTGTTCCGGGAGAAAGCCGGCAAACGCCAGCGCATCGAGTTCGGCATCGAGACCGGTGACGTGAGCGGCCGCTACGTGTTGAAAGCGCTGGAGAGCGAAATCGTCCTCAAGACACCCTCCGGCGTAGCGCAAGCGACGCTCGCCATCCCCGGACTGCACAACGTGCGCAATGCGCTCGCCGCTGCGGCCTGTGCGTATGCCGCCGGTATTCCAGCGGCTGACATTGGCGTGGGCCTGGCCGCGTTCCGGCCCACCACCGGCCGGTTGCAGGTGAAGCAGACCGCCGCCGGCGCCACCTTGATCGACGACAGCTACAACGCGAATCCGGATTCGGTGCGCGCCGCCATCGAGGTGCTGGCGTCCTGCCCGGGTCCCACCGCGCTGGTGCTGGGCGATATGGGCGAAGTCGGAACGCAGGGCCCCGAATTTCACGCCGAAGTGGGCAGGTACGCGAAGGAAAAGGGCGTCGCCCTACTCCTCGCTGTGGGGTCGGCGACGCTGGACGCCGTGCATGCATTCGGCGAGGGCGCCGAGCATTTTGACAATGTGGAAAAGCTGGCGCAAAGAAAGATAGAAGCCAAAACCATTCTCGTCAAAGGCTCGCGTTTCATGCGCATGGAACGCGTGGTCGCCGAATTGAGCGGTGAGAAAGAGACGGTGCACTGATGCTGCTCGAACTTGCCCAATGGCTGGCCAAGGACGTACGGCTGTTCAATGTGTTCAGTTACCTCACGCTGCGCGCCGTGCTGGCCTGCCTCACTGCGCTGGCGATCTCGCTGATCCTCGGGCCTTATGTGATCCGCAAGCTGGCCGCCTACAAAATCGGCCAGATGGTGCGCGATGACGGTCCCAAGTCGCACCTCACCAAGACTGGCACCCCTACCATGGGCGGGGCGCTGATACTGCTGTCGATTGCCATCACCACGCTGCTGTGGGGCGACCTGGGCAATCGCTACCTCTGGGTAGTGCTGCTGGTGACGCTTGCTTTCGGCACCATCGGCTGGATCGATGACTACCGCAAGGTGGTGCATCGCAACCCCAAGGGGCTGCCAGCGAAGGCGAAGTTCGCCTGGCAGTCGGTGGTCGGACTGGCCGCAGCCTGCTATCTGGGCTGGCTGGCGCAGAGCACCCCGGCGCTAAATACCCTGATCGTGCCGTTCTTCAAGTTCGTCGCCTACCCGCTAGGTGCGATCGGTTTCATCGTGCTCACTTATTTGGTCATCGTCGGCACTTCCAACGCGGTGAACCTGACCGACGGGCTGGACGGCCTGGCGATCATGCCCACCGTTATGGTGGGCGGCGCGCTCGGCATCTTTGCCTACGTCGCTGGCCACGCCGTGTTTTCCAAATACCTCGGCGTACCTTACGTCGCCGGCGCGGGCGAACTGGCGGTGTTCTGCGGCGCGCTGGTGGGCGCGGGCCTGGGATTCCTCTGGTTCAACGCCTATCCAGCCGAAGTGTTCATGGGGGACGTCGGCGCGCTGGCGCTGGGCGCCGCGCTGGGCACCGTCGCGGTGATTGTGCGACAGGAAATCGTGCTGTTCATCATGGGCGGCGTATTCGTCGCCGAAACCCTGTCGGTGATGATTCAGGTGATCTACTTCAAGGCCACCGGTGGCAAGCGCATTTTTCGCATGGCGCCGCTGCACCACCACTATGAGCTGGAAGGCTGGAAGGAATCCCAGGTGGTGGTGCGCTTCTGGATCATCACCATGATGCTGGTGTTGTTTGGTCTCTCGACGCTGAAGTTGCGGTGAGCATGGATATGCGCCCGCCGTTCTTAAGCACGCTCGCCCGCCCGCAAGCCGTGGCGCTGGTCGGCAAGCGCGTATTGGTTCTCGGTCTGGGCGACACCGGGCTGTCGGTGGCGAACTGGGTCAAGAGTGAGGGCGGCATGGTGCGCGCCGCCGACACGCGCGCCACGCCACCGCGGCAGAAAGAATTTTCCGGCGAGCTGCATACCGGCACCTTCAAGTCTTCATTGCTGAAAGATATCGATCTGCTTTGCCTCAGCCCGGGCTTGTCCTTGCAGGAAGAACTGGTGCAAACGGCGCGCGCCCGGGATATTCCCATCGTTGGCGATATCGAGTTGTTCGCCTGGGCCGTGAGACAGAAGGTCGTCGCGATTACCGGCACCAATGGCAAAAGCACAGTCACCGCACTCACTGGCCACCTGCTCCGGGCGGCCGGCGTTGACTGCGAAGTTGCGGGAAACATTTCCCCTCCGGCGCTCGAGGCGCTTCTGCAAAGAAAACATCCGCCTGCCGCGTGGGTGCTGGAACTCTCCAGCTACCAACTCGAGACGACCTGGTCGCTGGCGCCGGTCGCGGCGGCAATGCTCAACCTCTCGGAAGACCATCTTGACCGCTATGCCGGGCTCGCTGAGTACGTAGGCGTCAAGGCGCGTATTTTCGCCGGTGACGGTGTGCAGATCCTTAATCGCGGCGATGCGGCCTCCATGGCGCTGTCGCTGCCGGGCCGCGCCCAAGTGACTTTTGGCCTGGATGCGCCGCCCATGCCAGAGGATTTCGGCATCTTGAACCTCGATGGCCGAGAGTGGCTGGCGCGCGGCGCCGAACCCATCCTCGGGGTGGCAGAACTGCCGCTCGCCGGCGCGCACAACGTGGCCAATGCGCTGGCGGCCTGCGCGCTCGCCCAGTTCGCGGGCGTGCCGCTCACCGCGTTGGCGCCCGGCTTGCGCAGCTTCCAGGGCCTGCCGCACCGCATGCAGCGCGTGGCATTGCATGGTGGCGTCGAATGGCTGGACGACTCCAAGGGCACCAATGTCGGCGCCACGGTGGCGGCGCTGAAGGGAATGTCGAAACCAACGATCCTGATTCTGGGGGGAGTAGGCAAGGGTCAAAATTTCGCGCCGCTGGCGTCCGCCCTCCAGCAGCACGCCAAGCAGGTCCTTCTCATCGGTCGTGACGCCGCGCTGATCGAGCGGGCGCTCAGCCTGGCCGGCGTGCCGCTGGAGCGTTGTGTTTCCCTCGAGGCGGCCGTCGCGCGCGCCGCCCGCATCGCCGCAGCGGGCGACGCGGTGCTGCTCTCGCCCGCCTGTGCGAGCTTCGACATGTTTCGCGACTACAGGCACCGCGGAGAGGTTTTTGCTGCGGCGGTTAAGGGGCTGCAAGACTGATGGCGAGCTTCGTATTTGGACAAGGCAGCAAGCTGAGAACCGCCGGCGCTGCGGCGGTGGAATACGACCGTTCGCTCGCCTGGGCGGCGCTGCTGCTGGTCTCGCTCGGGCTGGTGATGGTGTATTCGTCGTCGATTGCGAGCGCCGAAGCGGGCCGCAACTCGGGCCACAATCCCGCTTACTTCCTCCTGCGGCACAGCCTGTATCTGGTACTCGCGCTAAGCACCGCGACCGCGGTGTTCCTGGTGCCGCTGCGCCTCTGGCAGAAAGCCGCGCCGTGGTTTTTTGCCGCCTGCATGGTGCTGTTGGTGCTGGTGCTGATTCCAGGCATCGGTCGCGAGGTCAATGGCGCTCAGCGCTGGTTGAAGCTGGGGATGCTCACCATGCAGCCCTCGGAGTTGATGAAACTGGCGGTGGTGCTGTATGCGGCCGACTACACGGTGCGCAAGCACGCGGTGCTGAAAAATTTCCGCCAGGGGCTGCTGCCGATGCTGGGGGTGATGCTGGTGGTGGCGTGGCTGCTGCTGTGTGAACCGGATTTCGGCGCCCTGGTGGTAGTCGCGATGACCGCCTTCGGCGTGCTGTTCCTTGGCGGCATGAGCGGCCGGCACTTCGGCGCACTGCTGGCGATGCTCGGCACGGGTTTCGCGCTGCTGGTGCTCTCGTCGCAATACCGCATGCAGCGCATCTTCGGCTTCATGGATCCCTGGTCCGATGCCTACGGCAAGGGCTACCAGTTGTCGCACGCGCTGATCGCTTTTGGCCGCGGCGAATGGCTGGGCGTCGGCCTCGGCGCCAGCGTCGAGAAGCTGCTCTACCTGCCCGAGGCGCACACCGATTTCCTGCTGGCGGTGATCGCCGAGGAACTCGGGCTGCTGGGCGTTTTGGGTGTGATCGCGCTGTTCGTCTGGGTCGTGCTGCGCGCTTTCGCCATCGGCCGCCAAGCGGCGCTGCGCGAGCGCAATTTCGCCGCGCTCCTGGCGCAGGGCATCGGCATCTGGATCGGCTTTCAGACGTTCGTCAACATGGGCGTCAACGTGGGCCTGCTGCCCACCAAGGGACTGACCCTGCCGCTGATGAGCTTCGGCGGTTCGAGCCTGATCGTGAACTGCGTGGCGATCGCGGTGCTGATCCGCATCGACTGGGAAAACCGCCAGCTGGCGCGGGGGCTCAACGCATGAGTGCGTTCCTCACCCAACGCGTGACAGTGCATGAATAAAACCATCCTCATCATGGCGGGCGGCACCGGCGGGCACGTGTTTCCCGGGCTGGCGGTGGCCGACGAGATACGCGACCGTGGCTGGAAGGTGGTGTGGATGGGCGCGCGCGGCGGCATCGAGGAGCGGCTGGTGCCGGCGCGCGGCTATCCGGTGGCGTGGATCCGCGCCGCGGCGCTGCGCGGCAAAGGCCTGGCGGCAAAGCTGCTGCTGCCGTTCAGGCTGCTGATCGGTTTCTGGCAAAGTGCCAGCGCGATTTTCCGCATCCGGCCCGACGTGGTGCTCGGCATGGGCGGTTATGTCGCTTTCCCCGGCGGCATGATGGCCTCGCTCCTGGCCCGGCCGTTGGTGGTGCACGAACAAAACGCCATCGCCGGATTCACCAACCGCGTGCTCGCCGGCCTCGCCGACAAGACGCTGGCTGGGTTTCCGGATGCGCTGAAGAACGCCGAATGGACCGGCAATCCGGTGCGCGCGGAGATCGCCGCGATCGCGCCACCCGCCGCGCGTTACGCCGGCAGGAGCGGGCCGCTGCGCGTCCTGGTGGTGGGCGGCAGCCTGGGGGCGCAGGCTTTGAACGAGGTGGTGCCCAGAGCCCTGGCTCTTTTTCCCGTCGCCGACCGGCCGCGGGTGGTCCATCAGTCCGGCGAGAAACATTTGCCAAGCCTGAAAAAAAATTACGCGCAAGAAAACATCCAGGGCGAGCTGCTCGCGTTCATCGACGACATGGCGCAGCGCTACGCCGCAGCTGACCTGGTCATCTGCCGCGCCGGTGCGATGACCATCGCCGAGCTCTCGGCGGGCGGCATGGCCAGCGTGTTGGTGCCGTTCCCGCACGCGGTGGATGACCACCAGAGCGCTAATGCGCGTTTTTTGTCGGCGCCAGGCGCGGCGATATTGCTGCCACAGGAAAGTCTCACGCCGCAGAGCCTGGCAGCGGTGATCCGCTCGCTGGATCGTCCGGCGCTGCTGGCCATGGCGGAGCAGGCAAGGTCGCTCGGCAAACCCGAGGCGGCAAGCGTCGTCGCCGATCGTTGCGTGGCGCTCGTGCTCGGAAAACCCGGATGAAGCACAAGGTCAGACACATACATTTTGTCGGCATCGGCGGCTCGGGAATGAGCGGCATCGCCGAAGTGCTGGTGAATCTGGGCTTCCAGGTGAGCGGCTCGGACTTGGCGGAGAACACCGCCACGCGCCGTCTGGCCCAGTTGGGCGCGAAGATCATCATCAAGCACGACAAGGCCAACATCGAAGGCGCCGACGCCGTGGTGGTGTCGACCGCGGTGAAAGGCGACAACCCCGAGGTGGCCGCCGCGCGCGCCAAGCGCGTCGCGGTGGTGCCGCGTGCGCTGATGCTGGCCGAATTGATGCGCCTGAAGCAGGGCATCGCCATCGCCGGCACCCACGGCAAGACCACCACCACCAGCCTGGTGGCGAGCGTCCTCGCCGAGGGCGGCATGGACCCGACCTTCGTGATCGGCGGCAGGCTGAACGCCGCGGGCTCGAATGCGCGTCTGGGCGCGGGCGATTTCATCGTCGTCGAGGCCGACGAGTCGGACGCGAGCTTCCTGCACCTGCAGCCGGTGCACGCGGTGGTCACCAACATCGATGCCGACCACATGGAGACCTATCAGCACGATTTCGCGCGGCTGAAGCAGGCTTTTGTCCAGTTCCTGCAGAACCTGCCTTTCTACGGCAGCGCGGTGTTGTGCGCGGATGACCCGTATGTGCGCGAGATCCTGCCCTTCGTCTCCAAGCCGGTGGTGACCTACGGTACGGGCGCGGAAGCGATGGTGCGCGCCGTAGACATCGAGCATGCCGCGGGTCAGATGCGCTTCCGGGTGTGGCGCGCCGGCATGCCTCACGCCAGCGCGCCGCCGATGGAAGTTACCCTCAACCTGCCCGGCCACCACAACGTGCTCAATTCGCTGGCGGCGATCGCCATCGGCCTGGAGCTGGGCATCCCGGAGCCAGCGATCGTCAAAGCCCTGGCCGAATTCAGAGGCGTGGGCAGGCGCTTCCAGCGTTGTGGGGAAGTCCCCCTGGATGCGACCAAGCCCGGTGGTGGGTGTTTCACTTTGGTGGACGACTACGGCCACCACCCCGCGGAGATGGCGGCGACGATCGCGGCCGCGCGCGGCGCGTTTCCCGGCCGCCGGTTGGTGCTGGCGTTCCAGCCGCATCGCTACAGCCGGACGCGGGATCTGTTCGAGGACTTCGTCAAGGTGCTCTCAACAGCGGACGCGCTGGTGCTCGCCGATGTGTACGCGGCGGGCGAGCCGGTGATCGCGGCCGCCGACGGCCCATCCCTGGCGCGCGCCGTGCGCTCCGCCGGCAAGCTGGAACCGGTGTTTATCGAGGACCTCGGCCGCATGGCGGAGGGCATCCGGCAGGTGGCGCGCGACGGCGATGTGGTGCTATGCATGGGCGCGGGTTCGATCGGCACCGTGGCGGCGCACATGGCTGCTTCTGCCATTGGTAACGACATGGCTGCTTCTGCCATGCGTAAGAGCCTGTCATGAGTACAGAGACGATCCAATTCCAGGGTCTGCGCGGCGAACTACGGCGCGACCAACCGATGTCGTGGCATGTGAGCTGGAAAGCGGGCGGCCCCGCGCAGCGCTGCTTCGCTCCGGTGGATCTCGAGGACCTCTCCAACTTTCTGGGGCAGTTGCCGGCGGCCGAGCCTATCCTGTTCGTCGGCTTGGGCTCCAACCTGCTGGTGCGCGAAGGCGGCTGGCCGGGCACGGTGATCTTGACCCATGCCGCCAGCAAGCGTTCGCGCATGGAAGACGGGCTGTTGTATGCCGAAGCGGGTGTTGCCTGCCCGCGCGTCGCGCGCTTCGCGGCCGACAACAACCTGGGCAGCGCCGAGTTCCTCACCGGAATTCCCGGCACCGTCGGCGGCGCGCTCGCCGGCAATGCTGGTTGCTACGGCGGCGAGACCTGGGACATTGTCGAGCGC
This sequence comes from Betaproteobacteria bacterium, assembly GCA_009693335.1. Taxonomy (GTDB): domain Bacteria; phylum Pseudomonadota; class Gammaproteobacteria; order Burkholderiales; family SG8-39; genus RBG-16-66-20. The sequence continues at coordinate 5,510 of SHXK01000001.1, read as the reverse complement.
GTGGTGACCATCAACCGGCATGGCCAGTTGCGCCGCCGCGCCAGGGAAGAATTCGAATTCGGCTATCGCCACTGCGAGTTGAAGGCCGATGCCAGCAGCGACGGCGACGAATGGTTCGCTTCGGCGCATTTCAGGCTGCCCGAAGGCCACCGGGACGAATCGCGCGCCATCATGCAGGCGCTACTGCGCAAGCGCCGCTCGACGCAACCCTTGCAGTTGCCCAATGCCGGCAGCGTGTTCCGCAATCCGGCCGAAGGCAAGACGGCGGCAAAACTGATCCAGTTCTGCGGACTGAGAGGGGCCGAGCGCGGCGGTGCCCGTGTCTCGGAGAAGCACGCCAACTTCATCGTCAATCCGGGCGGTGCGGCCAGCGCCGCCGACATCGAAGGCTTGATCCTGCAGGTGCAAGCGGAGGTCGAGGAAAAAACCGAGGTCCGCTTGGTGCCCGAAGTGCACATCGTCGGGGAAGCCGCATGAATGCCCCCGAAAAATTCGGCAAGGTCGCCGTGTTGCTGGGCGGGAAATCGGCCGAGCGCGAGATTTCGCTGATGAGCGGCAACGGCGTACTCCAGGCTTTGTGCTCCGCAGGTGTGGACGCGCACGCTTTCGATCCGGCCGAGCGCGATCTGTTCGAGCTAAAGCGCGAAGGTTACGCGCGCTGCTTCATCGCCTTGCACGGGCGCGGTGGCGAAGACGGCGCTGTGCAGGGGGCGCTGGAAGTGCTCGGCCTGCCCTATACCGGCAGTGGCGTGCTGGGCTCGGCCATCGGCATGGACAAATGGCGCAGCAAAATGATCTGGCTGGCGAGCGGCTTGCCGACGCCGCGCTACCGCATCCTGGCCGCCGACGACGACTGGAACGAAGTCGCGGGCGCGCTTGGGCTGCCGCTGATCGTCAAGCCCGCCTGCGAGGGCTCGACGCTCGGTCTGACCAAAGTGACATCGGTGGCGCAGTTACCGGCGGCCTATGAGCTGGCGGCCAACGAGTACCACGATCTGGCGCTGGCCGAACAGTACATCGAAGGCGCCGAATTCACCGCCAGCATCCTGGACGGCGCGACGCTGCCTTTGATCCGCATCGAGGCGCCGCAAGGCAACTACGACTACCAGAACAAGTATTTCACCGACGCCACAAAATACATTTGTCCCTGCGGTTTGCCGGCGCAGAAGGAACAAGCCCTGAACGCGCTCGCCTTGCAAGCTTTCAATTTGCTGGGCTGCTCCGCTTGGGGGCGCGTCGACCTGATGCTCGATGCGCAAGACGAGCCCTGGCTGCTCGAAGTCAATACTTCGCCCGGCATGACCGGCCACAGCCTGGTGCCCATGGCGGCGCGCGCGGCGGGTATTTCCTACGCCGAGCTGTGCGTGAAGATTCTGGAAGGATCCCATGTGGGATAACCCAAGAATGTTGAACGCGGCAGCCAACCTCCTGATTGGGCTGGCGCTGCTGCTGTTCGCCTACGCCGGTTTGCAACTGCTGCTGCGTTCACCACTGTTCCCGCTAGAAGAGGTCGTGGTGCGAGGCGAGCTGAAGCACGCCGCTGCCGCCGACATCGAAAGTGCGCTGGAGGGAGTCGGTGGTAATTTTTTCGCCGCCGACTTGGCCACAGTGCGCGAGCGCCTGGAGCAGGTCAGCTGGGTGCGGCGCGTGGAGCTGCGACGCGTTTGGCCGCAGCGCATCGAAGTCAAGCTCGAAGAGCACATTGCCTACGCGCGCTGGGGCCAGGGCGTGGGCGAGCTCCAGTCGCGGGGTCTGGTAAACACTTTTGGCGAGCCCTTCGCAGCACCCATGGATGAGGGTAGCGCGGCGAAGCTGCCGCTCCTTGCCGGCCCGGCGGGCAGCGCCGCCGAACTGGCGCGGCGTTACCGGCGTTTTGGCGAACTGCTGGCGCCGCTGGGAGAGATCCCCGATCGGGTGGTGGTGGCGGTGGTGTTGACGCCGCGCCACGCCTGGCAGCTGCGCTTGGCCGGCGGCCTGAATCTTGAGCTCGGCCGCGACGGCGCCGAGTCGGTCGAGCAGCGCCTGACGCGCTTTATCGCCGCCCACCCGGAATCGCTCGCACGTTTGCCGCGCCGCGCCGCTAACGAGGACCGCTACGTGGACCTGCGCTACCCGAACGGCTTCGCCCTGCGCGTCGCCGGCTGGAAAAGTTGAGATGGCAAAAGACAACCGCCAGCTCGTCGTCGGCCTGGACATCGGCACCTCCAAGGTGGCGGCGCTGGTGGCCGAGTTGGGGCCCGACGGTGTGCTGAGCGTGCTTGGTATGGGCGACCATGAATCCAAGGGCCTCAAAAAAGGCGTGGTGGTGAACATCGAAGCCACTGTCGCGGACATCCGGCGCGCGTTGGAGGAAGCCGAACTGATGGCCGGCTGCAAGATCGCCTCGGCCTACACCGGCATCGCCGGCAGCCATATCCGCAGCTTTAATTCCACCGGCATGGTGGCGGTGAAAGACCGCGAGGTGAGCGCGCTGGATGTGGCGCGCGCGGTGGATACGGCGAAGGCCGTCAACATTCCGACCGATCAGCAGATTCTTCACGTTCTGCGGCAGGAATTCATCATCGACGGCCAGGAGGATGTGCGCGAGCCGGTGGGCATGTCTGGCGTGCGCCTGGAAGTGAAGGTACACATCGTCACCGGCGCGGTGTCGGCGGCGCAGAACATCGTCAAGTGCGTGCGGCGCTGTGGCCTGGAGGTGAACGACCTGATCCTGCAGCCGCTCGCCGCCGCGCGCGCGGTGCTCTCGGACGATGAACGCGACTTGGGCGTGTGTCTGGTGGACATCGGCGGCGGCACCACCGACCTTGCCATCTTCACCCACGGCGCGATCCGCCATACCGCAGTGATCCCGATCGCCGGCGACCAGATCACCAATGACATCGCGATGGCCCTGCGTACGCCGACCGCCGAGGCCGAAGCGATCAAAACGCGCCACGGCGTGGCGCTGCGCCAGCTTGCCGATGCCAACGAAATGATCGAGGTGCCCGGCATCGGCGAGCGCGCGCCGCGCGTCATGTCGCGCCAGATGCTCGCCGAAGTCATCGAGCCGCGGGTCGAAGAACTGTTTTCCATGGTGCAGAAGGTGCTGCGCGAATCCGGTTATGAGGAGCTGCTGTCCTCCGGCATCGTGCTCACGGGCGGCAGCTCGATGATGCAAGGCATGGTCGAGCTGGGCGAAGAGATTTTTCACATGCCGGTGCGCATCGGCGCGCCGAAGTACCAGGGCGGCTTGGCGGAGGTGGTACGCAGTCCGCGCTTCGCCACCGCCATGGGCCTCTTATTCGAAGGCGCCAGCCAATTGCAGCAAGGGCGCACTGCCAAGCACAACGGCTCCGTGGGCGCGGTATTGGCGCGGATGCGCGATTGGTTTCAGAGGAATTTTTGATGTTGGACCAACCGGTAAGGAGAAAAAAATGTTCGAAATCGTAAACGAGCAAGCGGCAGGTCCGGTAATCAGGGTGATCGGTGTCGGCGGCGCGGGCGGCAACGCCGTTGATCACATGATCGAGAAGGGCGTCGAAGGCGTCGAGTTTTACGCCGCCAATACCGACGCGCAGGTGCTGGCCCGCAGCAAGGCGCGCAATCTGATCCAGCTCGGCAGCAGCGGACTGGGGGCGGGCGCCAAACCCGAGGAAGCGAGAGCCGTGGCGATCGCCGAGCGCGCGCGCCTCGAGGAAACGCTCGCTGGCTCGCACATGGTGTTCATCACCGCCGGCATGGGCGGCGGCACCGGCACCGGCGCGGGTCCGGTCATTGCCGAGGTGGCGCGTTCCCTGGGCATCCTCACCGTGGCGGTGGTCACCAAGCCCTTTACCTGGGAAGGCTCCAAGCGCATGAAAATCGCCGAGCGGGGCATCGAAGAGCTGGCGCCGCACGTGGATTCGCTGATCGTGATCCTCAACGACAAGTTGGAAGAGGTGCTCGGCGACGACGTGACCCAGGAAGACGCTTTCGAAGCCGCCGATGACGTGCTGAACAACGCGGTCGCTGGCATCGCCGAGATCATCAACCAGCCGGGCCTGGTGAACGTGGACTTCCAGGACGTGCGCACCGTGATGTCCGAGCAGGGCGTGGCGATGATGGGCTCAGCGGTGGCGAACGGCATTGATCGGGCGCGCATCGCCGCGGAGCAGGCGATCGCCTGCCCGCTGCTGGAAGGTGTGAACCTGGCCGGCGCGCGCGGCGTGCTGGTCAACATCACGGCTTCGCGCTCGAGCCTCAAATTGCGCGAGACCCGAGAGGTGATGAACACCATCCGCGCTCTCGCCGCCGAAGATGCGACCATCATCTACGGTGGCGTTTACGACGATACCTTGGGCGAGGATCTGCGGGTCACGGTCGTGGCCACCGGCTTGGGCCACCCGCACGGCGCACGCCAGCACAAGCCGCAGCTGGTGGTGACGCAGAAAACCGGGACCGACAATCAGCCCGCATTTTCCAATGTGGGCATGGCGGGATCCACCCCCGACTACAACGCGATGTCGGATACGCCGGCGGTGTTCCGCAGGCGTGATCGCAACGCGCAGGTCGAGGCGCTCGCCAACAGCGGTGTCGAGAAGTACGACATTCCGGCGTTTCTCAGGAAACAGGCGGACTAGCTAAGCATATTGTGCGCAGCCGCTGGAGGGATCGCGCCATGACGCGGACGCCGCGCGTTGGTGGTGACAATCGGTTACCACACTGTCAAGCACCACTTCCCGAAATATGTTATAGATTAAAAAGTTATGACAAATAGCGGACCTTTTTAAAAGGTCGCGGTCACCGGGTTGTTTTGAAAGGCGAAACGCACATGGAAGAAACCTCGGCATCCGTAGAAGCGCCCAGCGCACCAGCGCCAATTATTCTTGCGCAGGCGCAAACGGGTTCCCCTAATCCGACGGGCGCACCGGCCACGCAAGCCCCGGCTTCTGGTGCTCAGCCTCCTGCCTCAGGCACTGCCCCCCAATCCCAAACCCCTGGCACTGCCCCGGCGCAGCAAACAGCGCCTGTTGGCACGGGGACCGGGCCTACCGGAGCGGGGGCGGTTGGAGGTGTGGCTGGCGACACGGTGGGTACTGGTGTGGCGGGGCCGGGTGTGATCGGCGGTACGGGTGGCCTTCAGGCCGGACCAGCTAGCGGCGAGCCCGGTAGTGGCCCGGGCGCCGTGACCGGCGGGATGCCGGGTGGTACGCCCGGCATGACCGGTCTGCCAGGCGGCGCACCGGGCGGAATGCCTGGCACACCGGGCGGTATGCCCGGTGGTGACATGGGAACGATGGGTGGCATGCCAGGCGGGGGTATGCCTGGAGGAATGCCCGGTGGTATGCCGGGAGGCATGGGCGGTATGCCCGGAATGCCAGGTGGGATGGGTGGTATGCCTGGAATGCCCGGTGGTATGCCGGGAGGCATGGGAGGCATGCCCGGCGGGATGATGGGCGGAATGGGAGGCATGCCCGGCGGGATGATGGGCGGAATGCCGGGCGGTATGCCGGGTGGAATGATGGGCGGTATGCCGGGCGGTATGCCGGGTG